>JAAXHE010000012.1 GCA_012271065.1 Candidatus Latescibacterota bacterium
CCCGAAGAATTACGAATCAAGGCTAACTCACAACATTTGTAAGGCGTACCAATATCCCCTCACGGCTCGGCGAAAGCCTGCATGAAGTGTCGAGGCTATCGTGTTTGACGCTCAACAGGCGATAATCTCAAGGTTGCACGACGCCACCTCCTTCTCTCAAGGTGATAATGACCATTTTTCTCGCATTTATTTTTGATTTTCTGCTTACTAACTTATATATTTAACGCGAACTCTGACGATCGTCCAAAAATAAGGAATTCGCCCCGCTGCATCAAGAAAATAGCGCCGTCGCCAACCCTCAAGGAGGGTGTCAGGATCTACCGCGATCGGGTTCTGGATTTTATCCGAAGTGAATCCGGGCGCCCGCTCAAACCTCGCGAACTGAGCCGGGCATTGAGGGTGCCCGAAAACGACTACCGGCGATTTCGACGGCTGCTCGTTCAGCTCGAACGGGAAGGCGCCATCGTCAAGTTGCGCAACAACCGTTTCGGCCCCCCGGCCAAGCTCGATCTCGCCACGGGTCTGCTCAGCGTCAGTCCCGACGGTTTCGGTTTCGTCTGTCGCGATGGTGAAAGCCCGGATGTCTTTGTCGGCCCCGGGGGCTTGCGAGGCGCGTTGCACGGCGACCGAGTCGTTGTCCGGACATCCCGGAGGCGCGGCGGCAATGAGATCAGCCGTGTACTCGAACGCGGCGCCCGATCCATTATCGGGATCTACCGCGCGGGAACCCGCTTCGGCTTCGTGGAACCCGACAACCCCCGATTTCCGCGGGATGTTTACATCTCTCCCGAAGATGCCGGAGGCGCCGCGGACGGCCAACTGGTCGTCGTCCGCCTCCGACCCTGGCTCGCCGGGAATGCCAATCCTGAAGGCCAGGTCGTCGACGTTCTGGGCCAACCCGGCGACCCGGGCATCGACACCCTTTCCATAGTGAAAGAGTACGACCTGCCCGTTGAATTTCCCCCGCATGTACTGGCAGCCGCACAGGCGTTTCCAGACCGGATTCCGGAGGCCGAAACCCTTAACCGGCTGGACCTTCGTCATCTCTTTTGCGTTACGATCGATCCGGAAGACGCCAGGGACCACGACGACGCGGTCTCTCTGGAAGACAGGCCGGGAGGCGGATACCGGCTGGGCGTACACATTGCCGACGTGGGCTACTACGTCAAGGAAGGCGGCCCGCTGGACCACGAAGCCCTGACGCGAGGGACCAGCATCTACCTCGCGGACCGGGCGATACCCATGCTGCCGGAACGCCTCTCGGGAAACCTGTGTTCCCTGCTGCCCGGTAAGGACCGGCTTGCCGTGAGCGTACTGATCGACCTGGATGGGAACGGCCAGCCGCTGAAATCTCAGATCGCCCCGTCCACGGTCCGAAGCAGGGCGAGGCTGTCGTACCGCCAGGCACAGGAATTCCTCAATGGAAGCGGGTCGGCCGAACCTTCGCCGCAGTGCGCGCTCTTGCGGGAAATGGACCATCTGCGAAGAAGTATTACCGGCCGGCGAGTGAAGCGCGGTGCGATTGACTTCAACCTGACCGAACCGCGGATCGTCGTGGACGGCGAGGGCAACGTCGCCGAAATACGGAAGAGCGAACGCCTCGACAGTCACCGGATCATCGAGGAATTCATGCTGCTGGCCAACGAAACCGTGGCGCGCCATATCCGAGACCGGAATCTCCCGGGTCTGTACCGCATTCACGAAAGGCCGGACGCGCGGAAACTTGCGGAATTCGCAGACACAGCCGCCGCCTTCGGGTTCGGCTTTCCGCGGAGGGACCGGATTACGCCCGCCGACATTCAGAAATTCCTGGCCGCAGTCGAAGGGAAGCGTTCAGGGCAGGTGCTGAACGCCAGGCTGCTGCAGTCCATGAAGAAAGCCGTCTATTCGCCTGAAAACATCGGGCATTTCGGTCTCGCCTGTGACACGTACACCCACTTCACTTCCCCCATTCGGCGGTACCCCGACCTGATGATCCATCGGCTCCTGAAAGAAGCCGGCGGCCTGACCGAAGAACGAGAAAACGGGCTCCGGGAACGACTTCCGGCGCTCGGCGACGTCATTACCGGCCGGGAAACGGTGGCTCAGGAGGCGGAGCGGGCATCCGTCAAGGTCAAGCAGATCCGCTTTCTGGAGGATCGCGTCGGCGACGCCTTCAACGCGGTTATCGTTGGCGTCAGGGCCATGGGATTCTTCGCCGAACTCAACGACTATCTGATTGACGGTTTGGTCAGGGTCAGTACGATTGGAGACGACTACTACGTGTATCGCGAAAACGAAGGCGCTCTCATCGGACAACGCTCCGGAAGACGGTTCCGTCTGGGCGACCCGGTCGTAGTCCAGCTTGTCCGGGCGGACATAAGATTCCGACGGCTCGATTTCCTGTTGAAGGAAGGCGGTTCGAAGCCCGAACGGGGCCGCAACCACAGAAGTAGAGCCGGCAGACGCAGGCGACGCAGAAACTGACGATTACGAACACTGGAGAACGCGCCATCCCCCTGGCAGGTTAACGGTCTCTTCCATTACTATCAATCCGTACTCCGCCGACAGGAGGGCCGATGGATCAGAGCGTAAAACACTATTGCGGCATCTTCGGCATTTATGGGGACAGCGATGCTGCGAAACTCACCACGCTGGGCCTGCACGCCCTGCAGCACCGCGGCGAGGAGAGCAGCGGCATCGTTTCAGGTAACGGTGAGTATCTGTTTCGCCATACCGAAATGGGTCAGGTTGCCGACGTGTTTGCCGACGGAGACGTATTGGATCGGCTTCCGGGCCACCTGGCCATCGGCCACAATCGGTATTCCACGACCGGATCTGACACCCTGACCAACGCCCAGCCCTTTCTGGCGGAGTGCCGGGACGCGTTTTTCGCCGTCGCGCACAACGGAAACCTCACCAATACCGCCGAACTCCGCAACCGGATGCAGGACGACGGCGCCATCTTTCAGACGACAACCGACAGCGAACTGATCCTGCATCTCGTCGCCAGATCCAGAGAAGACAAGATGGCCGATCGAATCATGGACGCCTTACGGCAGATCGAAGGCGCCTATTCTCTCGTCCTGGCCACTGAAAACCAGTTGTTCGCGGCGCGCGATCCCTACGGATTCCGCCCGTTGTGCCTCGGCCAGCTGGGCGATGCCTGGATCGTCGCGTCCGAATCATGCGCGCTCGACATCATCTCCGCACGTTATATTCGCGACATCGAGCCCGGCGAACTCATCATGATCGATTCGCACGGTCTCCGCGCCTTTACGACCGCGGAAGCCGATCGCCACGCTTTCTGCATCTTCGAATACATCTATTTCTCACGGCCCGACAGCATCATCTTCGGCGACAACGTGGACAAGACCCGGCGGCGGCTGGGCAGGCAACTCGCCATAGAACAACCTGCCGCCGCGGACATCGTGATATCCGTGCCGGACTCCAGCAATACCGCGGCGCTGGGTTACGCCAATCAGTCCGGCATCAAACACGAAATCGGCCTTATACGGAACCACTACGTCGGACGTACTTTTATCACACCCGGACAGGACAGTCGATCGTCCAAGGTCCGCCTCAAATTCAATCCGGTTCGGGGCGTTCTGAACGGCAAACGGGTGGTTGTCGTGGAAGATTCGATCGTCCGGGGCACAACCCTCAAACACCTGGTACGAATGTTGCGGGAAGCGGGCGCCCGCCAGGTTCACGTGCGTGTCAGCTGTCCGCCTATCGTGGGTCCGTGCTTCTACGGAATCGACTTTCAGACCGAAAAGGAACTGATCGCCAGCGCCAAAACCGTGGAGCAAATCCGCGAACACCTCGGCGTGGACAGCCTGGGATATCTCTCGCTCGACGGCATGCTCGGCGTGGCCCCCAACTCCTCGCTCCAGTATTGCACGGCCTGCTTTACCCGGGACTATCCGATCCCCATCGAAAACGAGGCCGGAAAGCTGCTCCTCGAAAAACGAGCGGGCAACCTTTTCTGATCCGGATCGTGAAAGGATCTGAATCCCGTTCCATACGGTCTCACATCCTGTCTGACACGCTATGCTTCCGGAATCAACGCATCGAATATGAAAACACGTACAATCCTTGTCCTCCTGGGTCTCGCGGGCATTGCGGGTTGCGCCGCGCCCGGACAGACCGTCAAACCTCCCCGACCCGAACCTCGCGGCACGGATTCCCGGGCGTTGGGTCATTTTATCGATGCCAAAAGGTTCAAGCTTGCAGGACAGATTGAAGAAGCCGTTGAGTCGCTGAAAGCGGCCATTGCCATCGATTCCACCGCTGCCACGCTTTACAATTCACTTGCCCGCAATCTGATCTCATTGAACCGCATAGCCGAAGCGGACGAAGCGGCACGAAAAGCCGTGCAACTGGAACCCGGATCGCCGGGCCATCGATGGCTGCTGTACGACACCCTGGTCAAAGGACAGCGGGATACCCTGCTCGCAACGGCTCAACTCGAGGCCATCACGCGCCTCGATCCCTCGGATTTCAGGGCATATACCCACCTGCTCCAGATCTATACGAACAGACAGCAGCGCGAGGACGTACTGCGTATACTGGATCGGGCCGCGTCCGTGCCAACGCCGAACATACGGTTCAATCTGTTGATCGCCGACGGGTATCATCGGCTGAATCTGCCTTTCAGGGCGGCCGGCATCTACCGCCGTATCCTGCATCGCGATCCGGAACAGGTGCAGATCTGGAATCGCCTTGGCGACCTGACGTTCGCCGGGGGCGACACCCTTGAGGCCGCGGTAATCTATCGTTCCGGTCTGGCGCATTTTCAACACCGCTTGAACAAGACCACGGTCGCGCTCTGGAAAAAGCTGATTGCAATTTACGATCGAGACGACCATCTGGAAGCCCTGATATCCGAAACCCCGTTGGATACGCTTTTTGTCGACCGGCTTTCTTTCCACCTCCCCCGCAGCGTTCCTGAGTCGGGCGAAGGGACCGACCTTGACACGCTGCGCTTTCGGCACACGGAAGCCCTTCTGAACAGTCTGATCGGGGAACTGCCCCATCGACACGACCTGCTGGGGAGGAAGGCGTCGCTGCTTCTGGACATGGACCGCCCCGAGGAGGCACGGCAATCCTTTATTTTGGCGACATCTCTCGACTCCGACCCGAGGTACCGTCTGGGCATTGCCCATACCTATCTGAACCAACAGGATTGGGACCCCGCCATCGGGATTTTTAATGAACTCTTAGGCGAAACGCCTGCCGACTCCGATCTCTACGCCCGTATCGTATTCGATCTCGGGCGGGCGTACGCCATGAGCAATCGTACGGCAGAGGCGAGAAACGTCTACCGCCAGGCCGTTAACGCCCGGCCGGATGAGCTTCGCTTTCGGCTGGCGATTGGCCGTGCCTATCTTGCAGAGAAAGACTGGGACGCCGCAATTCCGGAACTCGAAAGCCTTCTGAGTCGCCTTGAAGACGAAACGGAACTCCTGGAGGACGTACTGTACGATCTGGGTCACGGTTACGAGCGTGCCGGGCGGTTCGAAAGCGCCGTTGCCGTATTCCAGCGCCTTCTTGCCAGGACGCCCGACAACCACCAGGCGTTGAACTATCTGGGTTATATGTTCGCGGAAAAAGGCGTTCGCCTTGGGGAAGCGGAGGGTTATATCGAAAGGGCATTGAGGGGCGACCCGCACAACGGCGCGTACCTGGACAGCATGGGATGGGTCTATTTCCAGCAACAGCGATACGGCGAGGCGATGCGTTTTCTCAAGCTTGCATTGAAAGCCGAAGAAAGCAGGCTGAACGAGATCGACATGGAGCTCCGAACAGCCGGTCAGCTTGAAAATTTATCGATCATTCTGGACCACGTCGGCGATGCCGCCCGGGCCCTGGGCAACGTTGACGAAGCCATCAGACACTGGCGGCGCGCGGCCGATCTGAATCCCGGAAACGATTCCATCCGGCGCAAATTGCAGTCCTTGCGCCCCAACGACGCAAGCGGACCCTGAAATGGCATACCATCAGCGGTCCGGAGCGCGATTCATCACGCCGAAGCCCGCCCTCTGTTTTCTATTCCTCGCGCTTTCCGGCTGCACCGCATCCCTCTCACGCCTTCCGGAAGTTGCACCCGTTTCGACCCCCGCAGAACTGCTGCGCATCGTCTCGTCCAGGTCCGACGGCCTTCACGACCTTGAGGTCCGTGCCGGTATCAACATACGTGTAGACGGCGTCAAACAGAACGGCGTTGTCGTCCTTTTCTTCCGGTCGCCGGACGCATTGAAAATTGAGATGAGGGTGCTGTTCAGCAGCGTCCTCTCCGCGCTTGCCCGCGGCGACTCGCTCGCGGTATACCTGGCCAAAACCAACCACTATCTGGAGGGGCCGTCGGAGGACGTACTGCGCACGGTCACGGGGGTGGACCTCACGCCTTACGGGGCGCGCGAGGCGATATTGGGCCTCGTCAACCTTTCGCCGCTGAGTCTGCCGCGAATCGGCGGGTTTGAGACCCTCCGCGACAGTCTCGTCGTGGAGATTATCGAACCGCTGTGGACACGCCGCCTTCGTTTTGACCCCCGCACGGCCGTGCTGCTCGAAGAAAGGGTTTATTCGCCCCAGGGGATGTTGATTTCCCGCCGTACCCTCTCCGAATACCAGCTTCAGAACGGCATCGCCCTTCCGCGCCGGATGGAGATTGTCCAGGGCAGCGACCGGATCCGGATTCAGGTCAGCAGCCGGAAAGTCAACTCCGGCGTTCCGGATCACAGGTTTCAGATAAAGGTGCCCGGCGACGTCATCCGGGTTGAATGACATCCATCACTGCACCTTCGATACGACCTCTTCCCAAAACTGCCTTCCTTTGTATTCGCTGGGGTGTTTGATTCCACGGGAATGGGTAAACCGAGGCAAGAGGGAAGAGCGTACCCACCGTGTGCCTCTCCGCAGTCGCCATTGACGATCGGAGGATGCGCACCGTCTGCCTTGATTCCCTTTCAATTCCGATTCAAAGATCTGATTGTGTCTCTTCTTTTGTCATATCACGTTCGCATTGGTGTCCGCCACTAAACCTCCCTTGCGCGCAGTCACGATTACCGTCTGCGGCCTGCCATTCTTTGGAAGGATCGACCCAAGCGGGTAGCGAATCAAATACGTTGCGTAAAAACACACGAAGGCAAATACCCGTCTGAAGCCGCCAAAGCGGGGCCTGTGGGCCCACCCTACCGGATAGTGTCCACGCAACATTTCGCCTCCAATCCTGCTGAATGTCCACACAAGCAAGTATTTGGCCGGTCGCAGGAGTCTGCGGAGTAGCAGAATGTATTTCATAATGGACAGCTGCGTCAGTATGGAGTACCGACGGATTCGCACCAATTCAAATCCTGATAGGCGAAGCAAATCCACCAAATTTCGCTCACCAAAGAAGAAGAGGTGGTCCGGAAGTTGAAATCTCGTGTACGCAGAATAGTACCTTTCGTCGACGTCACCAAAATTGCCGGTTTCAAAGATGAGCAGACCACCGGGCCTCGTTTTCCGGTAGATTTTCCTAAATTCTGCTATTGGATCGTGAAAGTGGCTAACGACATCGGAATGGAAAACGACATCGAATTTCTTTCGGCCAAAGGAACAGATCCCCAAGGATTTCTCCTCGCACGGAATCCCCATCGTGTGCCTGATAAACCTGGCCTGAACAGGATTCAACTCAATGCCGTGGACATCAAAGCCCTTCTTTCGCGCCTCGTACAAGAAGGCACCTCCACCAGTACCTATCTCCAGCAACACGCCTTGCTGAACATATCGATTCAAGATCGACAGATGGTGTCTTGCATACAGACGTTTCAACGTGCCAGTGGCCAGATGGGACGCTGCCGAGATGTGCGCCTTATCGCGACTATATAGGTCCATTGCCGCTTGATCAACCGGCCTAGGTGAAAGATAAACCAATCCGCATTGCGGGCACTTCCTTCCAGAATAGCCCGCCTCTGAAATGACGACGCGGTCGCTTTTCACCCCGCAAAAGATGCAAGGGATGTCCTCCAGAATAGGTATTTCAGTCAAGTTTTCGCTCAACATTAGGGACAAGGTTAAAGCTTGATTGGCACGCCCCTGGTATTCATTGAACGCTGCGCAGCATCCAATACCCGTATAACACGTAAACCGTCACGCCCATCACTACATGGTCTCTCACCTTTCCGAATGCATTCGAGAAAGTGTTCGCACTCCAATCTGAGAGGTTCTGCATTTTCAATATCTGGCACCGTAACAACGCCTCGATGCGCCTGAGCAGATTGATCCGAAACCGGGTATTCATCACGTCCTACGGAATTTTCGTAGATGTGGATTTTTCCTATCGGCTTCAGATCGTCAAACACTGCCATTCTCTGATTGCCCACGATCGTCAGCCGGCGAATTTTGTGGGGGTCGAGCCAACTTACGTGAATCTGCGCCATCACGTTGTTGGAGTAACGCAGATTACAGAAAACAACGTCCTCGACACCCTTTTGAATGTATGACGCTCCATGGGCACTAACCGTATGTGGTTCTTGGTCCAGCAAGTAGGCGACCACCGACACATCGTGAGGTCCTAGACTCCACAGGACGGATTCATTCTTTCGCACAATGCCGAAATTGACACGTTGAGTGTAGATATACTGGATGTCTCCCAATGAACCGCTATCAACACAGTGCTTCAACTTTCGGATCCCTGGATGGTATACCATGAGATGCCCTACCATTAAGACCAGTCCCGTCTCTTCGGCTTGCCGGTACAAGAATTCAGCATCTTCCACCTGAAGCGAAAGCGGCTTCTCTACAAAAACGTGTTTCCCTGCATCCAAAGCCCGCTTGGCCATTGCAAAATGCATCTGGGCCGGCGTTGCCAACACAACTGCGTCGACTTTCGGATCAGCAAGGACGAATGAGTAATCTCGTGTAACCGACACGCAAGAATACTCCTCCGCCAGAATTTCTAACAGATCCTCATTTAAATCACAGCACACCCTTAACCTGAATAATTCATAAAAAA
>JAAXHE010000234.1 GCA_012271065.1 Candidatus Latescibacterota bacterium
ACCGCTGGGAATTTTAAGACAGCTTCCATACGGGCGGAAGGGGAGGCGCGGTCAATGGGGCAGCTACTGGCTGTCCCTTTTTTTTCGGGGCAGAACACTGTTGCCCGGTCCGGCGGACAAACGCGAGAAGAAAGGAGCCTGCGATGGCGGTATTTCTCCACACCAGGATTCGGGTAAGCGATCTGGACAGGTCGGCGGCGTTCTATTGCGACCATTTCGGTTTTGTGGTGAAGAGCAGGTCGGAGAAGTCTCCGGCGGGAAACCAGATTATGCACCTGGAATTGCCCGGCAACGCCCATACGCTCGAGCTGACCTATTCGGACGACTACGAGTTGAACGTGCCGGAGGATCTGATGCATCTTGCAATCGGGGTGCCGGATCTCATTGCATTTTGCAGCGGACTGGAAAACAAGGGCATCGAAATCTGGCCCGGCGATTGGCGCGAGACGTTTCCCACTGGACGGAAGATGGCCTTTGTGGACGACCCGGACGGTTACGAGATCGAACTGCTCGAACGGGCATAAAGCCGGGTGTCCGATACAGTTGTACGCGCATCGTCCGTCTATCCGTCCCAACTCGACGGAATCCGATGGCGGTGCGCCTATCCCCGGTTGGGTACGTGCCAGTTGGGATGCCAGACGGAGGATTCGGGCAGGGATTCCCCCGACCAGCTGTCCTGCATGGTCTCGAATTCCGCGAGCGCCGGGCCAACCACGGAATCCCAGAGCATTTCCACGTCTTCGTAGGTCTGCAGTTTGTGATCCGCGTTCGTTTTTCCGTAGTCGTCGAGCAGTTCCTTTGCCTTTTCGCCCAGCCAGCGGACTTCGTCAGCCACCATGCGCTCGCCAACGCGGAGGTCTGACTTCCGGACCGTCGGACCCATCGCAAAATGAGGCCCCGGGGCGTCTTCGGGCGGCAACCGGGAGAGGTCCACGCAGTCCGGGTGCAGCGCCCACAGGAGCGACGTCTCGACCTTTCCCGCGTGGTCGCCGCCGCTCTGTCCGTCGTTGTCGAAGCCGGGCTTGTTGGCTTCGCTGTCCGGAAGACCGTAGAGCCTGGTGCCGACGTGGGGTTGCACGAGGTCGATCAGCGTTTTGAGATCTTTCCAGTTGGGTCCGTAGTGACCCGTTATGAAAATGGCGGCGTGGAAGCGGAGGTGGTCGGCCATCCTGATGTGGTAGCAGATGTTCTTGAAGTGCTGCCACGGCGGCATGCAGGTCATCCAGGAGCGTTTGGCCTGCCCCACCGTTCGTTCGAGCCAAAGCGCATACCCGCCCAGTTCGTGTATGTGCCAGAAGTCCGGCGGGGCAACGATACCACCGTGTGCGTGCGCGGCCTCGCAGGCAATCCCGTGGGCTTTCAGGCCATCGAGGCCTACCGCGTCGTGAGGTCCATGGGGTTCGCAAAGGCCGTATGTGAAATAGACAAGCGGACAATCGTCATATGCGGCTTCCAACTGATCGGGAAACATGCGTTCCCACTGTACCTGGCGCATTGCGAATCTCCTTTCGGATCGTCGAATGTCGGGATGAACCTGGCTGAATGAAGCAGAGATGGGAATCGGCGGCGAAGGATGGCCCGTCTGCCCGACTCGCCCGTCTATTGCACCCGGCCCCGGCCGGCAACGGCCCAGACGGCTTCCACAACGCCGTTTCTTACCGCGTAGGCGGTATCGTGCAGATTGGTGGTCATGCCCTGGTGCTGGGGAATAATCGAAATACGTTCTCCTACCTGGAACGCATGGTCGCAGTCGCTGACGTCAATATGGCCGTGTTCTACCGACATGCCGTTTATTCTGGCATCCGGGTGTTCCACGATGTGACCGTACGGGATGGGGGGATAGCTCGCGAAGGTTTTCTGGCCGCCATCCACGATAATTCGTTCGGGAGTGGGCGCGCTGACAACGGTCACGATCATGCGTTCGGCGCAGGTGATCGGGTTCGGAGGGTTGTCCGAGTGATTGATGCGGCGCATCCCCTCGAAGACGTAGGAACCGATTCGGGTTTCGGTGCACCCAATCTGTTTGGAGACGGCCTCGCTTCCGGTCCCGCCTCCGCTGACAACAGGCGCCTGGATGCCGGCGTCTTCCAGCAGCCTTAGTGTCCGCGTCAGAAAGGGTTCCGCTTGGGGCCGGCTGGGATAGGTCATGATGCCCTGGAAACGGAGGCCGCGCAGCTGGACGACTTTGCGGGCGAGTTCCAGGGCTGCTTCGGGAGACTGAACACCGCATCGATTGCCGCCGGTATCCAGTTCGATCAGGACGGGGACTTCCGGTTCCCCCGCCAGATTTGAAATGCCGCGGGCCGTCGTCTCCGAATCCAGGGCTACGGCGATCGTTGCCTTTTGCCCGAGGCGGACGAGGCGTTCCACCTTCCTGGCGCCAACGATGTTGTATGGAATCAGGATGTCGGTAATCCCCGCATCGACCATCACTTCGGCTTCCCCCAACTTCTGGCACACAATACCGATGGCCCCGGCCTGAAGCTGAAGGTGGGCTATTTCAGGGATCTTGTGAGTCTTGGTATGGACGCGAAGCGCGATCTTGTGCCTGCGGCAGGATTCGGCCAGGTCGTTGATATTTCTTGATAAGATGTCGAGGTCGATGGTCAACGCGGGCGTATCCAGATCCTCGACGCGCATGGGAATCATCCTCTTCAGTTCGTGGTTGAAGCGTGATTTGGACGGGTAAGTTAAGTGCCGGGGCGGGATAATTCAAAGACAAAAGCGCGCGCGTGATCTTTCTTTTTTTTGATTTCGCTTGACAGCGTATGTCTCGCCCGGCTAATTTAACAGCCGATTGAGAAAGCCCATCCGGGCTGCGGAGCGACTTCATCAATGGACTGTTAGGGTCCGGCATACGGTTTCACCATCGCTTCAGGAGGACGTTGTGGCAATTCAGGTTGGGTTCATCGGCGCCGGGGGGCGCGCGAGATCCCACATGCGGGTGTTGCAGGCGATTGAAGACGTGGACATCGTGGCGGTCTGCGACGTGCGTCGCGAAACCGCAGAGCAAGTGGCGGGGGAATACGGCGCGAGGGCGTTTACAGACCATCGGAAGATGCTGGACCGCGAATCGCTGTCGGCCCTGTATGTCTGCGTACCCACGTTTGCACATACTGACGCTGAGATTCTGGCGGTGCGGCAGGGCGTGCATCTGTTCGTGGAAAAACCCGTGGCGCCGACAATGGAAAAAGCCCTCGAAATCCTGGAGGCCGTGCGGGAGGCGGGCGTATTGACCTGCGTGGGTTATCAGTTGCGCTATACCGGCATCGTACAACAGGCGAAGGCATTCCTGGAGGGTCGAACGATCGGCATGGCCGCGGTCCACAGATGGGGCGGGCTGCCGGGAACGCCCTGGTGGCGCGTGATGGCGCAGTCGGGCGGACAGATCGTCGAACAGACCACCCACCAGGTGGATCTGCTTCGCTATCTTATGGGTGAGGTGTCGGAGGTACACGCCTACTACGCGTTGCGCACGCTCGATGACGAAGAAAATCTGGATATACCGGACGTGCATTCGATCAATCTGAAGTTCGAGACGGGGTCGATCGGTTCGTTGACTTCCACGTGCACGTTTCGGAACGGAGGCGGGACCGGACTGATGTCCTTTGTGATGAGAGACCTGCGAGCGGAATTCGGCACGGAAGGTCTGGTAGTCTGTCCCGAATCCGCTGCAGACCCGGGTCCGGTTCTGCAGGATACCGGAGATATAGACGAAGTGTTTATGGACGCCATTCGCACGGGCGACGGCTCGGCCGTTCTTTCGGACTACGAGGACGGCGTCCGTTCACTCGACGTGACCCTTGCTGCCAACCGCTCCGCCGACAGCGGCCGGCCGGAAGCGCCATGTTTCTCAAGTTTCGGCGGCGCGGGTCGGGAACCGGCGGCCAATTTCCACGTGTAAGCAGGCGTACCCGCATCACCAATTCTTCCACAGTTCAGAAGGGGGCCGTAATGGAGGTTGATCTATGATGTCAAATCGTCGCCGCCGGCCACGTAGCGGACGGATTCTGGTCGATTATCTGAAGTCGATCTTTTTTGCTGTTTTTCTGGCTGTATTGATCCGGGCAACGCTGGTCCAGGCCTATCATATTCCGTCAGGATCGATGGAGAACACGTTGATGCAGGGCGACTATGTTCTCGGCGACAAGCTCACGTTCGGAACGCAGATTCCCGATCGCCTGCCGGTACTGAACTACAAGCTGCCCTCCTTTCGAATGCCGGGTTTTCGTTCTCCGAAGCCTGGAGATCTGGTGATTTTCGAATATCCGCAGGATCCGTCGCGGGACTTCATCAAGCGGTGTATTGCAGTGGAAGGGCAAACGATCGAGATCAGAAACAAGGTTGTCTACGTCAACGGCGAGCCATACGTGAATCCCGAGGGCGTGAAGTTTATGGACCTGCGGACACAGCCGAAACGGTACAGCCCTCGCGACAACTACGGCCCTTATATGGTGCCTCCGGGCCATGTCTTCGTGATGGGTGACAATCGGGACAACAGCGACGACAGCCGGTTCTGGGGACCGGTGTCGCTCGACAGGGTAAAGGCACACCCGCTTCTGATCTACTTTTCCTGGAATTCCGGCGCGCCGATCTGGAATCCGTTCGTAAAGATCCGATGGAGACGGCTGGGCATCGTGCGCTGACCGTTGCCCGGGGTTACCGGCGGGCGGCAACGGGACTGTGCCGAACGGGTAATCGGATCATACAGCCGGGAGTGTGAGTTCAACGTGCATTTCGGACAAAGGAAGGCGGGCATGATGTCCAGACCCCGAACAAGCTTCCGGTTCTGTCTGGTTTGTCTCTTCGCGATGCTGAGTTGCGGTCCTATTCCCGAGGACACCGCCAACAATCCGACCGGCGACTCCGATGGCGACAGGGTGTATTCGAACGACGAATGGGGGTTCCGGATTACGGTTCCGGACGTGTGGGGATGGACTGCCCAGACGTCTTTCCAGACCCGGGAGCCGAACGGATTGCCCCGGGTTGAAGTCGTGATGAACCGGGAGCCGATATCGGGATTCGCGGCGGTTCTGACGCTGAGGCCTCGCGCGCTTGCGGATAAAGCGACACTTCAGACCGTAACGGCCGAACTCGAGGAGGAGTTCAAGGCCACCTTTCTGGGATACAGAGCCCAGGAGAAGCGCGCGTTTCAGATTTCCGGACGCGTGGGCATCGAGTGGATCTTCAGGACCGTGTTTCTGCGCCAAAGGGGGGACCGGTTCTTCGTTACGGTCGTGCTGGACGGGAGGAAGGCTTATCTGATGCTGGGCAACGGGACGTCGGCCGCCTTTCCGGTCGACGAATACCGTACAATCGTGTCTTCTCTTGAGTTCCGGTAAGACCGGGACAGCGGGACGTATTTCACGCGTTCTGAAGACCGCTTCTGAACGTTTTATGTATTGAAGGGGGGTTCACCAGCTGCCCCGTGTCCGCAATTAATGCGCGGAATTACGCTCGGCTCTAGACCTTAAATAAGCGAGTAATG
>JAAXHE010000082.1 GCA_012271065.1 Candidatus Latescibacterota bacterium
AAAGGGTACTACTCGCTTATTTACGGTCTAGGTTGCTTACGTTGGCGATACTGTTCAAGCTCTCGAATTCTATGAAGTCTTCAATTCATTGATTTATGGCATCTATACAGGTGCCATTAAATTTTGGTGACCGCTGAGGATGCGTCACAACCGAAGAGATGTAGGGCTGCTACTTCTTGCGTGGTGGGAAATTAGTCGCATCGAGGAGTTGGTTACACGGAAGGCCTATATGATTCCTGAATTTGAAGTGAAGGGATCTCCCTTTCAACGCGGGGAACAGATCGGCCGCCGATTCATGGCGGAGATACGGGGAAGTCTCGCCCGTTTCTCCGGGATCAGGGAAGTGCGGACTCGACAGGCCGCCCTGATGGAGGCGATGCGCGGACACCTTCAGAAGGAGTTTCCGGAGATCATCGAAGAGATTCGCGGCATCGCGAGAGGTGCGGAGATATCCGACGAGGAAGCGTTCTACAAAAGTACCTATAACGCCGTCGGTCCCGCGATGGCCGACGATCTCGGCTGCAGCAGCGTGGCATTCGCCACAAGCGACGTTGGGCCCATCCTCGGCAAGACCGACGACGGGAGATTTCGACCCGATTCGAATCGTCTGGGGGGATTGACGATTCTGACGATACGACCGGAGGCGGGGTACGACGTTCTGTGCATCAACCAGATCGGGACGGTGTGGACCGAATGTGGCGTGAACGAGGCGGGGTTATGCATGGGGACGAACTCCGGACATCCCACGATGAAAGGGCAGGACGGATCCGGCGTGCCCCAGCACATCGCCCCCCGCCTTGTATTGCAACGGTGCGCGAACGTGACGGAGTCGGTCGATTTCCTGAGGCAGACCAGACTGACCGGCAAGGGAATCAACATCGTGCTGGCCGATGCGGAGGGAAACGCGGCCGCTACGGAAAACGCCTGCGACATGAATGGCGTGCGGGGTCCGGAGTACGGGGTCGTATTCTCCACGAACCACTACTTCAGCGAAGAAATGCAGGCCGTGGGCTGGAAGTGGGATCCCGAGTTCATCAGTACTCGGTATTTTCAGAATTCGATGAACCGGATCGCTCACCTTTACGGGAGATTCGGAGGCGGAGAAAAATCGCTCACGCTGCGGGAAATGCGGGAAGTTCTAATGGATGAACACAATCCGGGCGGTCTCTGCCAGCGTCCGCGCAATAACGAAAACAACATGATCACGAATTTCGGCGTGATCCTGGCGTGCCGGAATCGCGAAATGTGGCTAAACGAAGGGCTCCCTTCTCTCGACAGGTTCACGCGATATGCGCTGGGTTGAATCCGCAGACGGCCCCGTCAGGAGATAGCGAATACCGTATGTCTCAACGTTCATCCGCCCCGCTGGCCGTGGTGACCGGCGCCGCGAGCGGCATCGGAAAGGCCACGGTGGCGCGCTTCGTCGAAGCGGGTTTCTTCGTTGCGGCTCTGGACCGTTCGCGGGCCGGGCTGGACCGGCTGAAGCAGACGGCAATCGGCCCGCACGTCCACGCGTTCCCCTGCGACATGGCCGAGGTGGGGACCCTCACACCGCTTGCCGGGCGCATCGTTGCGAAGTTCGGTCCGCCGCGGGCGCTGGTGAATAACGCGGGCGTGTGCCTGTACGCGGATATCACCGAAACGACTGACGAGATGTGGGAAACCTCGCTGAATACCAATCTCGTCGGCGCATCGGCGCTTATCCGCGGGTTCGTACCCGGTATGAAGGGCGTGGAGGGGGCGGCGATCGTCAACGTGGCTTCGCGCAACGCCCTGTCGAGCAGCCCGCGCGCGGCGACCTATGACGCCGCAAAGGCGGCGCTGCTGGCGCTCACGCGCACGCTGGCCGTGGAACTGGGCGGCGATGGCATCCGCGTGAACGCGGTGCTGCCGGGGTTTATCGACACGCCGATTCACGGGGACCTGCTTGAAGACCGGGTTTTCGTGGAGAACTACCTCAGGCTGATACCGCTCAACCGGATTGGCAGCCCCGCGGACATCGCCAACATCATCTTCTTCCTGGCGTCGGACGGTGCCGCGTTCGTCACCGGTCAGGGCATCGTGGCGGACGGAGGGCAGATGTCCGGCCAGAACTACGTCAAGGTGTTCGGAGAACGGAAGTCATTCCGGGCTCGCCAGGAACCGGAAACATAGACTGGATACCGGAAGTGGCGTTTTCACAGGAGGTGCAAGGTGGCAATTCAGGTTCGAGGAAGGGTGATCGATGAGGGTTCGCAACACGGCTTGGCCGGGGTTTCGGTTTCGAACGGAGAGCAGATCGTACAGACGGATGGAGACGGTCTGTACGAACTCACCGTGGAAAGCGGCACGCACCGTTTCGTGTTTATCACGGTTCCGGACGGTTTTTGCGCGCGGGACGGGTACTATCGTTCCACATTGGACTGGTCGGAGTCGCGCGACGGTGTGGATTTCCGTCTTTCGCCGTCTCCCGAACGGTCCCGTCGGTCGTTCACGCTCGCGCAGATTACCGATACGCACATTGTCACGGAAGGTGATACGCTCACCTCCGGTCCCGTGCTTGCGCAAGCCCTGCGCCAGATCGAACAGGAGGCGAAGCCCGACCTGATTTTCGCCAGCGGAGACCTTACGGATTGGGGGACGATTGACCAGCTGACCGCCTTTCGCGACGCCGTCCGGACGATTTCGACGCCGGTTTTCCCACTGTTCGGCGGACACGACGGAAACCAGGAGCGCATGGGCGGTATTACCATTGACACGTTCCTTGAGTTGAAGGCCACGCCGAACAATCCGAAATTGGCGGAGATCGGCAGGAAGTTCGCCGGCATTCCCGCGACGCTGCACTTCGAGGCGTTTCTCGGGCCAACGTATTACAGTCTGGATTGGGGCGGACGCCATTTTGCATTCTTCCCGAATGAAGACGCGTACTACCCTCCGGTGGACCTCGAGCGCAAGGCGCAGTGGCTCCAATCTGACCTGGCGCTGCAGCCCGCGGACCGTGAAATCGTCGTCGTGGTACATACGCCGCCGCCCGAGTCATTTCTGCGCGAATTGAGCAGGTACAATGTCCGCCTCGTCCTTCACGGACACTGGCACTCAAGCAAGGTTTTCTCCTACGGCGACATGGTGGTGGCCGCCGCCCCGCCGGTCTGTTTCGGTGGAATCGACACCTCTTCCCGGGGTTACCGCGTGGCGCAGTTCAGCGAACAGGGCGCGGCCCTGGGCCTTCGCGAGCTCCAGGCTGCCGGCGCCGTGGCGGAATCCGTGGAGAGTTCTCTGCGAGAAATTGGATTCGACAGGGGCTCGCTCCGGCTGCAATGGGAGCGAAAGATTCCGGGCGGGATTCACCGGGCGGCGCCGGTCTCGTCCGGAGAGCGCGTGTTTCTCAGCCTGCGCGACGAAGGCTGGCCGGGGCAGGCCGGCGTCTGCTGCCTCGATGCCGCCAGCGGGGAGACGGTCTGGCACACCGTGACGGATGCGGCTGTAAAGAACAGCGTGGCTGTCGACGGCGGCGCCTGCGCCGCGGTGTCGGTTACCGGCCGCGTACATCTGTTGGACGCGGAATCCGGCGGCTCGACGTGGGAAGCTGACCTGCCTGATTATCCCGAACGCTGGGTCTATACCTCTCCGGTGATTGCGGATGGAACGGTTTACGCGGGCGCCAGGGCTGGCTACGCGGCTTTCGACATGGCAACCGGTCGCCGGCTATGGCATACGGTGAACGAAGACGGTGACAACTGGGGGTGTTACGCCAGCCCGCAGGTCTCCGATGACCTGCTTATCCTTCTGGTTCAGCGACAGGGGCTTGTGGCGCTGGACCGCGCGACGGGAGACGTCGTCTGGGAACGTCCGGCGGGTGTCGAATTCCCCTACGCCAGGCAGGTTATGTCGGGAGACCTGATCGTAAGCGGAGGCGGCTCGGCCGACCTTCACCACTACTCAGGCGAGCCCTCGCTTCTCATCGCCGTCGAAAAGGACTCCGGAGGGGTCGTCTGGAAAAGGCCGATTCTACCCTCCAGGTATCCCACGGGGCTGCTCGTCCACGGCGAACGGATCTACGCGACCACGCCGGAAGGCGAAGCCCTTTGTTTCGGCATGGACGACGGGGCATTGCACTGGCGGTTCCGGACGGGAGACGACCTGCTGGATATGGTTCCCTACCGCCGGGGAGTGCGGTCCATACTGGCGGCGCCGGTGATGTTCGAAGGTTGCCTGATCGTCTGCGGGTGCGACGGGTTGCTGTACGTGCTGGATCCGGCGACGGGTACATGTCTGGGAAGCGCTGCGTTCGGCTCACCGATCACGGCGCCGCCATGCGCAGTGGAGGGCGGGCTGTTTGTTGGAACCAATGACGGGCGGGTCTTCTGTTATGGGTCGAACGGGACGGGCGTCTGACGAGGGCAGAGCCCAACCGCCATCGTTCCCGGAATAAAGTATGGATAGACCGGCGTTACATGCAGGCGCGGCCCAACGGGTGATCACACCGCCGGTGGGCGTGTCGATGTCGGGGTGGAACCCGCGGGCTTCGGGGAATATCCGGTCGCGGTACGTGCGGGACGACCTCTACGCGAAGGCGCTGGTGCTGTCGGCCGGTGAACGGGCGTGGGCCCTGGTTGCCGTGGATCTATCCGGAGTGGATGCGGTTGCGACGGAGGAGATCCGTCACGGCGCGGCGGAGCGGACCGGACTGAGTCCCGACACGATCATGGTCTGTGCGACGCACACCCATTCGGGACCGGCTTTCTGTCCCGTGGCCACCGCGTACAGCCCTGAAGATATGGCCCGCCTGACAATAAGGGGCGACGGATCGGCGCCTGCCGCGATGGGCGAGGTAACGACGGTATCGTCGTCTGCCAGCTGGGTGGGCGAGACGGACGTGGAATGGAAATCGCGGTTTGTCGCGCAGGCGGTGGAGGCGGTGGAGGAGGCGCACGGCGCGCGGCGTCCGGCTTCGGTGGGGTTCGGGGAAGCCCGGGTTGCCGGCGTGGCCAGTTCGAGGCGCGTGCTGATGTCCGACGGAAGTTGGGGAGACCCGAGGCGTGACCCCGTGGAGGGCGTCCGCGTGGTTTCGCGCACGAATATCGACCCGCTGGTGCGAGTATTCGCTGTGAGAGAGCAGGGGACGGAAGCGCCGCTGGCGGCGGTGATCAATTACGGTACCCATCCGTGGATTTTCTGCGGATCGGGGATTTCCGCCGAGATCGCGGGCGCGGCGTCCGATCGGGTGGCAAACACGTTGGGACGGGACGGGGGCGAACCGCCGGTTGTTCTGTATACGTCCGGCCCCGAGGGCGACGTGACGCCAATCTGGAATGTCGATATCGACGCGGTATGGAGGACCCGGCCCGGCGAGGACACAGAAGCAAGTCTCGCAAGAAGGGAGCGCGGATTCGACCGTGAACTGGCGCGCCTGGGCGGTCGTGTGGCGGACGGGGCGATGACGGCCGTCCGCGGGATCGTTGACTGGGACGGGGCCCCGGAACTCCGGGCCTGCCGGAAGGAGGTCGCACTGCCATTGAAAGAGGGCTACCGTCACGTGGATGACGTCATTCTGGCCGACTGGCAGCGGGACGCGCCCGAATGCCATCACCTCACGGAAGTGCAGGCGCTCGGGGTCGGCGAAGGGGTCTTTCTGGGGCTCCCGGGAGAACCGTTTGTGTCGCTTGGTACGGATATCCGGGCTCGATCCGGATCCCGCCGGCTGCTGATCGCCGCGCTCGCGAACGAGTTTGGCGCCGTCAGCTACATCGCCGAAAGAGAAGCCTTCGAACAGGGAGGGTACGAGACCGCGTTCACGCCCGTGGGTCCGGGCGGCGGCGAGGCGCTTGTGGACGGCGCAATCGCGTTGTTGGACGCGGCGGGAGATTGAGTGCCTGAGACGAAAGGCATAGCGTTTACCGATTGGCACTCCTGGACAGGATTGTCGAAAAGTCTCCACGCCGGGCTTGGTAAAGCCCGGCGATTTTTTCTGTCGCATCGACGAATATGCCTTGACAATGAGATGAAATGATAGTTATTATTAGCTGACTAAAATGCAGGCCATTTTTCCTGTATTGGGCTCGAACAGCCTGCACGATTTCGTTTTGGCTCCGAATCGTCGTATCTGGACCGAATATGCGGATGGAGGATACGAGCATGAACAGATTGAAGACTGGTTTTGCATTTGGGTTTGTGGCGTTTGCCGTTCTCGCTCTGGCCGTCGACGCAATGGCCGGCACGACCGGTAAAATCGTCGGGAAGGTAACCGACGAAAAAGGAGAAGGGCTGCCGGGCGCCAGCGTGGTCATCGAAGGATCGCGGTTGGGCGCTTCCACGGATGCAGAGGGTTTCTACGTGATTATCTCCGTCGATCCTGGCGTATACAAGATCACGGCCTCCATGGTTGGCTACCATTCTGTGACGCAGGAGCAGATCCAGGTCCGATCCGACTTCACCAATACGGTGGATTTTCAGCTTCGAGAGACGGAGCTGGAGTTGGAGGAGATGGTCGTCGTGGCGGAAGCGCCCCCCGTGGAGCCGGACAAGACGGAAAGCCGGTACGTGGTGACCGCCCAGGATATCGCGCGGACCCCGATACTCAGAGACGCCTCGGAATTCGTGGCGCTGGAAGCGGGGGTGGCTGTAGACGGCACCGGGGTGATCCGCGGCGGCCAGGTGGAAGACAATTTGATTTACATCGACGGCATACGTCTGCAGAACCAGGACGGACGCGCGGGTCCCACGTCCACGGGCAGCCAGTGGTGGGGCGCCAACGTGAAGGCGCTTCAGGAAGTCTCCGTAATCACGGGCGGGATGAACGCCGAATACGGCAACGCGCAGGCGGGGGTGGTGCAGATGGTGACGCGGGACGGCGGATCCAAGTATCACGGCGAGGCCGAGTATCGGCTGACACCCGGCGGTAAGAAACACTGGGGCGCCAACGTCTACGATGCCCCGGAACACCGCGGGCATGTGCGTTGGAACGATCCCGCGTGGACGTCGGAGGTAGACCCGGAGACGGGCGCCCTTGTTCACCAGCGGACGAACTATACGGACCAGCGGGGTCACTATGTGGACGCCTATCTCGGCGGCCCGCTCCTGCCAGAAACGTCCTTTTTCGTGAGTTCGCGGCTCCGGCGTGATGCCGCCAGATTCCCGGGGGCCTGGTCCGTACGGCCGTACAATACCCGGAACACGGCGAAGTTGACCGTCCGGGCGCACGACAGCGTCAAGATGCAGATCGGCTGGATTTACGACCGGTGGAAGGTCTTCAACAACGGCGGTCTGGGCGGAACAACCCCGTCCGTCCGCAACGTCCTCAGGGGACCGGGCCGCGACATTTTCCTGCCCGAAGGGTCACCCGCGGGGGAGACGGTCAACACCGAAAGCGTGGTCTACGGCGTGATAACGCACACGATCAGCCCGCGGACCTTCTACGAAATGAGGCTCTCACGGTATCAGAGCAGACAGGATACCAGCGGAGTCTCGAATTCGACGGCGGACATCGGAACGGATGCGGACGGATGGTTCTACACGGGACGGGGAAGCGTGCGCGCGTATACGTTCGGCCAGCAGACCAGGAGCGCGCTCAAGTTCGACATATCGAGTCAGCTGACGAAAACTCACTTTTCCAAGATCGGGTTCGACTTCACGGGCTACAGCAATCATTTCATCCGTGAAGGCAATACACCCGGCGACGCGCGGAAACAGATCCTGTATATCGGCAACCCGGAGCCGGGACAGCCGATAACGCCGAAGCAGTTCGCGGCCTACGTCCAGGACAAGATGGAATTCGAGGGCTTCATCGTGAACGCGGGCATCCGCTACGACCGCTTCTGGGGCGCCGACGTCCCGGTGATGGGTGCGCTGCGGGCGTTCCAGTATACCACGATGTCGCGATATCTCACGGCGCCCAGATACCCGATGAAGCCCATTGTGAACTGGAGCCCTCGGCTGGGGATCTCGCACCCGATCACATACAGATCGAGCCTGCATTTCTTCTACGGGCATTTCTATCAGTTGCCGAGTTTCTACCAGATGTTCCACGACCAGTGGTTCGGCTCGGGAGAGGGGATACCGGGTATCGGTTTCAGCGAATACACCAGCCACTACCGTCCGGCGCCCACGTCCATCTCGAGGCCTATATGGGACAATACGGCGCGGACGATCAGCTTCGAACTGGGCGCGGACTGGAATTTCGTATCCGACTATACACTGGCACTGGCGACGTTCTACAAGAGTGCCTCGTTCCAGGAAACCGGAGGTTGGGATGTATTCCTCTATCCTGAGCTGCGGGGCGCAGGTGTCCGCCTCCGCCAGCGTCTCTCCAGCACCCTTTCAAACATCCGCCTCGAAGACACGCGTGGCCTGGAATTCAGTCTGCGGAAGGGCTTCAGCCACTACTTCTCGTTCCGCGCGGCCCTGAACGTGGCCTGGAGCGACTACAGTCTCGGCGGCGGGGGCGCCGTCAGCAACGGAGCGACGGTAATACCGGATTCGAACTACATTGCCAGCGGGAACTATTTCTTCGCATGGGAGGTCACGGGCAGCTCGGAGCGTCCGGTCACCCTTACCGACGAACAGATCCGGATCATCGGTCACGGAGCCAACGAGGCCATAAGGGCCGCACAGGCGGACCGGCGGGTCGCAGGCGGCTACGTCTACGACTTTTCAACCAACAGGGACGCCATCGTACCCACCTGGGAGGAAGACTGGCTTTCGGACGCGGCCCGGGAGGGGGCCCGCGGCCTGTGGATCGTGCATGGTCACCGGGCGAATGAGGGCACGGACGTGGGCCGCAGAAGCCAGGGCAGCCTTCAGATGTTCCTGTCCACGCCGCAGGACTTCGGCCTGGGGCCGAAGATCGGGGGCAGCACGCCGCTTGGTGGCATCAACGCCAACCTGATCTACCGGATCTATACCGGGTCTCAGTTCACGTATCTGGTATTGGACGGCACGCGACAGATTGCAAGAGGGCCATTGCGCACCGTAATGGACCTGAACCTGCAGAAACGCTTTGAACTGGGCGGCGCCAGCGCGGACGTCTTCCTGGAGGTTTTTAATCTGTTCAACCAGAAGGACGCGCTGGCCTCCGGAACCGACTATATGTGGTGGGGGCTGCAGAGGCCCCGACCGAACGACGGCAACTATCTCAATTACGGCGATTTCCAGGACCGAAGCCGGTACGTAGGCGATCCCCGTATCACACACGTGGGGATACGAATGCGGTTCTGAAGCACGCGCCGGTAACGTATGCAGCAATTATGGATGCCGACACGAAGGAGATCTTCGACATGAGCAAGATTCCCAGGATCGAGGCGATGACTGTGCTTCTTGCGCTGTTCCTGTGCCTGCCGGATTCCGCCGGGGCGCAGGAGAACCACAGGTTCCAGACCCGCGCGAAGGTGTGGGATATGTTCTGGAATTACGGTACTCAGGGCGTTTCCGAGGACCCTGACGCCTGGTTGAGCTATTACCGCCAGATGGGCATGCAGTATCCCGGCGTGTGGACGCGACAGTATTCCACGGAATTCCAGGACTACTGGGGAGAGCGGAACTGGGGCTCTCTCCATCCGGCCTACGCGGCATTGTTCGAATCCACGGCCACGATGCCGGGCTTCAGCACTTACATAGCGACGCGGGTAGGGGACGATCCCGAGGGCGAGTACTACGTGTCGGTGTCGAAGCCCCGCGCCATTACCGACGATATCAGGATGATGTCCTACGATGCGTCCATGGGGCCGGAGGCGAATATCGGGTACCCGAACTATTCTCCGGTAGGGCCCGCGATGGCCAACTGGTGGCCGGGCGAGTCCCCTGTGGAAAGCAGGTACGTCACCGAGATTCACAATTACCGGTACGGCCATTATATGGATCCAGACAAAGATAATTTCCCCGAGAGCCTTCTCATCATGCGCTGGACCACGAAGCGCGGGATTACGGTTACCAAAAAGGTCTACACCTGGAGTTATCCGGACTACGACGATTTCCAGATCATGGAGTACGAGTTCGAGAATACGGGCGACTCGGACGGGGACGGCGCGGCGGACCTGAACGGCGGCGCCGGGCTGCAGCTGAACGACACCTTTTTCGCTTTTTCCGTCCGCTTCTTCATCTCCCAGTCCGGTCACGGATGGATGAACTACGATGCCTGGTATCGAAATACCAAGTCGGCCGACAACGACGACTGGTTCAAGTTCACCGAGGCGGCCAACTACGACGGGCCGGCGTCGGGTGCGGGCATGAAAATGTGGTACGCCTTCGACGGGGACAACCCGCTCATGCCAGGAGACGACATTGGCAAGCCGTACAACCCGTCCACGGCCAACCCCGGCTATCGCGGGCGGCCCTCGCAGGTGCGGGTTCCGGGCGAACTGACGGCATTTCAGTACACGGGATTCGCGCCCATTGCGTACCTGCCGTCAACCTCGAACGATCCGGGCGCCTTTTCCTACGACACGAGCGGCGACAACAGCTATGTCGCCCCCAGGATCGAAGACCAGCCGCACACGGTGAGATGGTGGGAATACCGCAACCGCGGCGACTTCGATGAGCCGGACCAGGGCAATCATTCCTACCAGGAAATATACGACATGCTGGTGGGCGCCGAATCGGATATCAGGGACAATCCACCGGTCGTCGGAGCCTGGCACGGGTCGATCGCATACGGTCCCTACGACCTGGCGCCGGGCGAAAAGGCGAAATTCGTCTTCGTCCTGGCGGCGGCCGCGCCCGTTGAAGAGAATATCTGGGGTTGGGCGAAGCAGGGCAGACAGGAAGAGATGCGTACGGACAAGGCATTCAACAACCTGGTCAAGCACGTCAACAGGGCCAAGGAAGCCTTTCAGTGGAACTACGACCTCCCCGACGCGCCCCCGGACGTGAGGGTGGACGCGGGCGTGACGACGGAAGGCTTCATTAATCTGGTGTGGGACGACACGGCCGACGGCGCGGCCAATCCGGACTACTCGGGCGCGGAGGCCAATGACGTGTCGGGCTACCGGGTCTACCGGTCTCTCTTCAAGCGTGACGACTGGGAACTGATGGTTGAAATCCCGCTAAAATCAGACATATTCTACAGCGACGGCAAGTACGAATTCGTCGACAAGAAATCGATTGCGGGATTTCTTTATGACTACAGTGTCCGCACCTACAGCGCCGCGCACAACGATTGGAACGGGACGGGTATGGCCATACCCTCGCTGGAGAGCGGTAACAGTTCGCCGGAGCAGTGGGTGAACGGCGTCAAGGTCTCGACACCCTATGTCCCGTCCACGGCGCAGTCAGACCAGCTGGACCGGAAGGTGATCGTCACCCCCAATCCATACCGGGACGACGGCGCTCACGCCTACGAGACAAAGGGTCAGATCCGGTTTCTGAACATCCCGCGGAAGTGCCAGATCCGGATCTACACGGTTGCCGGGGACCTCATCGCCGAGGTGAACCACGACGACCAGGGGCGGGGCGAGACCACGTGGAGCCAGACCACCATCGACAACGTCGGTTCGGCTTCGGCGGGGGTCTACTTCTACGTGGTCGAATCGCTGGTGGATGGAACATCCGGAAAAACCCAACGGGGGATATTCGTAATCAGCAAGTGAGACGGCCGAATTGAAGCGTCAAGGTTACCGGGTTCGCGTGTTCGTCGAACCGTTCAACCGAATCGGATAAGGAACAGACCTATGAAACGGATCTTGTGGATTGGAATCGTGGCGTGCGCGGGATACGCGCTGCTGCTGCCCGAGACCGCGTACAGCGACACGCAGAAGCGGCTCGGCCAGGCCGTTTTCTCCGTGCACAAGGTGGACCATGGGGCGCGTGTCGCCGGCATGGGCGGGGCGTTTACGGCCATCGCCGACGACATCAGCACGATATTTGTAAACCCGGCCGGACTCACCAACGTCGAAGAGAGGGAGTATACCCTTTCGTACACCCGCTGGCTCGTGGATACCCGGTTCTATTCGGGCGCGCTGGCTTACAATACGACGCGCGGTGTGGTCGGGCTGGCCGTAATGGCGTTTTCGGTTCCCGACGTGGAGGAGACGACGATATACCAGCCCGTCGGGACCGGCCGGATGCTGGAAATCGGCGACTTCAGCATCGGCGCTTCCTACGCGACGAAGTTGACCGACAAGCTCTCGTTCGGATTCCAGGTGAGGTGGACGCAGGAGACCATCGACGTCGACAAGCTGACGGGCGTGGACTTCAATTTCGGAACGACGTTCAACACCGGATTCAGAAGCCTTCGGCTCGGGATGGCGTTCAAGAACCTGGGCAAAGACATCGAGGCACGTGAGATCAACTATCAGATGCCGGTTGCGTTCGATTTCGGTTTCGCGATGGAAGTCTTCGGGGAAAGGGGCGGCGACGCCTCGTATCTGACGCTCACGGGAGAGAGTCACTACGCCACGGATTACTCCGAGCCGCGGTATCGCATCGGCGGCGAACTCTGGATGCAGAACGCGTTCGCGCTGCGCGGCGGCGTCAAGCCCGGATACGATACGGAGGTGTACAGTCTGGGACTGGGTTTGAAGGTCAAGCCCGTGCAGGGCAAGGTGGTTCGCGTGGATTTCGCGTACAGCGACGGAAACGACTTCGAACCCCCGCTTCGGTTCAGCCTGAGCGGCTCGTTCTGACGGACGTCTGACACCGTTTCATCCCCATGGTTCAAGTCACAAGAAAAACCCCGGTTTTTGCCGGGGTTTTTTGTGTACCGGTTCAGTTACGCAGCCCGGGGCCCCTCTTGCGTACGCCCACGGTCCTGCAGCATTCGGACGGCGATCAGGTGTGACCGGGCAGCCGCCGCGTCTTGGGACATGCGAGACCGTTCGAATACGGTAACCAATGTCCGTTGGCCTGCTTCCGTGGCAGGCAGGGATGATCACGGCTGGTGTACTGCCCGGTTCAAATTGGCACGAAAACGCTGTATTTCATCAAAAAATCATCATTTAAATGATCGAATTCAATGTTAGTTCAAAGTTTTATTGCTATATTGTCAATTTGACGAGAATACATGCGACCACTGTGTTACGTTACCGCCAGTTGTCGCGTGGGTATTGCCCGTATACGGTAATGTGACAATCCGCGGTCGAGCGATTCGCCGCCGGACAGGGAAGAAGCGGACGTCATCTGAATGCAGCCGTCGAACTGTTGCTTTCAATCTTTGCTGAAAGGTCGGAGATCACAAACCGCTTGTCTTCCGGAAAGGAGAACGGTTACGATGAAAGATCGATTACTGCTCGCTTTGGCATCCGTGATTCCTGTTTTCGGCCTGGTCGTGCTGGCCGGCGTCTGTACCAATGCGCCTCCCGCCCTCGCAGCGTGTCCGCTTCCTCCCGGCGTGACGCCTCCTGACGATCCCGGTGTGACGGCGCAACAGGTGGAAGACGGCAGCGCGAGCCCGGAGGAATTCGCGCTGGCCGCGAGAGATTTCTTCAGGAGCGAGTCCCGGGGACAATCGACTCTTGAACGGGCGGCGTACATCGGATGTCTCACAAGGCAGGACGATGGAATCTGGCGTTCCGGTTCCACGTACATCGTGAGCCTGACGCCCGACGGAAGGGTGTTTATCCACGCGAAGGACAAGGCATTGTCGGGCAGGCTGCTCAACCCCGTGATCTATGGGGCGATCCTTTCCGGGCTGGGCGTATCCAGGCGCGACCTGGCCAACATGACCTCACCCGATCCTGCAACTGCTGCCCAGGCTTTCGGCGCTGTGATGGGAAAATTGATGCAGGAACCGGCTGGCGCATTCGATGCGACCACGCCTATTCCAAATCTGTCAACAGGCATACCAGGCGCCTCCGGCCATGCCGGCGTCTACTTCTCACTCGGTTTCAAGAGCCCGATCGTGATACTCGCCGGATTCGATCTCAATGAGACTCACGTGGCTGAAGAAGCCTTCGATTTCGGCGACCCGTCCGTTACTGCGAGGGACGTGGTGGACCGCGGGACTTTGAAGGCCTTCGTCGAGGAGGCGATGACTTACTTTCGCGCAGCCTACGAATCTGGAGGTATAAGCGCCATCTCGAAGGTCAGGACAGCCTTTCGGGATCCGAATGGGCCCTGGAGACACGGTTCGGTGTATCTCTACATCCTGGATCGCACCAGCAACACAATTCTGCTTCACGGCGCGTTTCCTAATAGATTCGAGCTACAGCCTCTGGTAGCGACTGTTCGCGATGTCGTGAGCGGACATCTCGTTCTGCCGCAGGTCATCGAGGCGGCCAAGGGCAACCCTGAAGGCGGCTTCGTACAGTATTTCTTCGACGATCCCACGGACCACACCGACAGCGCCGATATCCCCAAGGTGGGCTACGCACGTGAGTTCGCCGTCGAGTTACAGAGACCGGACGGAAGCACAGTCTCGGCTGACATCATCGTCGGATCGGGCTTTTATGGTCGTGCATCCGGTGTCGCGGCGGGTCGCCGAACGGATGTGCGGGCCACGGTGCTGGGTGATGCGGTTGCAGGGCTGGACGTGGAATTCTCCCGCGCCATCGCCGGGCGGCCGTCCGACTACGCCTGGAGCGGCGTCACCGATGCGAACGGCTCCTTCTACCTGACTATTTCCGGTGCGGATGTGGGGTCTGGATACTACCGGGCGCGGGCACGGAACACCGAAGGCGAGATCGTGGGGGAGTGGAACAGCATTCCGCTCAATCTCAATAAGCGCCAGGTTCTGGAACTGACGCTTGGCGGCACAGCGCGGGTTGTACGTGCCGAGGCCCTGGCCGCATCCAGTCCTGAAGCCGCTGCCAAGCCGGCGTTCTCGGCGGGAGCAGTGCCGGAAGGCGAGGCGGAAGCGTTATCCTGAGAACCCGCCCGGAAACTCCCGGTGAGCCACGAGTACGAGGCTTGCTGGGTTTTCGGTCGGGTTCTTTTCTCGTGGGGCCTGGTATCTTCTGACTTCCCGGTCTGACTGTCTGTGTTACATTTCGAAAACCGCGAGCACGGGTTTGAGCTTGACTTCCGGCCGCTGGGTCGTAATATTGGCCTTGCGGATGACGGATCCGGCCTGCGGACTTCTTCGCGTCGCTGCGGGTTTCCTGGCCGGTTCTACACCAATCCGCAGGTCTGGCAGATTCAGGTTACATGCGTGCGAGGCGATGACAGAAGAATTCGCAGACATATAGATTCTGCACCGATATCGGTTGATTGTTCTTCACAGATTTTCGTCGGATGCACGCCGTACGGACGGCAGCCCTTGCGGGCTGCCGTTTCTATTTTGGCACGCTTCTTTCCGGAGTGTCTGTTTCCAGAGAGTATCTTCGGTATTTGAGGAGATTCCTATGGGTGATCCCGTGGTATTGCTTCGTGAAGGACCGGTGAGATTCCACGTGTTCCGGGGAAGCCCTGTCGAGATGGGATGGGCTCACGGTTCTCTGGACCCTGAATTCCTCCGCTCGCGGCTGGAAGAATGGCTGACGTTGCCTCACAATTTCGATCACCCGTATTTCCGGAAGAACCTGGCGTTTATGCGGCGTGAGTTTCCGGATTTCATGGAACGGATGGAAGCGTACGGCGCGGCAGCGGGTATCGATAATTTGGATCACACATACTATCTGCACATGGTCAATACCGGCCGCGAGGAAGAAGCATGTTCCGCGTTCGGAATCCAGTTGAATGAGGACGGTCCGGCTCTTCTGCGGACGTACGACCCGTCCGATGCCGCCGGGACGAGCTACTTTCTCAAGGATCGCTTCGTCGCCGCGTTTCCGGATTGCCGGCCGAACGGATATATCGGCATGGGCGGGCATCACTTCTGTGTCGTTCATACGTCGGTCAACGACGCCGGCCTGCTGACGGGCTGGGCTTCGGGGGCGCCGAAATTCCATTGGCCCGACAATCCGGAACACGTCAATCTGTTTCAGATCACGGGGCTTGTGCCCCAGCACTGCAGTGATTGCGAGGACGTCAGACGGTTTCTTTCTGAATACCGGATTTCCGGCTTGAAGGGGCTGACCGGCACGGCCGTGGACGCCCGGGGTAACATCCTCGGTTTCGAACTGGAGTCGGAAAATATCGCATTTCGCGAATCCGAAGACGACATGGTACTCGAGGTGAATCACTGGCAGCATCCGGATCTTCAGGGCCCGGCGCGGGAGAGACAGTCGAAGTTCTGGACGAGTCCGTATTACTACAATTCGCAGAACCGCGTGCAGTACGTGGAATATTACCGGGAGACGTTCAGACAGATGCGCAAGATGGAGGACCTTGTTGATTTCTCATTCGACGTGCATGCTCCGGGCCGCATCCTGCAGATGCCGGGCGCCAACATTGCGAACTGGATGACCTCCCATGCGATCTTTATGACCGCCGCCGACCGGAGAATGCGGGTACATCCGTTTCCACTCGACAAAGACAGATACACCGAAGTCGTCTACTGCGGTTGACCGTTGGCCATTTTGTCCGCTACGGTGTGTTTCCGTAACGTGTACTCAGGCCATTCGTACGCTTGCGGTCGATCCCGAACGGAGGTTTCGGCCATGCGTGAAATTCGTCGCCTCGCCCACCTGCACATTCCGGCTGAATGGGAACCCGGGGAAATCGTCCCTGAAGCCAGGAAACTGGGTTTCACAGACCTGTACTTTTTCGTGAACAAGGTGGAATCCGGCGTGGATATCGGCGCACTTCGTCTATCGACGGCAATGGAAGTCGGAAGACTGGCCGAAAAGGAAGGGATGGGGGTGCTCGTGAATACCGGGTATATGAAATATCACGAGCAGGTCGTGCTCGCCCATCCCGAGAGTCGGTTGGTCCTTCGCGACGACGGAACGGGAAACCGGAGCCGTGAGACAGCTCCAGTTCAGGCGTCCCGGGATCTGACCGCAGTTGAAGGTCGTATACGAAACGTGAACTGGCTATGTCCCTTCAACGAAGCCAACAAGAGTGACTATAAGGAGGAGTTGCGCAGGCTTGCCAGGATTCCCGCGCTCCGGTTCGTGTACCTGAACGATGAGGGCTTTCTGGGGGCGTACGGCGAGATGGCCTGTTACTGCGACTCCTGCCGCGAGCGTTTTGCCGACAGATACGGGGAAGATCCGCCGACCGGGATCGATTGGAAAGACCGGCTGTGGCGAAACTGGATCAGATGGCGTTTTGAACAGTGGACGGGGGTGCACGCGGAGTTCCGAGAAACGGTGCGTGAGGTGCATCCGGAGTTGGGGGTGGGAATGGCCACGGCGTGTACCGAGTTGATGGGGATCCGGCCGTGGGCTTCCGCCGTGGATCTGGGGGCGATGAGCCGGGCCCTGGATTCGATGAACACGGGGTTATACCATGGCGTGACCCGAGGAACACATCATTTCACGCCGCGTTTCCCTATTGTACTCGACATGGCCTCGATCTTCGTCGGCGCGCTTCAGGGAAAACCGCTGCGACTGGCGGTACAGGCGTTCTGTCCGGGCACGTCGCTCGAAATGACGCGCAAAGACGGCCAGTGGACCGGTATTCTGCCGTTCGCGGTAGGGGCGGAGTACGTGAGTCCGTGGTGTTACGAGACCTTGAAAGCGTCGCCGGCGCAGTACGAAGGGTATATGGAGACGCTTCGACTGGACCGCTATCTCAAGGAGACGGAGCCTGAATTCTCGTGCAGCCTGCTGCATTCAATCCAGAGCGAGGTGTGGCGGTATCACGACGTGGACTACGACGCCCTGGCGATCCATCCCATCACGCGGATATTGCGGGACGAGGGGCTGCCGTACGCGTTCGTGTGGGACAGCCGACTGGATGAAACGGACCTGGATCGGAACGACCCGCTTGTGTTGCCCCACGTCAGCTGTCTCTCCCGGCAACAGCGGGACCGGCTCACAGCCTATCTGGAGGACGGCGGACGGATTCTGGCGATCGCGGACCTGGGCCTGTCCGACGAGGAAGGACGCACTGCAGGGGACGGATTGGCATCCCGCTGGGGGGTGAGTGTCAACGGCGAAAGACTGGCGGGCCAGTACCGGCTTTCGTTCACGGACGGATGTCCGGTACGGGCCGAAATCACGGCGCCCGCGGTCGTGGAGAATCCGTACGAAATCGGCCGTGTCGAAGGGGAGGTCTGGGCGACGCTCGTGGACGCGGACGGACGCGACACGGGCGCGCCGGGCCTGGTCTTGAGCCGTGTAGGCGAGGGCAGGTTCGTCTACCTGGCGGGCGATCCCGTACTTCGTCACCGGGAACCGGGGTACGAACCTCTGGTGAAGCTTCCAAACCATACGCGCCGGCTGATCGGGAACGTGGTCAGGTTCCTGGCGCGCCGGCCGGCGTCAATCGAGGTGGAGGATTTCCCGCCGGAAACGGCCTATCAAAGGCTTCGACCCTGGGACCGGCGGGGGATCAATACGTTTCAGTTCTTCCCCCAGTCGGGGCCCCGATACGCCATCGCGATTCTCGCGTCCTACCTCGGAGCGGAGGCGACCGTGTCGATCCGATTCCGGATTCCACCGGGAAAACGGCTTTCGCGAATCTTCAACGGTCTGACGGAAGCATCCTGCATGACCGATGCCTCGATCGAATCTCAATCCATCCAATATCGTCTCTCGATCACCCAGGCCGACGGCGTCATCCCCATAGTGGCGGAGTGGGAGTGACGCGTTTACGCAGTGAAGGGACTGGACCACGGATGGACCGCGAACCCGGTTTCCGCGCACCCGATGAGGACGGGCGGGACGGCCTGACCCCTCGGGCCTTTCTGATCGGCCTTGCTCTGTGCGGAATTCTGGGTCTGGTGTTGCCGTACAATCGCATGGTGATCCAGGGCCGATGGCTGAACGCGTATTTCATAGACCGCGGCGCGCTGGTCATCCTCTTCCTGCTTGTCGTGTTCGCCAACCCGCTGCTCGCGGCGCTGAAGCGACGATTCGCCCTGAATCGTGGCGAACTGCTGGCCATTTACGTGATGTTTCTCTTTCTGCTGCCCGTCTCGCAAATGGTCAAACACCTGATCTCTTACCTCACCGGCGTCACCTATTACGCTTCTCCCGAGCGACGTGACCTGGAAGCCGTGTTGCCCAATATCGTCTCCTGGACGGCGCCGCGGGACAGCGAGGTCGTCCGGGGCCTCTACGAGGGGCTGCCGGACGGGGTCCCGCTTCCATGGGAGGCGTGGCTCGTCCCTCTCGTAAGCTGGGGCGCGTTTCTGCTGGCGCTTCTCGGGGTGCTGATCTGTCTGGCGGTAATCCTGCGGAAGCAGTGGGAGGACCACGAACGGTTCGCGTTTCCGATCATGCAGGTGCCCCTGGAGGTGAGCGAAACCCGAAGTGGAACGGTGGGACGGCTCTTCAGGAGCCGGCTGATGTGGGCGGGTTTCGCGATTCCGTTCGCGATCGGCTCGATCAACGCGCTGCACCACTATTTTCACACGATTCCCAGGATCGGCCTTGTCCACGATATCTGGATTTTCGACGGTACGACGCCCTTGCGCCTCAGGATGCACTTCGCTATTCTGGGGTATTCCTATTTCGTGAATACGGACGTTAGCCTGAGCATCTGGGTGTTCAACGTAATCTCCAAGATTGTCCGGGGAGTACTGGCAATTCTGGGTGCGGAACGCTACAATGTCTCGGGTGTGGTGGGCCGGTTCAGTTCCCAGGGACACGCGTCGCTGGCCCTGATGGGCATGGGCTACATGGTGGTCCTGGCCGCGTACAGCTTATGGGTTGGGCGCGAACACCTGCGCCAGGTCGCTGCGAAAGCGCTGGGAAGACCATCAGCGGCGGACGATACAAAGGAGGTGATGTCCTACCGGGCCGCGGCGATCGGAATCGGCGGAGGAACCCTGTATCTGGGGTGCTGGCTGTACCAGGCCGGGATGTCTCCGCCTGTGATCCTGGTCTTGTTCGCCTCCTGTTTCATCGTGTTCCTGGTGATGGCGCGGATTGTGAGCGAGACCGGATTCGTCACCGCGTACTCGCCCATCAATCCCTCCGAGTTCGCCGTTTGCATGATCGGGTCTTCCGCGTTCGGCCCGTCCGGACTGGTGACGCTGGGGTTCGGCTACGCGTGGACGATGACCCGGACCAGTACGCTGATGCCCCGTGCTGCGGGCGCGCTGTTTCTTGCGCGCCGGTTCGCACGGCGGCGGGGCCTGGTCTGGGCCATGGGCCTTGCCCTCGCGGTGGGGCTGATCACGGCCAGCACGATGACGCTCAAGCTCGGCTATGCGCACGGCGGGCTGAATCTGGACCGGCACTTTCTGGACTACGCGCGACTTCCGTTCGACGCCTTTGTCGGGCGGCGCATGCTGGAGCCGAGTCCGGTCTTCACCAGGGGGTTTCTGTATCTTGGTCTGGGCGGCGCCATTGCGGCGTCATTGGCGGCGATGCGGGCACGGTTCGTGTGGTGGCCCCTGCACCCCGTCGCGCTTCCAGTCAGCACGATTGCATATACGGATTACTTCTTCATCAGTGTCTTCCTGGCATGGGGCGTAAAAAGCCTGGTTTTGAGGTTCGGGGGCGCACAGCTGTACCGTTCGACCCGGCCGTTTTTCATGGGAATTATCCTCGGGGAGTCCGTCTGTACCGGGTTCTGGATCGCCGTGGATTACTTTACGGGGACGGTCTCGAATGCGTTTTTTCCATATGGGTAAGGGCGCAACAAGGAAAAAGGAAAAAAGAAAAAGGAAGAAGGAAGAGGACGTGGTAACTTTTTCGTACGAAACGTCCACAATTGGACTCGCGCAAGAATCAAAAGACGTGATTTGCGCACGGGAGTGCGAGCCGGTTGGGTGAGGTTTGGACCTCTTATTTCTACCGGCTTACGTCTTCCCGCTTCATGCCGCGAATAAAAGCGCCCATTGCCACCACCGAATACTTGCTTCAGCGATAGGATGAACGATACGGAGGAAAGAAGTGAAGTCAGAAAGAAAAGAGGAAGAGAGCGGCGGCGGAAATTCGGGTGTCGAGCTGAACCAGACCTGGGATATGGGACGGCTGGTCGACCTCACCTGCGATTACTTCAACGGGATGCCGGTCGACATGACGGGAACCCTGCCGTCGTTCCATATGCGCGAACTCGACGAGGAAATGGAGGCCCTGTGCAGGGGTCGCGAGTACCGCAGCTACACGCAGGAGGTCCGGATGTGCGTGCAGGCCGGCAACTACCTGGAAACCGGAGCGCACCTCTATCCGGAGATGGAATCGGTTGCCGACGTCGGCCTGGATCGGCTGTTCGTGTCCGCGGTGGTGTTGCATATCCCCAGAGGCAAGGATGAAAAAGTGACCGCCGCTGACCTGGGCCTTGCTCTTGGAGAACTTGGAGAGAAAATCCATCCGGGGGACGCGATTCTGGTCGCCACGGGATACAACCGGTTCGGCAGCAATGACGTTCGCTGCGAACTGACGCCGCACTTCAGCTACGACGCGATCGACTGGGCGGTGAGTCAGCAACCTTCGATCCTGGCGTCGGACATGGCGAGTTGGCACGACGGGGAGGAAGAACCCAGTTTCTGGCCCATGCTGATGAGGTCCGGCGTTCTGGTGATCGGTTCGCTGATGAACGTGGCGGAGATTGCCGTTCCCCGCATCCGGCTGATCGCCCTGCCGATGAAAATTCGAGGCGCGTGCGCGGCGCCCTGCCGGCTGATCGCCGTCCTTCCATCACAACGGACAGAAACCAGCTGATCAACCGCGTAACGGCAAGGCGCACGCAGGCGAACACGAGTTTACACACGAGGAGGATGTCATGAAGATTGAAAGAATCACCGCCCATCGGCTTCGGGAATGCGAAATCAGCATGGAGAAGTGGTCGCATTTTACGAAGTGGAAGGCGAGCGAAGACTGGATTGAAGACGAGGTCTTCGGCAGGAAGTGGATCTCTCCCACGTGCGTGTGCTACAACCCCACCGACGGCCTTGTCTACGTGGGGCTGACCGCGCTGGACAGGGACATCTTCTACTCATTCAACCCCGCGACGGATACGTGGACGTCTCTAAACTATCCCGGGGAACGGGACCGATACGGGAGCAAGATCCACCAGGGCCTGGAGGTGGACGATGAGGGACGCGTGTACGCGGGGGTAGCCACGCTGGGAGACGCCGATATCTGGCCGAAAGCCACGGGCGGTCCGATCTTCCGATACGATCCCAGGAGCGGGGAGTACGAATTCCTGTGCATCCCGATCGAACACGACTACGTTCAGGGATTCGTGATGGACCGCCGCCGGGGCATCATCTACGGCGATACGTTTCCCGGACGAAAGATGTTTCGATACGACATTGGAAGCGACAACGCGCGCGTGCTGACCATGCTGGGCGACGTATCCACCGAGCATCTTGCGCTGGACGCGGACGGTGGCGCCTGGCACACGTACGAACTGATGCAATGGGCCGGGCGCTACCCACTACTGCGATACGATCCTGACCGGGACGAGATCGATTTCACGAACGTGGACCTGCCGGACGTTTCGCCGGGAATCAAAGGGTCGAATCAGATGGATTCGTCGTTACTGACGGAGGACGGGACGATGTACATCGGCACGACCGCCGGGGCGCTCGTACAGGTGGATCACAGGGGTCCCGGGGTGAATGCGACGTATCTGGGAAAGCCCTATGTCGCGCCGCGCATGAAGGGACTGATCGAGGGTCCCGAGGGCCTGATCTACGGGGTCAGCGGGGGAGACTACGATACGCATTTCTTCACGTATGACCGCGAAACCGGGCGGTTCGACAACCTGGGGCCGATTCAGGATACGCAGGATGGGACGCGGTGCTGGCTGGCGCACCATATGTGCATGGTGGACGCGAAGACATTCATCGTGGCCGAATCGGACAACCACTTCCGCGCGAGTTTCCTTTTCAAGGTGGAGCTGGCTTAGCCGCTGGATAAACCGCCGAACTGTCCAGCCTCAACTCGAAAAGAGACAACAGCTAAGATGGCCAAAAAGAGCCTGAATGCGGGTAGAGGGTAGACCAAAGGCGGTGAGACGGTAGCCGGTAGAGGTTAGAGATTACCTGCCTTGTGAGGCTTCTTTTCGTGCCGGAGGCAAGGGGGGATAAATTGGCCGGCAAGGATATCTTCTACCGTCTTACGTCTCCCGTCTACCCGGTTTTCTCCCCCTCTCCCGTCTCTCGTCTACCCGTTTCTAAGGGGCCGGGGGGAAAGGTCCCGTTTATGTCCAGTGACCACAAACCTCTTGGAACTTCGACGTCTATTCGGCTTTGTTCTTCTGTGTATATTCGACGTTCAGGTCCCCGAACAATTACGAATCAAGGGTAATTGGTCGGATGTTTGTCCGGTTGAGCAAGTGCTACAGCCTGGAAGAATTGCCGATTCCGGGTATTGTAGATTTCCTCTCGCAACCGTATATCCGCGGCATTCCAAACGGAAATATAAACACCTGAACAGGTTGCGAAACAAGGATAATTCTGGACCTCCCTGAACAGCTGAGGAAATAGCTCGATGCTTCCCGAACCCTCTCTCTTTGTCTCCGATCTGGACGGCACGCTTCTGGATAGCGAAACGACTCTATCTCGATACAGCAAGGATACCCTCAACGCGCTGATGGATCAGGGCCTGCTATTCACCGTAGCCAGCGCACGCAGTATCGCCTCCATGCGCCACGTGCTGGCTGGCCTGCGCCTTTGTTTGCCGGTCGTTGAAGTCAACGGCGCCTTCGTCTCCGATCTGGCTGGCGGTCGGCACTATGTGGCCCACGAACTGCACCGCGATATTCTGCCCGGATTGTGGAAACTGATTGCTCGTTCCGGCCACGTGCCCTTCATCTCCACGTACGACGGAACGGCCGATCGTTGTTACTACCGCGACATCACCAATGACGGCATGGCATGGTACGTGCGGAACAGGAAGCTCAACCAGGATCCGAGAATGCACTATCTGCACGACCTGGAGCGCGGCCTGGAAGAGCAGGTGGTCTGTCTGAGGGTCATCGGAACGGGACCGGAAATGGAAAAACTTGCTGATGAAATGAGCCAGCCATTCGCAGGGCGGATCCAGACCCAATGTTTCGAGAATCTGTCTTCTCCAGGCTGGCACTGGCTGACCATTCAGGATGCCGGCGCCACGAAAGAAGCCGGCATACGATATGTTCAGCGCTTGAAGGGTCTGGAAGATCGTCGTCTTGTCGTCTTCGGCGACGAAAAAAACGACCTGGGGATGTTCACGTTGGCGGACGAGGCCCTCGCGGTGGCGAATGCCGTTCCAGCTCTCAAGGAACGGGCCACCGGGATCATCGACAGCAATGATGCGGACGGCGTCGTGAAGTATATAAGTCAGCATTGGGACGGAACACTGGAGTAGGGTCGTTGCATCGACGGCAATGATCGGAAAACACATCCGTCACGCACTGGCCTGTACTGTCATCCTGAGTACTTGCCCTGAGCCTGTCGAAGGATGCCGCCAGGCCGACGAAGATTCTACTGCGGCATAGGATCATTTCTGCGCGATCTGCACGTGGCGATGCCTGAGAGGCAGCACGTCCGATCGCCCTTCTGCCGAGCTCTGAATGACGAGACGGCCGAACATCAGATCGGGATATCTCGTGTCTGGCGAGGCGTTGCCTGGGATTCCGTCTAAGGGTTTGTTCGAGTAGTGGCAGGACAGGGAGGCAGGCGCGGTAAGAGAACCCTGCATTGTTCGCGTACTTCAGTTCTCGATCGCAAACAGAATTTTGTAGCACACCGGCACGAACACCAGGGTGATAACGGTGGCAAAGAGCAGGCCCACCATAATGGCCACCGCCATCGGCTCCCACATCAACCCACCGCCCAGATAGAGGGGGACAAGGCCCAACGTCGTCGTACATGTGGTCAGCAAGATGGGGCGAAAGCGCTGCTGAGCCGCGGTGATAATTGCCTCGACAGACGCCCGCCCGGATCGGTCCAGTTCGATCTGTATGCGATCTATGAGTACGATCGCATTGTTGATGACGATACCGGCCAGCGAGATCAATCCGAGAAAGGCGAAGAAACCAAAGAACGAGCGAAAGATGAGCAATCCGGCAATGACCCCGATTAGGCCAAGAGGAATGGTGCTCAGCACGATAAAGGTCTTGCGGAAGGAGTTGAACTGGATAATCAACAGCGCCAGGATGATAAAGCCGGATAGAGGCAGTTTGGCGACCACCGCGCTCATGGCCTCGCTGCTCTGCTCCGACTCGCCGCCCAACTCGTAGCTATAGCCCTGCTTCCACGATTTCCTGTCTTCATCAATCCAGGGGATGAGCACGTCGGTGATGTCCTGCGCCGTGAAGCCGCTTTTGGCATCGCACGTCACAGTCAGCGTGCGGTAGAGGTCGCGCCGTTTGATCTTGGCGAGTTGCCATTGAGGCACGATCCGAGCCACCTGTCCGAGCGGCACGTTCTCGCCCGAGCCCTGGGCGTAGATGTTGATGCTCTCCAGTTGGCGTACATCCACATCCTGACTGCTTTCGTTGCGCAGGACAATGGGGAGACTCCGGTCGCCGTCGCGGAAAGCTCCCGTATTGAACCCAGTGAGCGCGGTCTGCAACGAAAGGGCGATGTCCTGGTTGGTCAAGCCGGCGTTTCTGGTCCTGGACTGGTCGATGTCCACGACGACTTTCTTGATCTTTGGTCCCCAATCGTCGCCGATATTCTGCGCGCTTGAGATCTCGTTGAGTTTTCGCTTGATGCGTTCGGCCAGGCCGAACAATTCGTTGGGCTCAGGCCCTGTTATCCTCACTGCCACGTCTCTGCCGCCACCGCCTCCGGCCAACTTCGAAACCTGCACGTCGGCATCGGGAAAGGAGCGAAAGCAGAAGCCATTCAGACGATCGATTATCCACTGATTGTCGTCGCCGGAACTGGTATTGAGCAATATATGGGCGTAACCCGAGTTCGCCTCGCCCGGCTGATAACCCAGATCGTAGGGAGGTGGGCCCTCACTGACGAAGGTCGCCCAATTCGATACCCCGCGGCTTCGTTCTTCGTCCACCAATAGACTATCCGCGATATATGACTCGAGCCGTTCCACCCGGGCGGTCGTCGTCTCGATCTTGGTACCCAGGGGCAGATTCAGATTTGCCGTCAACAGATTGCGCTCGCTGTCCGGAAAGAAGATGAACGGCAAGAGACTAAAGCCGAAAAGTGACAATACAAACAGACCGGCAATGATCCCCATAAATGGATAGGGACGAGCGAGGGCCTTGTTTAGCAGGTCTCTATATCGGCCATTGAGGCGATCGATATACGTGCCTTTCCCCGACTGAGTGGCCCGCCGCTTTACCCGGATGAAATACACCGCCAACAACGTGACCATAGTCATGGCGAGCAACCAGGAAGAGAGCAGGGCTATGGTTATCACAGTGAACAGCGGCCCCATCATTTCGCCCATGATGGACGCAGCCAGAAAGAAGGACAGGAACGCGGCTGAAGTGGTCAGCGAAGAGACCAGGAGCGGTACGGCCAGCTCCCGAGCCGATTCGATTGCGGCTTCTTTGGCGCCGGTACCCTTTTCCATCTTGACCACGATGGCTTCGGACACGACGATGGCATTGTCCACCAGCATACCCAGCGCCATGATCAACGCGGCCAGCGAAACCTGATTGAGACCGATGTCAAACACGCCCATGACAAAAAGGGTCGCGACAATGGTCATGGGAATGAGACTGGCCACGACCAGGCCGGTGCGCAGCCCCAAAAAGATCAGCATCGACAGCAGCACAATGGAGACGCTTTGAACGAGATTGCTCGTGAAGTTGGCGACCGATTTCTCTACCTCAAAGTCCTGGGAGGCCACCCTGTTCAGGGTTATGCCTAACGGCAGCCGCGCTTGATGGATGGCGGTCAGTTGGTCGATTTCCTTCCCCAGCTTGATGATGTTGGCCCCTTCGCTGAGCGCCACCGAGAGCGACAGTCCCGGCTGACCGTTGATTTTGACCAGGCGCTGCCGGGGCGTCTCATAGGCTCGAACGATGCGGGTTACATCGCCGAGGTACACGTTCCCACCCTTGCCCACCGCGATCAAGGTCCTCCTCAGATCGTCCAGGTCGGCGTAGCTGCCGGTCGGTTCGAGCACCAGGCGTTCATCCTCCAGGCTGACCTCACCGCCGGAAAACACGATGTTGGTACTGGCAATGCTGTTCTTTATCTTTTGCGCCGAAAGCCCCAGCTCGGCCAGCCGGGCGTCGTTGAACTGCAGGTAGACACGTTCCTCCTGGATACCGCTTATCTTGACTTCGGCCGCGTCGGGCAGCTTGATCAGGTCGTCTCTCAGGTCCTGGGCGTAGGCCTCAAGTTCGGCAAAGGTGAAACCATCCCCTGTCAGACCGATCACAATGCCGTACACCACCCCGACCCCGTCGTCATTAACCTCGGGACCGTAGATACTCTCGGGCAGATCCGATCGAATGGTCTCAATCTTGCGACGCAGACGGTCCCATACGGCCTGCAGTTCTTCCGGATGTACTTCCTGTTTGAGCTCGACCGAAACCACTGACAACCCGGTCCGCGATTCACTCGTGACGGTTTTCAACACGGGCAATTCTTGCGCGGCTTCTTCGATCCTGCTGGTGATCAGGGCTTCGACTCGCTCTGGACCTGCACCGGGAAAGCCGGTCACAACCGACGCGACTCGGACGGTATAAGGGGGCATACTGTCGCGTGGCATCGTCTGATAGCCGACGAGCCCCAGCAGCGCGACGACGAACAGGACCACGATGGTGGCGCGGTTGTTTTCCAGGGCAATTCGGGCCAGGTTCATAGCAAAATCCGTTCAGGACCTTTCCATCTCATTGTTGCAGGATGCGCACCTTCATACCACTCAAGAGCGATCTGAGGCCAGCGGTCGCGACCAGCTCCCGTTCGGTGAGACCCTCTTCCACGACAAAACCGTCGGCCAGCAGACTGCCGACCCGAATTGGCCGGCGGCGAACCGTCCCCACGCCATTTTCGACCCCGTCTATGACAAATACATATTGACCGTTGGCGTCTTCGCCAACCGCTTTAACGGGCACCACGAGCAGGTCCTCCGACGGCTCGCCTGCGCCGAAGCTGAATTCCACATCACCGGCCATGCCGGGCCGGATGGACCGGGACGGCGCATCGAGTTGCACAATGACCGGGTATGTACTCGAGGCACCGAGCGCGTATGCAATCTCGCGGACCCGGCCCGAAAAATCCACTCCCGGAAGTGCTGAAAAACGTACGCGCGCGTGCTGTCCGGTCCGGATCTGGGCGATATAACCCTCGGGGACCCCTACCTCCATTTCAATATCCTCGCCCGCGCTCAATTCCACCAGGGGCGCGCCAGCCTGGATTACTTCGTTGACCGCGTTGTGTACCGCGGTGACGATGCCGGCGATAGGGGCAAATATCTCATTGTAACCTAGCTGGCGCGCCTGCAAATCCAGACTCTTTTGCGCCGATTCGAAACTGGAAGTGGCCGAGGCAAACCCGTTTCTGGCCTGTTCGTACTCGGCCAGGGAGACGTTGTCGGCCTGGTAGAGCTGCCGCACGCGAATAAGCCTGGATTGAGCATTGGCCTTTTGCACTCTGGCGTTCTCGAGCGCCGCCCTTGCCCGCTGATGCGCGAGAACCGCATCCCGGTTGTCGAGCATGGCAATGCGCTGCCCCGCCTGGACCTGGTCGCCCACCTTTACTCCGATCGATTCGATAAGCCCGCCGGTTCTGAAGCTGAGCCTGGCTTCAATGCCGGCTTTGGCTGTGCCGGCAAATCGCTGGCTCTGGACGGCGCTGGCGGGAAGGGCTTCGGCGTATTTTACAGGGCGAATGGGTTCGGCAACCTGTGGTTCGTTGCCGCAGCCGGTCCACATGCCCGTCGCTACGAGAATGGCCCACGCAGCTCTTCGTATTCCGGGACAGAACACCAGTTTTCGCTTTGACATGAATCCTCGCTTCATTGTGAACGCTTCCTTACGGAGAAGAAGGTCGCCAGGCGCCCGATAAAGGCTTCCCGCTCCTCTGAAGTCATGAACATGGTGTAGCCTCCAATGCTGTTTTCCAGCTGCAGATAGCTGACCAGGTATTGATAAACGGCCGCGGCTTCGGCCTGACGGGCCGAAAGGGCGACGCGCTGGGCATCCACAAGTTGGGCGATTTCCAGTTGCCCATTTTGATAGGCGTTCTGTACCAGGTCAAAGTTCTTCCCGGCGCTCTCAGCCGCCACGCCGGCAAAGTGTATATTGGTGCGGCTGGACACCAGGTTCGTCATCCGCACCCGGACGGCCTGGGAGAGCTGCTGACGCAGACTTTCCTCCTGGAGGCGGAGTTGCTGCTGCTGAATCGCAGTCTTGTCGATGTCGATCTTACGCTCATTGCCCTGAAAGAGGGGATAGGTGAAGTTCAGGGCCAGGTTCCATGTGCCTCTGGCAGGATCGGAGGAGACCGTCGGCATTCCCTTGCCGCCCCGCCAGAAAGTGTAGTCGGCCTTTCCGCGTACGGCCACGGTAGGCAGGTAGTACAGCCGGCGATTCATCTGCTGCTGGCGTTCGGCAGCTTTCATATTTGCCGCCAGCTGTTTGAGCGAAGGCATGTTCTGCAAAGCCTCTTCTACGAGAAAGTCGGTGAGGATTTCCACGTCGCCCGCCCGGTCGATCAGCGAACCGATGCGTGCCGGGTCGAAGCGGTCGAAGAGTGCGTCAGAAAGCCGGGCGTCCTCCACCTCGAACTCCTCGCCGATATC
>JAAXHE010000319.1 GCA_012271065.1 Candidatus Latescibacterota bacterium
GTGCCTGCGCTGAGATCTACGAGGGAAAGTCCTGTTTTCGTCGGTGGACCGTCGGGCGCGCCCGTAAGACTCATCCATCCGGCATATCCCTGCATCAGATAATCGTATCCCGGTTCGCCCGCTCGAGACCCACGCCGTCCGAACGCGGAAAGCGAGCAACACACAATTGAAGCCTTAACCGCACTCAGCGCCGGATAGTCCAGACCCAGCCGGGCCGGAAGGTCTCCGCGCAGATTGTTGAACACCCCATCCGAAATCCCCACCAGCCGATGCAACACCTCCCGCCCGCCTGGATGCTGCAAATTCAGCGTCATACTCTTCTTGTTTCGGTTGAAACTCTGGAAATACACGCTATCCTGTTCAGCGGTATAGGGAGGCACATAACGCGCGACATCGCCACCTGTCTCGGGATTCTCGACTTTGATGATCTCCGCCCCAAGGTCCGCCAACATCATCGTTGCCCACGGCCCCGCCCCGAACTGCTCCACCGAGACAATCCTTATTCCATTCAGGGGCGGATGTTGGTTTTGATCGTGCAAGTAACCCTCTTCTTTTTTAATCGGCCTGCTGGTCATTGCCCTCTTCCTCAAGGCGATCCAGGATCCATCGCGCCCGTTCCAGAATCGGCCTATCTACCATCCGGCCATCCACGGTCGCCGGGCCTTCGTCCGCCCGCTCTTCAAAAGCCTCAACAATTCGCCGTGCCCACCTCTCCTCGGCCTCCGTGGGACTAAAAATTTCATTCACCGTTCCAACCTGACCCGGATGGATCACGGCCTTTCCGACAAACCCCAGATCCCTGGCCCGCCGCGCCTCCACGGCCAGTCCGTCAGGATCGCTGATGTCCGTAAATACCTTGTCTATAGCCCGGATTTGTCCGCTTGCCGCGGCCACCGCCAGCACTGATCGGGCGTAGGTGACCAATCCCTGTCCCGGATGCGAAAAGAGGCCCATATCCAGCGCGAAATCCTCCACGCCGAACATAAGCCCCACCAGCCTGGGTGTAACGGATGCGATCGCAGGCGCCTGAACCAGACCTCGGGCACTCTCAATGGTCGCCAGAAGCCTGACGCCTCCGGACGGAATACCCGCTCTGGTCTCGTGTCGGTCCAGCCACCGGTGCATCTGAAGCACATCTTCCGGCCCCTGCACTTTGGGCAACACGAGTCCCTGCAATCCCGCACGCGCAATCGCCTGCAGATCGGCGTCCAATTCGGATGAACCGGCCTCGTGAACTCTAACGAACCGCGTTGAGCCGCCACGCGCGCGGTCCAGCGCGGCAGCGACACGACTGCGCGCAACATCCTTCTCAGCCTTTGGGACGCCGTCCTCCAGATCGAATATCAGCGCATCCGCTGGCAGACCCAGGGCCTTGTCGATCATCGGCTGCCGGTGCCCCGGCACAAAAAGCCAGGACCGCATCGACTTCACCCGTCTTTCTCCTCGTGAATTTCGGGAAAGGCATCCTCCAACGGCGCATGCGCCCTCTTATA
>JAAXHE010000004.1 GCA_012271065.1 Candidatus Latescibacterota bacterium
ACCTTTTTTATGAATAATTCAGGTTACGAAATGTCTGCGCTCCCGTACAAAATCCTGGTAGTGGACGACGAGCCCGACCTGGAACCGCTCATGCTGCAGCGCATGCGGCGACCGATTCGGAGAGGCCGCTACACCTTCGTGTTTGCACGTAACGGTATAGAGGCTCTCGAGCGGTTGCACGACGACGACACAATCGATATGGTGCTATCCGACATCAATATGCCCCAGATGGACGGCCTCACCCTGCTGGATCAGATACCCAAGGTGGACCCCAACATCCGTTCCGTGATTATATCGGCGTATGGAGACATGAAAAACATCCGGATCGCCATGAATCGGGGTGCGTTCGACTTCGTCACCAAGCCCATAGACTTCTCCGACCTTCAGGTGACCATCGATCGAACCATGCGCCATCTGATCGAATGGCGTGAAGCGCTGGAGTCGCGTGACAAGCTGATCGCCCTGCAGAACGAACTGGACGTGGCCAGCAAGATGCAGCAGTCGATACTGCCCACGAGGTTCCCTGAGAATCTGTCCTATCAGGCATACGGCAGCATGGAACCCGCCCGCAACGTCGGCGGTGACTTCTTCGACATCATCCGGCTGGACGGCGGACGCATAGGAATCGCTATCGCTGACGTGTCTGACAAGGGCGTACCCGCGGCCCTGTTCATGATGTCAAGCCGGACGGTGTTGCGGGGTGCGGCAATCGGGACGACGAGCCCCGGCGATGTACTGTACGAAATGAACAATGCACTTTACGAAAACAACGAAGCCGCGATGTTCGTCACGGTTTTCTACGCAGTATTCGATCCCGCCAATCGTCAGTTCGTGTACGCAAATGGCGGACACAACACGCCGCTCATCGTAAACGCGGCCGGGCAGGCCGAACCGCTGCCGCTGACCGGCGGTGTCGCCCTCGCTATGTTGCCGGACATCGAATACAGGTACAATTCGGTCACGCTTGCCCCGGGTGATACCGTCGTTCTTTATACGGACGGTGTTACTGAAGCCATAAACGACGTCGAGGAAGAGTTCGGAATGGATCGCCTGCAAAACGTCTTCACCGGCGCACCTCCTAAGGACGCCCGTGAAGCCAACGACGCGATATTTAGCGCTGTGAGAGGATTTGTAGGCGAAACTCCCCAATTCGACGACATTACCTGCGTTACGTTTCGAAACAGAGGGCCGGAAGCGTGAGCGCGAGACAATCCTTTCGCATAAAGGCCGATCTCGATGAACTGCGGCAGGTCGCAGCAGCAGCCGAAGAACTGGGGCTGCAGGAAGACTTGTCGCCCGCGCTCGTTCATCAGGTTGACCTTGCCATCGAGGAAATCGGCAACAACGTAATCCGGCATGGGTTCGAAGGCGGACCTGGCGAGATTGAGATTACCCTGACGTCGGAATCCGACACGATTACAATTGAGATAGCGGATGACGGCCGGGCTTTCAATCCCTTGAAAGACGCCCCCATACCTGATGTGGAAGCGGCGCTCGAAGATCGGCCCATCGGCGGCCTTGGCGTTCACCTGGTCCTTACCATGATGGACGAGATGCACTACAAGCGGAAGAACGGGCGGAACCACCTGACGCTGGTGAAGCGGAGGACCGAATGAGATCGAACTTTCTCCGGGGGATGTCGCTGCTCGTCGTGTGGGCGGCGCTTTCGAGCGACGCGGAAGCCGGCGAGTTCGAAAACGGCGTCTCCGACGAGCACATTCTCTTCGGCCAGTCCGCCGCCTTCAGCGGCCCAGCCGCGCAACTCGGTACGGACATGAAGCGCGGCATCGAAGCCGCGTTTCATGAGATCAACAAGCGCGGTGGTGTCCACGGGCGCCGGCTGGAGCTTGTTTCCCGTGATGACGCGTACGAGCCGGAGGCGGCCATTGCAAACACCCTCTATCTCATCAATGAGGCGAAGGTTTTCGCACTCATCGGCGCCGTAGGAACACCCACCTCACGTTCAGCCACACCTGTCGCCGCGGAAGCCAATATTCCGTATATCGCCCCATTCACTGGCGCGGCATTCCTGCGCGACCCTGATTGGAACAACGTGATAAACCTGAGGGCGTCGTACAACCAGGAAACGGAGGAAATGGTCGCGCGCCTGACCGGCGATCTCGGTATCAAGCGGATCGCAGTCATGTACCAGGACGATTCCTTCGGCCGAGCCGGGTACCATGGCGCACGCCGGGCACTCGAACGGCGCGGGATGGAGGCCGTGGCTGTAGGTTTGTATCCGCGCAATACCACGGCGGTAAAAACGGCACTGCTCGACCTGCGCATGGCAAACCCTGAAGCGGTGATCCTGGTCGGCGCGTATGAACCGGTCGCGACTTTTATCGCGTGGGCGAGGCACATCGGTACGGACCCCGTTTTCATTACAATCTCTTTCGTGGGCAGCAATGCTCTCGCAAAGCAGTTGGGGCCGGCCGGAGCGGGCGTCTATGTCACACAGGTCGTACCCTTTCCAACCGACGACTACTTCCGCGTGGCGTCTACCTACCGCCGGGCACTGTCGTCATACGATCCTGAGGCCGTTCCCGGGTTCGTTTCATTCGAAGGGTACCTGGCCGGTCGCCTCGCCGCAGCGGGGCTCCACCGCTGCGGCGCCGACGTCAATCGGGCGACCTTTCTCAACAGCCTCCGCAGCACAAGAGTCGTCGATATCGACGGATTTGAACTGCAATACGGCAGCAAGGACAATCAGGGGTCGGATGCCGTGTTCCTGACGATGATCGGTCGTGACGGCCGGTATTATCCGATCGATACGCTCGAGGAAGCGGGGCCGTGATTGGCACACTGAAACAGCTTCTCAAAGGCCGCTTCCGCATCGCCACGCAGCTCTATCTGGGAATAGGAGGCGCGGTTGCCATCACCATGGTCGCCAGTCTGGTCGGGTGGCTCTCATTCGATCTCGTAGGCGACATTCAGAACCGTGTGAACGAGGGCAGCGTTCCGGAAATGGCCGCTGCCTTTGGGGTCGCCCAGCAAAGCGGAACCCTGGTCGCAGCAGCGCCCCGTTTGACGTCAGCGGCGACGGTGGATGATTTCGACCGCGTAAAGGCGGATATCGCTGACGAGCGCAGGGCCTTCGAATCACAGTTGGCGGCCCTGATGCGAAGGGACACCAGGAAGGAAGACGAGGAGCGTTTCGGCAAAATACACGAATACGCCGCAGCGCTCACGTCAAACATCGAAGCGATTGAGCATGAAGTCGCCGAGTTGTTCGAGGTAAACGCGCGCAGCGAAGCATTTCGCATGGAACTGTCCGATCTGCGTGCCAAATTGTTCGGCATGCTGATTCCGGCTATTGACGATCAACTCTTCTACGCGATGACCGGCTATCGTAACATAGGCCAGCCGCCCGCGCCTCGCGAGCGGCATTTTTCAAACGAAGAATTCGATCGTTATCGCCACCTGGCCGACTTGAAAGCCGATGCCACTATTGCGACGCAACTCCTGTCAAGTTCATTCAACCTGTCCGACGCACTCCTGCTGGAGCCGCTGCGGGAGCGCTTCGAGGCGGCGGCAGGGCGCATCGAACGCAGCTTGTCGGCACTCGGCGCCTCACCGTGGAGCGATCAGATCGCCCCGCACCTGAATCGGCTCTTCGAGCTGGGCGTGGGGAAGCAGGGCGGTTTCGATCTGATCGTTAGAGAGTTCGAACTTACTGACCGGCAACGAAACCTTCTCCTGGACAACCTGAGACTCGAAATCAAACTCGGTGCGGAAGTAGAGGGACTCGTCGGCGCCGCCCGCGAACGCACGCGAGAGGCCACGCTGGCATCCACACAGGCAATTGGAACCGGCCGCAGCGTTTTACTGGGACTGAATGTGGTCAGCATCAGTGGAGCCGTGTTGATCGCGTGGCTATTTGTAGGCCGGGTGTTGTTGCGCCGGCTCGAACGCCTGTCGGACAGGATGCGGGCCATGGCCGATGGGGACCTGGAAGCCAAGGTCGATATCAGCGGGCACGATGAAGTTGCCGATATGGCGGCGGCACTGGAAGTATTCCGACGGCATGCCCTCGAGGTCCAACGCCTGAACCTCGTCGAAAAGCTGGCCGAGGAGCTACGCGGGAAAAACGAACAGCTGGAAGCCGTGCTGGAGGACCTCCGAAAGGCCCAGGACCAGATCGTGATGCGCGAAAAACTGGCTGCGCTCGGCGAACTGACCGCCGGGGTCGCTCACGAAATCAAGAACCCCCTGAATTTCGTCAAGAACTTCTCCGAGGTCTCCCAGGAACTTCTGGAGGAACTTGGGGAAGAACTCGAGGACACGCTCAGCGAAGAAGGCGGTGAACTTGACGAAGAACAGCGCGAGCTCGTCCAGGAAATCTGCCAGGACCTCAACGACAACCTCGCACGCATCAGGGAACACGGCGAGCGCGCCAACCGGATTGTCCAGGATATGCTGTCAATGGGCCGGGGTTCCGCCCAGCGACAGGCCACAAACATCAACAATCTGCTCGACGAACACGCCAGGCTCGCGTACCACAGCGCAAGGGCGAGCGACACGGAATTTCAACTCGACATCCAACAGGATCTGGATCCGTCAGTGGGCGAAGTCGAAGTGGTTCCGCAGGATCTGGGGCGCGTGTTTCTGAACGTGGTAACCAATGGCTGCCACGCGACAGACGAAAAACGACGCGAGAATGCAGAATCGGACAACGTAGAGCCGTACATGCCAACGCTCTGGCTGAAGACCCGCCGCGGCCCGGAACACCTCGAAGTACGCATAAGAGATAACGGCAAAGGGATTCCGCCCGACGTTGTCGACAGAATATTTAATCCTTTCTTTACGACCAAGCCTACCGACCAGGGCACGGGGCTGGGTCTCGCCCTTTCGAACGATATCGTGCGCGAGCACGGAGGAAGCATTCGTGTCGAAACCGAACCCGGTGAGTTTACCGAAATGGTGGTCGAAATACCGCTTGAAGCGCCCGCATTGGTAGGAGAGCCGACGACCGAAGAGGACGCAAGCTGAAGTCACTACGGGGAGCCGGTCTGACCCCGGCAAAGGACTCTTGAGAGCGCCGGAGCCGATCGAGGCTAGGAGGACCCTCGCTCTTCACCACGGTGCTCCGCCGTGCAGGGATTCGCGGGCAGACAGTCATGGCGGATTGATCCGCTTGTTAAACGCCTTTTCAACGTGGAGACGAGGCCTGGCCGAAATGCCGTTCAGTTTTCGCAGTGCATTCCTGGTGGCGTACGCCGCGGGTCTGATCTGGGGCTGCGGCGGCGAGCGTGCGGTTGAACCCTTGATGTCCGGCATGGAGGAAGCGTCGGATCAGCCGCTGGGAAAACTCGCCTTCGATGACAACTCATCCCGGGCAGTTGTGGTGGCAACCGTGCTTGGCGACGACGCGCCATTGGGGGGAGTCGCCGTCGCGTTCGCTCGTTCGATCTCCGGACTGCCGCCAAGTTTCACGTGGACCGACACAACGGATGCGTATGGGCGAGCGCGCGTGGATATCGCCGGTGCAGGGGGCTACTTTCAGGTACGGGCTACGCGTGGCGGCAACCTTCTGGGTTCGTGGTCGAGTATTCCAGTCAACAGCGGGCAAAGAGTAACGGTCGACCTGCCGGTCGGAGGGACGGCGAGGGTGACCGACGCGTCCGTTCTCGCGTCGGGGCGTCTTCCGGCGGAAATTCGGGTTGGTGTCGTCCTGCCCGAGACGGGTGACGGCAAGTCCGTCGGTCACTTCGTAAGAAGTGGAATGGAACTGGCGCGAGAAGAGGTCAACCGGTATGAACTCGGCTCATCGACACTTCGATTCATCGTAGAAGACAGTGAGAGCATGCCGGAGGTCGCGGCAGCGGCCTTCGAAAAGCTGATTCACGATGACGAAGTTTCGGTAATTCTGGGCCCCGGTTACTCTTCTTCGGCGGCCGTGGCCTTTCCGATTGCCCAGCAGAACAGCGTCGTGGCCTTCAGCCCGACCGCGGCAGCCGCCGGCTTGGGCGCGATCGGCGACTTTGTATTCAGGGTTCCCGCGCCTGTTAGCCGAATCGCGCAAAGCACACTCGAAATTGCAAAAGCGAAACTGCAGTTGAATCGGGTTGCCGTCATATACGACAGCACAGACGTATTCTCAACGAGTGGTTTCGAAGAAACCGGGAAGGCACTCAGTGCCCTGGGCGTGGAGACGCTTACGGCCGAGGCGTTCGCAACCGGACAAACCGATTTTTCCGCCGAACTGAGCCGGATAAACAACCTGAAACCGGATGTCATCCTTGTCTGGACCCGGCCGCTGCAAAGGGTCGTGATTCCCGTTCAGGGCCGCGAGCTTGGAATTCCTTACGAGATTCCTTTCCTCGTTTTCGGTTTTGCTTCAAGCCAGATCGAACAGGCAGGCCCTGCGGCGGAGGGAGTGATTACAGGGACGTTCTGGTCTCGTTCAATCGACACGCCGGCGAATCGCGCATTTATCGAGAATTACCGCGCCAGATTCGGTGGCGAACCCGATCTGTTCGCGGCGGAAGGATATGTGTGCGTGCGGATTCTTGCTGCCGCACTTATAAGGGCCGGTTCAACGAGTTCCGAGTTGGTCAGGGACGCGCTGGCCACCATCGAGATGCCGACCGTTGTCGGACAGTTCGCGTTCGATGCGAATGGCGACCCGACTTATCCGGCGGTTCTGCAGGTGGTCAGGAACGGCAAATTCGAAACTCTGGAGAACTGATAGCCAGTACCGGCATCGCTATTGCGAAACACGATTACTTGCGGCGCCGGCAACTTTAACCCGCAACTGCGATCGTTCAGATGGCTGCCATGGAATTCGAATCCTACACGCTTGACTCCGATTTTTACGACGAGATGTTCCTTCCGGACGGCACACCCAGGGAGCATAGCCGCCCGCTCTTCGAAGCGTTGGGCGAACTCTCGACGGAGGAACTTTCAAGCGTCCAGGAACGCGTTACCCGTTCGTTTTCCAATGAGGGCATCACGTTTACCGTCTACGGCGATGAAGAGGCCACCGAGCGCATCATTCCCGTGGACTGCCTGCCACGGATCTTGTCAGGCGCCGAGTGGGACGGGCTCGTAAAGGGCCTTACGCAACGCCTCGCAGCGCTAAACCGGTTCCTACAGGATATCTACAATGACGCACGCATCATTGGCGATGGCGTCATCCCGGCGGACATGGTCAAGGGTTGTCCGCAGTACCGGGTGGAAATGCGAGGCGTTTCCCCTCCCAATGGCGCCTGGGTATCCGTCTGCGGAACCGACCTCGTGCGAACCAACGACGGCTTTCTCGTACTCGAGGACAACCTGCGCGTTCCCTCAGGGGTTTCGTATATGGTGGCGAACCGTAAGGCGGTGAAGGCAGGATTGCGCCGCCTCTACAGACGCTCGCGCGTGAAGGACGTAGAACATTACGGCAGATTTCTCCGCGAAACCCTTGTCGAGCTCGCGCCTGAGGGGCGGGCCGATCCATGCATCGTGCTGCTGACGCCGGGCGTTTACAATTCGGCGTTCTACGAGCATATGTTTCTTGCCCGTGAGATCGGGGCGGCGCTGGTCGAAGGCAGAGATCTCCTGGCGAACAACGGGTTTGTCTACATGCGCACCACAACCGGCCTCCGGCGTGTCGACGTCGTCTACCGGCGTGTCGACGACGACTTTCTCGATCCTCTGGTCTTTCGCGCGGATTCCCTTCTTGGCGTGCCCGGCTTGCTGCACGCATACAAACTCGGCAACGTGACCCTGGTTAACGCACCCGGCACGGGCGTCGCCGACGACAAGAGCGTCTATGCCTACGTTCCCGATATGATACGCTACTACATGAATGAGGAGCCCGTTCTGTCCAGCGTGGACACCTACCTGTGCCGCAGGCCGGAACACCTGGAGTACACACTCGACAACCTCGAGAATCTGATAGTAAAGAAGGTCGGAGAGTCAGGCGGTTACGGCATGCTGGTCGGCCCCCATGCCACGCCTGAAGAGCGGGAGGAATACGCGAAGCATCTGCGCGCCAATCCGGCCGAATTCATCTCGCAGCCCGTATTGCCGCTGTCGCGCGCACCGTGTCTTGTCGACAACCGGTTTGAGCCCAGGCACGTCGACCTGCGTCCATTTGTGCTGCACGGGCGGGAAACGCGAATCGTGCCCGGGGCATTCTGCCGTGTCGCCCTGCGCCGGGGCAGTCTGGTAGTTAATTCCAGTCAGGGTGGCGGCGGCAAAGACCTCTGGGTACTGGAAAATTGAGCAATCGCATTCGTCACGTAGACAACATGTCTCACCGTTGGGAAAAAACCACGAAAGGAGAGGGTATGAAAGGTTCCACGAAATTGCCGTTTCGCAAGCGCGCCGTCGGTTCCGTCGGAAAGATCGCCCTGTTGTTTCCTGGCTGTCTGCTTTGCGGGACCACGGCCGCGTACGCGGCGGTTGACCAGGAGACGATGTTCGTCTTCAACACGTTCGCGTTTCTGATCTGGGGCGCGCTGATTATGTGGATGTGCGCCGGGTTTACCATGCTCGAGTCCGGTTCCGTTCGCACCAAGAACGCCTCGATGATCTGCATGAAGAACATCGGCCTCTACTCTATCGCAGGTCTCGCCTATTACTTTCTCGGCTACAATCTTATGTATACTGAAGTGGGGAAATTCATCGGCTCATTTAAACTCCTCTACGGTCCGTCTGCCGCCGATCTCGCACTTGTTGGAGGGCAGGAAACGGCGAAGGCCAAGGTTATCGCGAACAAATATTCCACCATGTCGGACTGGTTCTTCCAGATGGTTTTTGTGGCGACGGCCGCCTCGATCGTCTCCGGCGCCCTGGCGGAACGGGTCAAGATGTGGTCCTTCTTTCTATTTACGCTTGTCCTGACGGCCATCATCTATCCCGTGGTCGGCGCCTGGACCTGGGGCGGCGGGTGGTTGAGCGCAATGGGATTCAAGGATTTCGCGGGTTCGACCATTGTCCACAGTACCGGTGGATGGGCGGCGCTGGCGGGGGCCCTGGTCGTCGGCCCCCGATTTGGCAAATATCGAAAGGACGGCAGTGTGAAGAATACACCGCCATCCAATATCGTTGCAGTGACCCTGGGCGTCTTCATCCTCTGGTTCGGCTGGCTCGGATTCAATGGCGGGTCGCAGCTGGCGTTAGGCAGCGCCGCGGACGCCATGGCCATGAGCCACGTCCTGGTCAACACGAATCTCGCGGCGTCGGCCGGGGTTGTGGTAGCTCTCATCGTCTCGAAACCGATCCTGGGGCGCATGGACCTGTTCGCCAGTCTGAACGGCGCTATTGCAGGTCTGGTGTCAATTACAGCCGGCCCCGACATCGTCCAGCACTATTGGGCAGTTGTTATCGGCGCCGTGGGCGCTGTCCTCTGCACCGCCGGAATCCGGCTGCTGGAGAGGTTGAAGATCGACGACGTCGTCGGCGCGGTTCCCGCCCACCTCTTCGCAGGCATCTGGGGAACGCTGGCGGTCTGCATTGCCGCAGGCGGCAATTTCGGCGTCCAGCTTTTGGGCTGCGTAGCGGTTGGCGTGTTCGTATTCTCGATCTCGTGGGTAATCTGGCGATTGTTGGCCGCGACCCTGAGCGTCCGCGTCTCCGAAAAAGTCGAACGGTTGGGCCAGGACGTCGGCGAACTGGGTATTGAGGCCTATCCCGAATTCGTGCTCAACCCGGAAGAAGCGGATGAGGATTAATGGCGACGATTCCCGGAAATCCCAGACTGCTTGCGCGCAGCGCGCAGGGTCTTTATTGGATGGGCCGCTACCTGGAACGTGCGGAGCATCTCAGCCGGCTGTTGCGGTTCCAGGTGGAAGCGCTGGTGGACCGGCCGATCCGGGAGATCTATTTCGGCTGGAGTCGCATATACATGAGCCTGAACCGTCGTCCTCCCGGCGGCAGTATTACAATGGTCGGGAACGACGACTTCACGCTGGCCGATTCCTACACGCTGGCCGACGATCTCACGTTCGAACGCTCAAACCCCGATTCCGTCTGGAACTGTTTCTCCCTCGGCCGTGAGAATGCGCGTCAGATGCGCCACTGCATCAGCGGGGAGATGTGGACCTGTTTGAACCTGGCGTATCTGCGCCTCCGGAACCTGAACATTCGGGATATCTGGAGGCCCGCTCCGGAGAGCTTCTATGCTGAAACGGCAGGAGACATTAACACCTTTGCCGGCGTGGCGGAGGCTACGATGTACCGCGACGAAGGGTGGCATTTCCTGCGACTCGGCAGGCATATCGAACGCGCCCAATGTTCGGCTTCATTGTTTCTTTCCCAGCTCTCCATGGACAAACTTACGGACGAGTCCTCCGACGCGGACTGGACGAACCTCTTGCACGTCTGCCAGGCCTATGACGCTTACAGCCGCAATTACAGCGTCGACGTCCAGCCGGATCGGGTCCTCGACCTGCTCGTTACCGACCCTCTGCTACACGGCTCTCTATGCTACTCGCTCGACGCGGTGACATCGGAACTCAATGCCATCGGCGCCGGGTCCGATGAGCAATCCAGTGCAGTCGCCCTGCGCATGGCCAGACGTATGTGCGCGCTGATCCATTACGATTGGCCCGATCGCGAAGACCGCGAGGTCCTTCTGGGAGACCTCATGGGCTTCTGCCAGGAACTCCACGATCTTGTTACCGCCGCCTATATAGACTACCCCGCCGTTTATTGACTCCCGGGTGTGCAGATACCTTGGCCGGAACGATTCAATACGAAATCAGGCACGTCTCACGCTATGAGTACGTGTTCCCCGCGCGCGAGTGCGTCATGCTGCTTTGCCTGAAGCCAATCGAAAACGGGGGTCAGCAGCTTTTTCATTTCGACATCGAAACGCAACCTCCGGGTTCCCTGAGCGTTGAAACAGATCCTTTCGGGAACACGCGGCACGTCCTCAGCGTCCACCCGGAACACGAGTCGCTGGAGATTGTGGCTCAATCCACAGTCAGCCCGTCTCCGTTCAAGCCGCTTCCGGGCGGTCTTGGAGCCGATGCGTGGAATGAGATCGACGCCTCGAGAGACGCATTCCTGCATTGGGACTATGCCCACCCCAGCGAGATGGCCAATCCGTCGCCCGCGCTCACCGATTTCACCAGGAAAAACGGCATTGCGCGCGGAAACGACCCGCTCCGGGATTTGATCCTGCTTTCAGATACGCTGCACAGCGTGTTTCAATATACTCCGGGAAGCACTACGGCCGCGTCTCCAATTGAGGAAATTCTGAGCTCGGGCCACGGCGTCTGCCAGGACTACGCCCATGTGATGATTGCGGTCGCCCGTTCCTGGGGTGTTCCCGCCCGCTATGTCTCGGGCTATCTCTACGTTTCCGGTTCTCCCGACGGCCAGGCCTGGAGCAATGCCACACACGCCTGGGTGGAGTGTCTGCTTCCGGAACTGGGGTGGGTGGGCTTTGATCCCACCAACCGGAGCCTTGCCGACGAACGACACATCCGAATCGCGACCGGACGCGACTTTCTGGACATCTCTCCCACCCGCGGCGTCCGACAAGGCGGCGGTGAAACACGGCTCAAAGTCGATGTCCGGATCCGTCCACTGACGGATCTGTGATTCTGACCTTGACAGAACGAGTTCTCACCTATATAATTAAGATAAGATCCGCGTGGGGTGCCGAACGGCTGAGATCATACCCTTGGAACCTGATCTGGATTATACCAGCGTAGGGATGCGGAACATTGGCCTTCCGAACAATCAAGCGGCCGTTCCTTCCACGGGGACGGCCGTGTGTGTATCGTACACGACGACTCGCAGTTACCGGGCATTCTCAGGCGGTGGGGTATCCATCTAAGGAGACAGAGCGATGAACAATTCCACGGATAACGGCAACGCATTCACGAACTCGGAAAAGGTCTATATCAAGGGCCGCGACAACGTGCGAGTGCCCGCCCGCAAGATTCAACTCGCCAACGGCGAACCCCCGGTGTACGTCTACGACACCAGTGGTCCGCAGGGCCACGATGTGCGCGAAGGGCTCCCACCCCTCCGTCGCGACTGGATCGAGGCGCGGGGCGGCGTTAATGAGTTTACGCCTTCAGCTTCTCCGGAAAACCCGGACGCTCCGGAGATCCCCGATGGGCTGAAACGCGAAACGGTTCTGCGAGGCAGCGACAACGTCACGCAGATGCACTACGCCAGGCGCGGCACTATAACGCCCGAGATGGAATTCATCGCCATTCGCGAAAACGTCGAACCCGAATTCGTACGGTCTGAAGTCGCCAGTGGCAGGGCGATCATTCCGGCGAACATCAACCACCCGGAGAGCGAGCCGATGATAATCGGACGCAACTTTCTGGTCAAGATCAACGCGAATATCGGCAACTCTGTCGTCACCTCCTCTATCGAAGAGGAAGTCGAGAAACTCCACTGGGCGGTAAAGTGGGGCGCCGATACAGCCATGGACCTATCCACGGGCACCGACATTCACGAAACCCGGGAATGGATAATCCGAAACTCACCCGTTCCCATTGGCACCGTGCCTATCTACCAGGCGCTCGAAAAGGTTGGTGGCGTTGCGGAGGACCTGAATTTCGACGTCTTTATGGAAACGCTCGTCGAGCAGGCCGAACAGGGCGTGGACTATTTCACCATCCATGCCGGCGTGCTTCTGCGTTACATCCCGCTCACCGCACAACGGGTAACCGGCATCGTTTCGCGCGGCGGATCCATTATGGCGAAGTGGTGTCTGGCGCACCACAAGGAAAACTTCCTTTACACACACTTCCGGGATATCTGCGAACTCATGAAGCGCTACGATGTCTCATTCTCTCTGGGTGACGGACTCCGTCCAGGCGCCATCGCGGACGCGAACGACGCGCCCCAGTTTGCCGAACTGGAGACCCAGGGGGAACTCACCGGAATCGCATGGGAGTACGACGTCCAGGTCATGAACGAAGGCCCCGGGCACATCCCGATGCATCTCATCAAGGAGAACGTGGACAAACAGATGGACCTCTGCAACGAAGCTCCGTTCTATACACTCGGACCCCTGACTACGGACATCGCACCCGGTTACGACCACATCACGTCCGCCATCGGCGCGGCCATGATCGGCTGGTACGGGACCGCCATGCTCTGTTATGTCACGCCCAAGGAACATCTGGGCCTTCCCAACCGGCAAGACGTGAAAGACGGTGTCATCGCATACAAGATCGCGGCCCACGCCGCCGACCTCGCCAAGGG
>JAAXHE010000261.1 GCA_012271065.1 Candidatus Latescibacterota bacterium
CCCTTCGACCTCAAGGTGCGCTGACTGAACCGTTGCGCCAGCAGTCCGTTGATAAAGTCGCTCTGCAGGCGAGGCCGAGCCATTGTGGCCGAAGACAAGGCGCGCGACCGAGTCCCATCCAGCAATTCGGCGAGGGAGCGCAACGCAGTATTTCGACCACAAGGGCCGGCCGTAGACCGGATGGGCTTTTTCAACGGGCTGTTAAGCCACGTTCGCGACTTCGTAGACGATATGGAGACGGATAGAGACCTGATAGAGGACCTCGCAAAGCGTAGGGAACGGAGGAGGGTTGTGCATGAGAATCAAGTCTTGGGCGATTTCGTGGAAAAACTGGTCAAGGAAGCGTTGGAAGACGAGAGCTTCTCCGTACAGCGAACTAGAATTGGCTCTGACTACGAGATCATGTATGACATGGTCGAAGACAATAACGAGATTGGGATCGAGTTTTCGCGTAACGGTCGAACTTGGCTGGTTGAAGTTAAGGCCACGCGAGAGCATCGAGTGCGGATGACAGCCAAACAGGCTGAAACGGCTGTAAACAGAGGGGATGGATTCCTGCTCTGTGTGGTTCCGGTGGAACACGGTGGAGCTTGCTTGGAAAAAGACGGCATCCGCGCTAACATGCGGTTCGTGCGAGATATGGGATGCCGCTTAGAGCAGTTATGTCAAGACCTCGATGCACTAAACGACCTGCGCGACGATGCCACAATCCCTAGCGGCAGTGGGATTCAACTGGAATTCGAGGGTGGCACGGCTCGGATACGTGTAGAAGACGCTGTGTGGCATAACGGAGTTAGTATCAGTGATCTCGCCGTGCAGCTCAAGTGAACCTACGTTTTCAGGAAGACAACAAGGAGATGGGTGTCCACCAAATTGGGTCAATTCCACTCCACCGATTTGAGGACCCGGGCGTTCTTCGAACTCTTCGGCGGAAAATCACCCTCAAAGCCTATAGAGGCTATCTGAACGGCACCTCATCCGAGTTTGCCGCCCTCAGTCCTTGCGTGTTTCACCAAGATTTCCTTGATGTCGTCAGGGTTGTATGAGACATCGGCAGCCCACCAACCGAAGCCTCCGTGTTGGTTGACGGCGTGGGTCCACTGTTCCAACGCACGGCACTTGACGCGGCTGTGTTCGTCCGGTTGGCCCTTAGTCTCCAGAACCAGTAGGTTCCCTGACTTCAGACGAATGATGAAGTCAGGACGGTACTTTCGGACAATCCCCCTGTAAACGTAGAGCACCTCAAAACCCAGATGGTCGTTTTTGACCCAGGCATCAACCACGGGGTTGTGGTCCAGCTCGAACGCTTCCGACGCTTCCCAGGCGCTGTCGTACACGCACATGTTGATGTGGCTACGTTCAGTGACGTGGCACGGCCTGCCGGTGTACCAGGTGGCCATGTTGGCAGTCGAACGGATAGGATGGTCACGGTCAAAGACAGGCTCAAGCCTCTCCGTGTTCTCGACCCGAACAGCGTCCCAAAGGTGCTGCACCATCTTCGTCATGTTGAGAGTAATGATGAGGCGCCGAGCAGTGTCCTCCTGGTAGAACAACGGTGGCGTGATAGCGAGTCGGTCAGATAATAGGAACTCCTCAACCACTTTCACTAACTGAGCGATAAGTGACTCACGGCTTCCTGACCAGGACGATTGCATCTGGTCGTAGACGTCCCGTGCCGTTTCGAAAATGATTTTCTGTGTCCGGTACTCCTTTGCCAGCGTTTCCAGGTCAATGCTGCTCAACTTGGAGACGTCGGGTTTTCCGTCCACTATCGGGGCAAGCTCGGCGATCTGGGCCGTATCGCTGGCATTGAGGTGAAGGTACTCGACTCGTCCCCAATCCAGAGAAAGGCGGGGCCGGTAGACGTGCTCTATACGAATGAGATTGGGCCATCTGATTTCAAACGCAGCCTTTTCAGCGACCGGTTCAATGGCGGTCTTTGGGCTCGGAGGTTTCGGCGCTACGCTGCCGTCTGACTCGTGGGGCAGGAAGGTGAAGGGCACACCAAATATGTTTACGTACTCCGGATCGAAAAGGCCAGTCTTGTCATTCACGTCATATGTGATGCGACGAAGGCCACGACCCACAACCTGCTCACACAGCAATTGGCTGGTGAACGCTCGGAGTCCCATGATGTGGGTCACGGTCTTGGCGTCCCAGCCCTCGGAGAGCATCCCTACCGAGATGACGTTCTGTACCTTCTCGCCAGGCTGACCCGGCCGGCCGACGGTATCCACCATTCTCCTCAGTTGCTCAGCCCTCTGGTCTGCGGTGAGCCGCGACGCGGCCCCTCCGTTTCCACGTTCGTCTTCAATTTCCGCCGTGACCACTGCTATCGGTTCTTCGGACTCTTCAGCCCGCTTGAGCACCCGGGAGTCAATGTGCAGGGTCCGTTTCTCATCGCAGAGCTCGTCAATCAGGATGCGCTTGCGGTCAAAGGCGTGCTTGATTCGTGCCGCCGTCTCTGTGCGGTTGGCGACTGTGATCATTACTGGCGGTGTTTTTTGCTTTGATTTTCGCCACTCTCTGGCTGCCTCTCTCCAATCGTAGCCAAGCAGGTAATACCCATTGGTCACCAGATCGGGAAGCGGTTCGTGGGGCTGCGCACGCCGATTCAAGTCGTCCTTAACATCCACGTCGTTATATATGTGGTAAAGGCGGGACTTGTAGGTCCTAGCATCGGGCACTGCATCGTCGCGTACTACGACACGAGGTGTCTTCACCAGGCCCGATTCAATGGCGTCGTTCAGTCCAAAGTCGCTCACGATCCAGTCGAAAAGGGCCTCATCTGAGCTTCTCTTGCCGGATGGTGCAAAGGGTGTAGCAGAAAAGTCGTAGCACGTTAGAATGCGGCGCGCACGGTGAATCCGGTCTAATCCTCCCACCCACTTGGTCGCTTCCTCGATATCGGCCTTGGCAACGCCCTTCACTTTGGACTCGGCTGGTACCCGCCAAGCGTGGTGCGCTTCGTCGTTTATAACGAGCAGGTTTCGCGCTTCGGCCATGTCGACCAGCACGTCGCGTACATAGGCCTCGTCGCTCTTGGCTCCTCGCTTGTCCACTGTCCGCTTCTTGGCAATCTGTTCATCAGTCTCCCAGTTGAGGGCGTGCCAGTTGCGTACGATCACCTTCCCTTGGCGGAGCCGGTCCAATAAGGGTGTGGGCACGATATGGAAAGCCAGATAGTAGTTTTCGGGATTGGATGGTTCGAGGACGGCGAGGCGGCTTCTGACAGTAAGGCCGGGAGCGACCACCAGCGCGTTCTTGGCGAAACGCGTGTCCTGTGGATTGGCAACCTTGTTAAGTATGTGCCAGGCGATTACCATGGCCATAACCACTGTCTTGCCCGTTCCCGTGGCCATCTTTGCACAAAGACGGCGGAACTCGCCGCCGTCACCGGTAATCTCTATCCCCACCTTTTCATTATCGGGCGCTTCAGTCAGCCAAACCAGCGTCTCTACGGCCTCAAGCTGACAAAAGAAGAATCGACGGTTCTCGAATTCCTCCGAGTTCGTCCAATGCTCCAACAGGCGTTTCGTAATTGCGCTCACGCCAGGATAGCTGTTTTCCCGCCACGACTTGACGCGTGGCCTAATCTGATTGACCAGCGGGATTTCAACAAAGACACCCGGGTCATCGTATGTTTTGGAATCTCCAGATGCTATAAGGTAGCCCGCAGGTCGACGACCTGCCACCCGTGAAAACGTCCGCTTCTCCCGGTTGTAGCGCCAGTGCTCCGCAGGCTCATCATAGGGTTTGTTGATGGTGAGTTGATCAATCGACGATCGTTCCATGTAGGATCCTACGTGGTAGAGTCCATCAGGATCGTGAATCCCTCTTGTTCGAAGTGATGGTCGCTGGTCAGAATCTCATTGATTCCAGTTGCATCCATAACATTCATGGAAATGCAGTCCTGAAGGCTGTATTCCTTATCCAGCCGGCTCTCATACCGACCAAGCCCGTCAAGGAAGGACTCGTGGGTCTGGTGAACAACCCGAACGCCCGGGTCATGCAAGATGTCGCGTACAACACCTGCAGCCTCTCTGCGAATCACATCTCCCGATTTGGACATAGCAGAAAGAAACTCGGTCAGCACCTCATCGGTGGTTACCAGCGTTGTTTCGTCTAGTTGCCGACGCGCAGTAACTGCCGCGCTGTTCCACTTATCGTTCTTACTAAAAATAGCTATCCAATATGAAGCATCAGCGAATACTGAAGTCATTCCTTGTCGGTCCCATAAAGGTAATGATCCAAGTTGTCGATTAGGTCCGAGGGTAATCGGTCCCACTCTTCTATTGGTACCTTCTTGGAGCGCTCAGCAATTGCCTCTTCGATTCTGTGTTTAACGTCCTTAGAAGCAGCTTTTACGAGTGGATCCAGCCGAATCACCTTCAAGCTCTCGATGCCCCGATCATCCACGATTTTCACTGCGATTCGGCAGTGCTCACCCGGCTCAAATGGCAGGGAGACCGTGCCGCGATAGGCGTCCATCAACGCCTCGTCTATTTCAGTTTTAAGGTTGCGTGCGAGGCGCGCCCATCCGTCCGTGGAACCGGCCATAGGGAAGAACACTTGTCGCGGGTAGAGGCTGCGTCCATCGTAATCTGGGTCCAACATCCATATGGCAATCTTGTCCGGGCCCCCTGACTCAACATCGCCGATCTTGGTGTTGTAGTAGTCGAATCCCTGGACACTGACTCGGTATTTGCCCTCATCCCCCCTTTCACGTATGGCCTCGAAATGCACGTCAGGTTGTCCGATGAGCCAGAAGCTCTCATTGCTAGACCGCTTGCGCTTCAGATCCTCTGTCAACAGGTCGGCGTTCATCTGTGCTTTCAGCAGAGACATGCCCGGCCAGTTGGTCTCGTCTATATCCTTGGCCGCTTCGGCATCGAATTGGAAAGCTGCGAATACGATGACTCGGGGACTCGGCCTTAATGTTTCGGCTTCTTGGAGGGCTTGGTTTACCTGTCGCTGCTCCAATGGGGCGTGCTCCGGCCCGAATGACACGACCACCCGTTGGGCTGCCTGCGCCGCACCCTCCCTTACCGAGTCAGCACCGTCCGTGTTTGGCAGACTTTGGCCGTCCGCGTGTATGTAGCGACAGCCAGGTAATGGCTCCAAGCGGGCAAAGCGAATGAACTGCCTCGCCTTGCCCCGAATCCCCGTCTTCAAGAGCTCGTCTCGCCATTCTGCCTGGCGCAGCGTTTCCCCGGAACGGGCAACCGTGTGATCAGCTGGCATTTGCGTGGTGCCTTCAACGTCGTCGATCGGTTTTACCACAGGCGCAGGCACGGCCTCGACGCTGAAGGGACCGGTCACCCGCTTCCTACCAGTGTCCACCAGTGGCTGGTCATAAAGGACTGTTGGCGAAGGAGATCTGTTGTAGGCTAGCGTTGCTGGCGAAACGTAGGGGACAGTTCTGTACTTGAAGCCGCTGGCTACGCCTTCATCTAAGTGGGCGAGTACGTAATAGTCGAAATTCGCGGTCATCAGCCGCTGGCGGGCGACTGCGATCGCCACGCGCGAGGTGTCGCACGTGATCCAGCGGCGACCCCACTGCTCGGCTACCTGTGCGCAGGTACCGGAGCCGCAGGTCGGGTCAAATACCAGATCGCCCGGATCAGTGGTCATAAGAATGCAGCGTTGAACCGGCTTCGTTGCGGTCTGAACAACGTAGCGCTTGTCGACAGGTCGGGCTAACTCGCTCCAAATATTACTAATCCGCTTTCCTGGGATTTCTTCTTCGTAGTGCTTCCAAGCCAGTCTCTTGAAGTCTCCGCTGAGATCCAGACGACCTATGTCGCGCAGACGATCAAGCCCCTCCTTGCTCACTTGCCACTGTCGGTTCCGTGGACAGTCGTAGATCCTTCCACCAACGCGGTAAGGTTCAGATCTCCCGGTATGTGACTCATGTTGTGATGTGAGCATGGCTCGGTGAAACAGTCTGGCTCCTTGCGGCAGGTGTTTTTCCGGGTCGCTCTTCTCGTCGGGCTCGAGGGGCCTGCAGTTACCATCTCTAAGCTCTACCATGGCATCCCAATTCATCTGATCGAGGATCTCCTTCCGCGTGAGTGGCTCGTACAATTGCCTGTACTTGACTCGCGCTCGGTCCTTTGCATACCACAGCAGGTAGTTGGCAATTTGTGGTAACGTGTTCGCTGAACTCCCTCCGGTTGTTGCGTATGAGATGGTCGCTACGCGATTCTCCGCTCCGAAGATCTCGTCCATCAACGCGCCAATGCGATGAACATTCTCGTCTCCAATCTGAACGAAACAAGACCCACTCTCGGTTAGCATATCATTGGCCAGCAGCAGTCGGTCCCGCAGGTAAGACAGGTAAGAGTGGATGCCCAGTTCCCAGGTGTCTCGGAAGGCCTTGATGGTCTCCGGCTCCTGGGTGAGGTCTTCGTCGCGTCCGTCTCGTACCTCCCGTCGATTGACGAAGGGCTGAAAGTTGGAGCCGTAACCTATGCCGTAGGGCGGATCGACGTATATCATTTGCACTTTGCCAGCCATGCCTTCCTTCTCGAGAAGGCTGTTCATTACCAGCAGGCTGTCACCCGCAATCAGTCGGTTGGACCAATTGTGAGGGTGCTTGTAGAACTCAATGGCCTGGCGGATAGGAGGGTTTTCTTCGGGCGCTTCGAACAAAGATAGCTGCGGTTGCGAGCCGTTGAGCTTGCGGGTCGCATCGATGATGGTGCGTGGGTCGATGCGCTCGTGGACGTGCAACGAGACGGTAGGTACCTCAAAGGACGTATGCTCTGCCTTCCCCGCCCATTGAATCTGCGGGTCCAGGTGTGGGTCGTAGGCGTAGGTCATCCGTCCCGCGTCCCGGTCGGTCTCCGGTGTTACCAGGCCGACGGGAGGGTTGTTTAGCCGCTCCTTGTCCCGGTGGTCATAAGACTCGATAGGACGTTTTGATTCGCTGGTGCGTCGTCGGGACATCATCTGCTCCAGTTTTTTAACCTAGCGGACCGCTGCCGCCGAATAGGTCTTCGCCTTCTTCGGCGGTTTCTTCTTTGTTCGAGATGCCCCAGATCAGGCCGTGGGGGTCCAGCTCGTTCAGAGGGGGGCTGTCGTAATCCGGCTGCAGATCGCCGCCGCAGACGGGGCAGCAGTCGTAGGAGGGATGATACAGGACGCCGTTGTTGCAGGTCTTGCAGGACTTCACCATCGTATCCAGCTTCTCGCCGCAGCGCACGCAGTGCTGGAAGTATCCGTCGTAGGGCGTGTTCTTCCCGCAAGACGAGCAGTTCACGACGTCGTGCAGTCCCAGTTTTTCCGCGGGAGGCTGCTCGAGAGATATCGCCTGCCGGTCCGGAACGGAGACGTATTCGGCACGGAAGGTCTGGAATTTCTCGCGGATCTGGCTGGTTTGAACGCCTAGGTATTTTTCCGATATCGTGATCGTGAAAACCAGGTTCGGCGAAATTCCCAGGAAGTGGATGAGGTCGCGCGTGTTCCAGTCCCGCTGCTCGACGATCGTGGCCTCGTGCGTTTCACACAGGCTCAGAAAGTCCTGGATTTTTTTTCGGTTTTCACGCCGCCGGCTGTTGTCTTCCCGTTCAAATTCGTACAGCGTGCCGAAGTCGATGCGGATCATCTCCCGATCACCTCTTTGAGAAAGCGGCCCGTGTGGGACGCGGGCGCCGCGGCAATACGCTCCGGGGGACCCTCGGCAATGATCCGGCCGCCGGAATCGCCGCCGTCCGGACCGAGGTCGACAATCCAGTCCGCCCTTTTCACCACATCCAGGTTGTGTTCGATCACAATGACGGAGTTGCCCTTATCCACCAGCCGGTCAAGCACCGCAATGAGCGACCGGATGTCCTCAAAGTGCAGCCCGGTTGTCGGTTCGTCCAGAATATACATGGTTTTTCCGGTTGCCACACGGGAAAGTTCAGCGGCCAGCTTTATGCGCTGGGCCTCGCCTCCGGAGAGGGCGGTTGCCGATTGGCCCAGCCGGATGTATCCCAGGCCGACCTCCGCAAGCGTCTTCAGTTTCCGGCTTGCGCCCGGTATATCCCTGAAGAAAGTGAGCGCCCTCTCCGCGGTCATATTCAGAACGTCGGCGATCGAACAGCCCTTGTAGCGGATTTCCAGGGTCTCCCTGTTGTACCGGCTTCCGCCGCAGGCGTCGCAGGTCACATAGACGTCGGGAAGGAAGTGCATTTCGATCCGCCGAAGGCCGTCGCCCTGGCAGGGCTCGCAGCGCCCGCCCTTCAGGTTGAAGCTGAATCGGCCCGGCGTATAGCCGCGAACCCTGGATTCCGGCAGCTGCGCGTAGAGATCGCGGATGTCCGAGAAGAGGTCGGTGTAGGTGGCGGGATTCGATCTGGGTGTGCGGCCGATCGGCGCCTGGTCGATTCGAATGATCTTGTCGATCAGGGAAAGGCCCTCGATACCGTCATGTGCGAGAGGTGTGGCCGAAGCGTTGTGCAGCCTGCTCGCCAGCGCCGCATAGAGTGTCCCGTTGATCAGGGTGCTCTTGCCTGATCCGGACACGCCTGTGACGCAGACGAGTATGCCCAGCGGGAGGGAAATGTCAATGGACTTGAGATTGTGCCCTCGAGCGCCCTTCAATACGATCCTGCCGGTGGGTTTCCGTCTGTCGGGCGGCGGGGGAATGGTCTTCCGCCCGGAGAGATACGCACCCGTGACGCACTCACCTGCGGCCATTATTTCCCGGGCTGTGCCCTCGGCCATGAGTTCGCCGCCCCGCTCGCCCGCTCCCGGACCGAGGTCGATCAGACGATCAGCGGCCAGCATGGTTTCCCGGTCGTGCTCCACCACCAGAACGGTATTGCCGTGGTCGCGGAGCATTTCGAGCGTATGGATCAGCTTGCGGTTGTCCCGGGGGTGCAGCCCGACACTGGGTTCGTCCAGAACGTACAGCACGCCGGACAGGCGGGCGCCGATTTGCGTGGCCATGCGGATCCGCTGTGTTTCGCCGCCTGAGAGCGAGGCAACACTTCGTTCCAGGGCGAGATAGCCCACGCCCACCTCGCTCAGGAAGACAAGCCGATTGCGGATCTCGCGAAGAATGGGGTCAACGACGTCCCTGGGTCCAAGCCTCCCCTCAAGGAGATCCATGAAATCGATTGCTTCGTCGACGCTCATGGCCGACACCTGCGCGATGTTTCTGCCTTCGATTCTGACCGCCAGGGCCTCCGTTCGCAGGCGGGCGCCTCCGCAGTCGGAACAGTCGACGGTGCGGACGTACGGCTCCTGCCTGGATCCTGCGTCATCCGGCCCGGCATCCACTAGCCGCTTTTTCAGGTAAGGGATTACGCCCTCGAAGCCGAGAGAACGATCGCCCCACAGGATGGCATCCCTCGCTTTGGGTGGCAGGGACGCGAAAGGCGTTGCGAGATCGAAACGAAAGCGGCCCGCAAGGCGCTCGAGCAGATCGAGCCTCGCACGGCCCTTGGGGACGCCCCAGGGCAGAATCGCGCCTTCGGCAATAGAGCGGCGCGCGTCCGGGACCACGCGGTGAGGGTCGATATCGGCCCTCGCCCCCATTCCGTTACATGCCGGGCAGGCGCCGTGCGGACTGTTGAACGAGAACAGGCGGGGAGCCAGCTCCACAAAACCGATGTCGCAGGTTCTGCAGATCAACCGGGTGGAAAAGTGCAACTCGCGGCCTTCGAGGACATCCAGTGCGACCATTCCGCCGGATAGGGAAAGGGCGGTCTCCAGCGAGTCGGCGAGGCGCCGTTCGATTTTCGGTCGGACGATCAGACGGTCCACAACGGCGTCGATGGTGTGCGATTGCGTTGGATCCAGACGTATCTCTTCGTCCAGGGCGCGTTCGTTTCCGTCGATTCGCACACGCACATATCCGTCGCGCCGCAGACGATCCAGCTCCTGATCGAAACGACCCGTACGGTTTCGAATCCTGGGCGCCAGAATCCGCAGGCGCGCGCCGTCCGGCAGCGCCATCGCGGTGTCGACTATCTCGCCCACGGTCTGGGAGGCAACGGGATTGCCGCAATTCGGGCAATGCGGCAATCCCGTTAGCGCGAAGAGGATTCTGAGATGGTCGTGGACTTCCGTCAGGGTGCCGACCGTCGACCTGGAATTACCAGATCCGCGGCGCTGTTGAATCGCCACGGCGGGAGAGAGTCCGTCGATGCTGTCGACGTCCGGTCTCTCCATCACCTCCAGGAACCGCCGCGCGTGGGCTGACATTGCCTCGACGTACCTGCGCTGTCCTTCGGCGTAGATCGTGTCGAACGCAAGCGAGGTTTTTCCTGAGCCGGACGGCCCGGTGATGACCACGAAACGGTTCTTGGGTATGTCGAGATCGAGATCCCGGAGGTTGTGCTGGCGGGCGCCCCTTATTCGGATCGCATCGTTGGCAATTGGCATGCAGGACCGGGGAGGCAAAACCCCGATCGGATGACCGGGGCTCCGGATGGCGCGGCAGAGCGGACTCGAACCCCCAACGGTCTGGTCCGAAGCCGGATGCCGGGCAGTTGCCGCGAGAAGGTTGTCCAAATATACGTCGCGCGGGCCGCGTCGCAAGCCCAAAAATCGCCACTTGACATTGCCTGCGAAAATCCGAAAATTATGGGCTGGCATGCAACATGACTTGAACAGAAGGCCGCCATTGAACCGGGGGTGTTACGTGGGGGACCGTTCGGCAGCGTTATTCGAAGCTGCGCAGCGGGTGATTCCAGGCGGGGTGAACAGCCCTGCGCGGGCGTTTGGCCCGGTGGGGGGCCAGCCGCTTTTTATCACGCGGGGACGCGGTTCAAAGGTCTACGATGCAAACGGGCGAGAATATATAGACTACGTCTGCTCGTGGGGTCCATTGATTCTCGGCCACGCGCCGGAGGTCGTGGTTGAGGCGCTCAAGGGGGTCTGCGAGCGGGGCACGAGTTTCGGCGCACCCACGGAAATTGAAGTCGAAATGGCACGGCTGGTCACCGACCTCGTGCCAGGCGTGGAAATGGTGCGCATGGTGAACTCGGGCACGGAGGCCACGATGTCCGCGGTGCGCCTGGCCAGGGGGTATACCGGACGGGAGAAGGTCATCAAGTTCGAAGGCTGCTGGCACGGGCACGCGGACAGCTTTTTGATTCAGGCGGGGTCGTCTGCGCTGACCACGGGCGTGCCCAGCAGCCCGGGTGTGACCGCCGGAACGGCCTCCGGTACGGTTACGGCGACCTTCAACGACCTTGAGGCGGTCGAGCGGATTGTGGCGGAGGATCCGGACGGGATCGCGGCGGTCATCGTAGAGCCGGTGGCCGGAAACATGGGTGTGATTCCCCCGGCGGAGGGGTTCCTGCAAGGGCTGCGCGAGCTCACCCAAAATTCGGGCATCGTGCTGATATTCGACGAGGTCATTACGGGTTTCCGGGTTCATCCTGGCGGCGCCCAGGGGTTATACGGGATTACGCCCGATCTGACCACGCTCGGAAAGATTATCGGCGGTGGCCTGCCCGTGGGCGCGTTCGGGGGCCGGCGGGAGATCATGTCGCACATTTCACCGCTGGGCAAGGGGGTATCGCAGGCAGGGACGCTATCGGGTAATCCTCTTGCGATGACGGCCGGCTTTGAGACGCTCATGCAACTCCGCGAACCGGGCGCCTACGAGTCGCTCGAGGCAAAATCCGCCGCACTGGAAGCCGGTTTCCGGGAAAACCTGAAGTCGCTCGGGCTGCCCTTCTGCCTGAACCGGGTTGGGTCGATGATGACGCTGTTCTTTACGGACCGCGCCGTGGCACGATACGAAGCCGCCGTCGCTTGCGACCAGGACGCCTTCGCGCGTTACTTCCGTCTGATGCTGGAACAGGGTGTGTACCTGGCGCCCTCTCAATTCGAAGCCGCATTTGTCTCGCTGGCGCATTCCGATGAGGATATCGACCGAACGGTTAGCGCGCAACTCACGGCCCTGAAACAATGCGTGTCATAAAGGTAGTTCTCATATTGTCGCTCGGTTTGACGGGATGTGGCGGCGGCAACGATCACTTTACGCGGCTCCGGTCCGGATCGTCGCGGGAACGTGAGGATGCGGCGGCGTATCTGGGCGCGCACCGCGTGCCCGGGGCGGTTCCCCATTTGCGACAGGCGCTTAGAGACACGGTTCCTGAAGTGCGCGCCAAGGCTGTCTGGGCGCTGGGGATGCTTGGGGCCGGCGAAGCGCTTCCCGATCTGGTGCCGTTCCTCAGAGACAGCAGCCGACGGTTACGCCAGCAGGCCGCCGTCGCAATCATGCATATCGAACAGCCCGAAGCCATTGCCGTTCTGGAGCTCGCGATGCGGACGGAACGCGATCCGTGGGTCAGGAGCGATCTGGCAAGGGCTGTAGCGCACCTCAAGCAATTCGTGGGTGAATCGGATATCGCGGAAGGCGCGTTTCGCTAGGCGTCGACTGAGCGTGACGAAGGACAGCGAACCGTGCAGAACTGTATCGCCGGATGAATGGTGGCATTTTTCGGGGACAGGAGCTAATTCAGGGGCATTGCAATTATGTACAAATGGATTAAAACTCGCATTCTCGTGGCATGCATGGCCGGCGCCTTGCCTATCGGCTGGTCGACGCCCACCGGGGCATCGGACTGGACCCACTGGCGCGGGCCGACGCAGACCGGCGCGTCTCCGGAAACCGGTCTGATTTCCAGCTGGTCTCCGGACGGAGAGCGCATGGCCTGGCGGTCGGAGTTCATCGGCCGGTCCACGCCGGTGATTATAAACGGGCGGGTCTACGTAATCGGAAGAACCGGGGAAGGAGTATCCCGGCAGGAACACGTCGCCTGTTTTGACGCGGAGACCGGACGGCTGGTGTGGGAGCGCAAGTTCAATGTGTGGCATTCCACCATAACGTTCAACCGCCTGGGATGGGCGAATCTGGGCGCCGACGCGGAAACCGGCAATGTGTACGCGCACCTGGTGAACGGTCTGCTCCTGTGTTTCGACGGTGACGGCCGGATCCTGTGGACCAGGTCGTTGACCGAGGAATTCAACAGGTTTTCGGGCTATGGAGGCAGGCTTCATACCCCCGTGGTCGACGGTAACCTGGTGGTCATCAGCATGGGAAACCGGGGCTGGGCGGACCGCCCGCCGTCCCACCGGTACATGGCCTTCGACAAGCGGACTGGAGAGACTGTTTGGATGGCGCGTCCGGGCGGGGGCGGGCAGGCCGACCTGACCGTATATTCCACGCCGATCGCGGCCACCATCAACGGCCGGAGATTATTGATCGCGGGGAACGGAAACGGAGGGATTTTCGCCTTCAAGGCCTCGACGGGCGAGGTCGTATGGGGTTTCCCCTTGAGCAAACGGGGTATCAACACCTCTCCGGTTGCGGCTGACAATCGCGTGTATGCGACCCACAGCGAAGAGAACGTGGACAATACCACGATGGGCCGGGTCGTTTGCCTCGATGCGGGTACCGGAAAAGAAATCTGGCGCCAGGACGGGATCGCGGCGGGGTATGCTTCTCCCGCCCTGCACGCGGGTCGTCTGTACGTCATCGACAATTCGGCCAACGTTCACTGCCTGGACGCGGAGTCCGGGAGGAAGTACTGGGAGCAGAATATCGGTACGGTAGGCAAGGGCTCTCCTACGTGGGCGGATGGCAAACTATACGTCACGGAAGTCAACGGCGGATTCCGGATCCTCAACGTGAATGACGCGGGTGCGAACCTTCTGGACGAGGAAAAGATCCTGATGCCCGGCGGGAGGCCCGCTGAAATCTACGGTTCGGTCGCCATCGCATACGGCCGGGTCTACTTCGCAACCGAAGCGGGATTGTTCTGTCTGGGAGACAGGGAATCTGCATTCACGCCAAAGTCCACGCCGTATGCAGGGACCCCGCGTGCATCGTCACGCGCCGAACCTGCCGCGCTGCTGGTCTCGCCGGCCGAGAAGACACTGACATCGGACGAGACGCTGACGCTGAGCGCCCGGGCGTACGACACGCAGGGACGGTTGATTGGAAAGACCGACGCGGAGTGGGCCCTCGACCGACTGACGGGAAGGATAGAGAACGGCCGGTTCACGCCGGCGAATCCCGGACAGGCCGGGTGGGTGATTGCCACCTCCGGTGCATTGACTGCGCGGTCATGGGTGCGGGTGGTCCCTTCACTACCTTGGACGGAGGACTTCGAAGGGATCCCTGCGGGTGGAAATCCGCGTCACTGGGTGTGGGGCGGCAGAGGATTCAGGGTCGACGAACAGGATGGCAACAAGGTCCTGGTGAAGCCGCCAGCGGCGCGCGGACTGGACAGGTCCAATCTGTATATCGGACCACCTCATATGAAAGGATACACGGTCCAGGCCGATCTGATGGGGGGCAGGCGCAGACGGTGGCTGCCGGACATGGGCCTGATCGCACACCGGTACATCCTGGATCTGCAGGGCGCTTACCAGCGGCTGGAAGTCCGGTCGTGGTCCTCGGATCTGCGGATGGTGCGGCGCGTCCCCTTCGAATGGGAACCCGATGTGTGGTATACAATGAAGATGAGGGTGGACGTCGAGGCCGGTCGGGCCGTTGTCCGGGGTAAAGTCTGGAAGCGTGGCGACGCGGAGCCCGACGCCTGGACGATCGAGGCGGAGGACCCGCTGCCTATACGGGAAGGGAGCCCCGGGCTTTACGGGTACTCGCCGGCGAATATCTACTACGACAACGTAAGCGTGTACTGAACGGGCTTTGGTTCGGATGGGCTTTTTAAATGGGCAACTAATGAGAGACAATACGAACAAAGATACCTGGAGAAGAATACAACTATGAAATCAGGATGGATATACAGCGTCGTCGTCATCATGTTCTGGGCGGTTTCCGGCGTGTGCGCCCAGGAAACCGCGATGTGGGGATTCACGCCCTCCCGAAACCTGGTGTCCGACGAGAAAGATCTGCCAGCGGACTGGGATCCGGCAACGGGCAGGAATATCAAGTGGAAGGCCGCCCTCGGCTCCCAGTCCTACGCCGGTCCGGTACTGCTGGGCGGGAAGGTGTTTATGGGGACGAACAACCGCGCCGAACGAAATCCCGATATCCGGGGAGACCGGGGCGTGATAATGGCGTTCCGGGAGACCGACGGGAAATTCCTGTGGCAGTCGGCCCATCCGAAGCTGCCCGCCGGAAGGGTGAACGACTGGCCTTTGCAGGGAATCTGCTCGGCGCCGTTTGTCCAGGACGAACGGCTGTACTACGTTTCCAACCAGGGCCGCGTCGTCTGTGCGGATACCGAGGGTTTTCTGGACTCGGAGAACGACGGGCCGTACCAGGGTGAGGACGTGACCGGTGAAATCGGCGTGGATATCGTCTGGGAATTCGATATGATGAATGAGCTGGATGTGTTCCCTCACAATCTGGCCACGTGTTCTCCCGTGGGAGCGGACGGCCTGCTGTTCGTGATTACCAGCAACGGCGTGGACGAGGGCCACGTTGCCATCCCATCTCCCCTCGCGCCCAGTTTCATTGCACTCAGCCTGAAGACCGGGAGACTCGTCTGGGAAAAGGCTTATCCCGGCACGAATATCCTGCACGGGCAGTGGTCCAACCCGGCCTACGGAACGATCAACGGCCAACCCCAGGTCATCCTTCCGGGCGGGGACGGCTGGGTCTATGCCGTGGCGCCGAAAACGGGTGAATTGATCTGGAAGTTCGACTGCAATCCGAAGGACTCCGTTTGGGAGCTGGGCGGACGGGGCACCCGAAACGCGATTATCGCCACGCCCGTGATCTACGACAACAAGGTCTTTATCGGGGTGGGGCAGGACCCCGAACACGGCGAAGGGGTGGGTCATCTGTGGGCGATTGACGCAACCGGAAAGGGCGACGTTACGGACACCCATGCGGTCTGGCACCTGGGAGGCAGGGATTTCAACCGGACGATGTCTACGGTCGCCATCCACGACGGGCTGTTGTTTGCCGCGGACCTGAGCGGATTCGTGTATTGCCTGGATCTGAAAACAGGGAAGCCGCACTGGACCTACGACGCCTACGCCGCCATCTGGGGCTCGCCGTTCGTCGCGGACGGTAAGGTTTACATTGGCGACGAAGACGGTGACGTGATGATTTTCAAGGCATCGGCGAAGCTCGAGAAGATCAACGAAGTCAATATGGGCAGCGCGGTATACACAACACCCGTTGCGAAAGACGGGGTGCTGTACATCGGGACCCGGAACACGCTGTACGCAATAGCCGAATAACGGGCCGCGGTGAGACGGGCGCGCCCGGTCCGAAGTATTGATTTCCGGACTTGCGCGTGGAGATGGAGAGATCGCCTCGCCCCGCAGTCGTCATTCGACCCTCGAGGCTGAGATGCTGCTGGAAAAGAAGGTGATTCTGGTAACCGGAGGCGCCTCGGGCATCGGCCGCGCGGCGTCGTTCTGTTGTGCGCGGGCCGGCGCCCTCGTGGCCGTGGCGGACTGCGACCGGGACGGCGTTTCAGCGACCGTAGGTGAAATCGAGGGGTCCGGGGGTGAAGCCCGCGGTTTCGCGGTGGACGTACGGGAGGAGGCCGGCGTCCGGGCGATGGTGGAGGACGTGGTCCACGCGTTCGGACGTATCGATGGTCTGATTCACTCCGCGGGGATTCTCGAAGGAGCGCTGGTCCCTGTGGATCTGTTCGACGCGGATACATGGGATCGCGTATTGGACGTGAATCTGAAAGGCAGTTTTCTGCTGTGCAAACACGTGGCGCCGGTTCTGGAGCGGTCCGGAGGAGGGGCGCTGGTTCTGGTGTCATCCGGCGCCGGGGTCCGGGGAAGCAGTTCGTCCGCGGCTTACGGTTCGAGCAAGGGGGGCGTACACGGCCTCTCTCTGGTACTCGCGCAGCAGCTGGCTTCCAGGGGCATCCGGGTGAATGCGCTGTGTCCGGGAAGCCTCGATACGCCGCTGAAAATGGAAGTTTTAAAGAAGCAGGCGGAACTGGAGGGGCGGTGCCTGCAGGAAATGAGAGCCGGGCTGGGAAAGCCCGAGGGCGTGGGAAGGGTGCTCGCGTTTCTGGTCTCTGACGATGCGGACTACGTAAGGGGTACGGTCTTCACGAGATAATCTGCACTAACAGCCCGTTGAAAAATCCCATCCGGGCTGCGGCAGTCGGGACGGTCCGGACCTGTGTGCCGGCCGGCAGGTCCTTTTACCTGCGGTGACGAAATCGACAAACGGGGAAAGCGAGGTAACGAATGCAGCGCACGATGAAAATCGCACTGATCGGCGCGGGGATGTTTGGCGGCGACGTACACGCGAGGGCATTCGCGGATCTGCAGCGGATGGGAATTAGCGGAAACCTCGGACGGGTGGGGCTGGACCGGTGGGCGCGGGATCTGGCGGATATACAGTTCGACCTGGTGGCCGTGGCCACGCGGTCTCAGGCATCGGCGGAACGGGCGCGCGGGAACTTCAAGGCGTCCACCGGGCGCGAGCCGGGAGCCTACTGGGGAGAAAAACCCTGGGAGGACGTATTGCGCGACGTTCCCGATCTGGACGTCATGGCCGTGGTCACGCCGGATCACCTGCATACGGAGGTGACGCTGGCCGCGCTGCGAAACGGTACGCACGTGGTCATGGAAAAACCGATGTGTCTTTCGATCGAAGAGGCGGACGAAATCATTGAACTGGCCGACGCAAAGGGACTCGTGGTCTGCGTGGACATGCACAAGCGATACGATCCCGACCATCTGCGCGTCCGGAACGATCTCTCCACACGGATCGGAGAGCCGCTCTATGGACAGGCCGTGCTCGAAGAACCGCTGGAAGTGTCCACGAGCACGTTCAAGTGGGCGGAACAGAGCGACCCGTTCAGCTATGTCGGTCCACACTGGACGGACCTGATTTACAGCTATTTCAGGAGCAAACCGGTCGCGCTTTCCGCTGTCGGCCAGAAGAAGCGGCTGGTTCGCGAAGGCATCGATGCCTACGACGCGGTTCAGGTGCGCGTGGAGTTCGAGAACGGCATGAGCATCTATTTCCATAATAACTGGATCACGCCCAACGATTTCGAGGGCCCCGTGAATCAGGGCCACGAAATTGTGGGTACCGACGGCAAGGTGGAGTCCGACCAGCAGTACCGGGGTCTGCGATTCTGGTACAACGGGGGCGGCAGCCGAACCGTGAACAATCACATGACGCGCGACGTCAGACGTCCGGACGGGTCGGAGGCGTATATCGGATACGGCGTGGATAGCATCACGGTGGGCCTTGTTGCCGCCTGCCGGATCAAGTTTCAGGGGGAGACGCGTGAGGACGTGGACGGGATCTATCCGACCGCGGCGGACGGGCGGATCACGGTTGCGATCGTCGACGCGGCCAGGCGGGTGCGGGACCTGAACTTCAAATATCTGCAGGAGGGCAAGGGGACGCCGGTGACGGCCCGATTCGGTGAAGACGGCATCACCATCATCGATCCCTGCCGGATTGACGAGGGACCGGAAGCGGTCTTTCAGCGCATTTACAAAAAGCCGATATAGTGTTCAGTCCCAAAAATTCCTCACCATTCGACCGCCGATTCATCCTGTCTCGCTACGTTCCCCTCGCTCGCCGACCTTACGCAGGTCGCCTGCGCTCCGGCGCCTTGCGAGCCAGGCGACTCTGCGGTCGAATTCAGGCAACTTATTTCCGGGACAGAACAATGGCGGAGGAGCGAATCGGGTCGTGAGACGCCGCGCCGGCGGGTTCGGACGGCAAATTGCGGCCCGACGCTTATTTTCAGGAGGATGCGATGGGCAGGGAGTTCGATATCACACCCCGTGAGGTTCCCCGCGTAGACACGAAATACAGGCGAATCGTCTCCAGATTGCCCCATCCGGAATCGGTTCCCGTGCTCGAAACGTTGCGAACTTACGAGCCGACTTCCATGCGGGGGCAGCCGCCCGTCGTGTGGGACCGGGCGGAGGACGTCCGTGTCTACGACATGTACGGGAATATGTGGCTGGATTGGAGTTCCGGGGTGCTGGTGACCAACGCGGGCCACGGGATGCCGGAGGTCAGGAAGGCGATCCTGGATCAGGTCAACAACGGACTTCTGCACAGTTACGTGTTCCCCAACGCCGCGAGGGCGCAGCTCGCCGAGTTTCTGGTTCGGCTGGCGCCGGACGGGCTGGACAAGGTGTTTCTGCTGACAACGGGTTCGGAAGCGACCGAGAATGCGATCAAGTTGGCGCGCACCTGGGGAATCGCGCAGGGCGGGAGCCGCAAGATCGGGATCGTGGGATTTGAGCGGGGGTTCCACGGGCGAACGCTTGGGGCGCAGCAGGCCGGCGGCATGCCGGGGCAGAAGGATTGGGTCGTAAACGAGGATCCCGCCATCGTACAGGCTGCCTTTCCGGACGGGTACTGGACCGGGAATACCGATTTCGACCACTTCTGCACGACCCTGAATGAGAAGGGCATGAATGCCGACGACGTCGCAGGGGTGATCGTGGAGACGTATCAGGGCGTGGGCCCGGACTTTCTGCCGGTCGAATACGCGCAGGCCCTGGCCGAATGGTGTCGGGCGCACGGGGCTCTGCTGATCTTCGACGAAGTCCAGGCGGGGTTCGGACGAACCGGAACCATGTGGGGGTTCGAGCACTACGGCATCACTCCGGACCTGATTACGTTCGGTAAAGGCGTGAGCAGCTCCCTCCCGCTTTCGGGCGTGATCGGCCGGACGGAAGTGATGGATCAATATCCTCCCGGATCCATGACCAGCACACATACAGGCAATCCGGTCTGCGCGGCAGCGGCGCTGGCCAGCCTGAAGAAAATCGTGGGGGACGACCTGGCGGCCAACGCCGCACGGATGGAGGCGGTGATGATGGAAGGATTGCGCGCAATTCAGGCACGTCATCCGCAGGTGATCGGCAATTGCACCGGCAGGGGACTGGTCGCGGGGCTGCAGATGGTCAGGCCGGGTCTGAAGGAGCCTGATCCGGACCTGGCGTTCGACGTGGTCGAACGCTGCTTTCACAAGGGACTGCTGTTTTTCGCGCCGGTGGGGTCCTGGGGGCAGACCGTAAAGATCTCGCCGCCCCTGACGATCAGCGAGGAAGCCGTGGATGAGGGACTCGCAGTGTTGGGCGAGTCGGTAGACGAGGCCGTGGACCAGGCGGCCGTCGTTTGACGGGAAGCCCAACCCGTCGGGTCGAAACGGTATGAATCATGAGGAATGGCGGGCGATCGGGATCGTCGCTCGCTTTCTTTCTGTACGGAGGAACGAAAATGGACCTGTACGAGAAGTACCGGTTGACCCGCGTCATCAACGCCTGTGGGAAAATGACACATCTGGCAGGGGCGATCGTATTGCCGGAGGTGGTTGAAGAAGTGACCCACGCGATGGGTTGCTTCTACGACCTGGATGAACTCCAGGAACGCGCGGGAGAGGTAATCGTACGCGCTACGGGCGCGCAATGGGGGTGCGTGACCGCCTGTACAGCGGCAGGCATCACGTTGGGCGTGGCCGCGTCCATGACCGGTAACGACCTCGGCCGGGTCTGGCAGCTACCGGACACAGCCGGGATGGCCAACGAGGTCGTGATTCAGAAGGGCCACGCGGTGAATTTCGGCGCACCGGTAACGCAGATGATCCGGCTGGCCGGCGCCGTGGCCGTGGAGATCGGCACGGTGCACCGCTCCACCGAGGAGCATCTGAAGCACGTCATCGGAGACCGGACGGCCGCAGTGGTTTTCGTGGTGTCCCACCATACCGTCCGGTACGGCGCTCTGCCCCTGTCGCGGGTGGTCGAGATCGCGCACGAGCAGGGCGTCCCCGTGATCGTGGACGCGGCGGCGCAATCGTTCGTAATCAGAAAAATTCTGGACGCGGGCGCGGACCTTGTCGTCTGCAGCGGCCACAAGTATCTTTCAGGAACCACTGCCGGCGTGGTCTGCGGCCGGGAGGATCTGGTGCGGGCGGTGAACCTGCAGAACCGGGGCATCGGACGGCCGATGAAGGTGGGAAAGGAGGGAATCGTCGGCGCAATGGCGGCGCTGGGGTACCGGATGCGTCTGGACGTGGCAGGCTGGGAGGCGGAGCAGAACCGGAAGATGAACCGGGTGATGGCGCGCCTTGAAGGGCTTGACGGCGTCGGACTCAGCGTGGACCCCGATCCCAACGGGAATCCGTTCAGCCGCGCGCGGGTGAGCGTGGACGCGGAGAAGACGGGATTGAGCGCCGCCGTGATCAACCTCGCGATGATGGAGGGAGATCCTTCCATCCGTCTGCGGGCGCACCATACCGACGAGGGATACTTCACCGTGGATGCGATGGAGATGACGGACGAAGAGGTGGAACTGACGTGCGACCGGCTGGTTGGCCTGCTCTCGGCTACGCCTGCCGAAAAAGCGATGCTGAGAGATCGTTGCGGCGAGGAAGACGAGGTGTCCGCTCAGTGGTCGTGGCTGCGTTGAAACGGCAACCCATTCTCCTGGTACAGGCAGCCAAACCACCAGCGCGTTCCGGCAGACAGGCCCGCGCGCGGGTAACTACAGTTTCTCGACCCGGATGTTGCGGTATTTCGCGCCGGTGCGCTGTACTTCCAGCCAGATCGAGACCGGAAACACAGGTATGTAGGGATGACTTAGCTGCACGTCGCCGGAACGGACCGTAAAGTCCGCCCCGTCCACGGTGCAGACCACGTCGTACCACATTCCGGTCTGAACCTGAAACTCCGCTGCGGCCTCACGTTTCCACGGCCCGTATATTCCGGATGGATCGATGTACTTGCGGCCGCTGTCGATCTGCAGCGTATGCGGCGCGTCGTCGTCCATCGCCACGAGCACGTTGTCGCCGGCGGCGTCAACGAACCCCACGATCTTGCCGTCGCTCCTTGATCGCTCGACGAGCCATACCTGGTAACGGAGTCGAAACGGACTGTCGACAACCCGTTCCGATACGAGGAAGTGAATGCGCTGCGACGTGGGACACACGATCGCGCTATCCTGGACGGACCACTGTTCCGATAGCGGCCGCCACCCCTCCATCGTCTCCCCGTCGAAGAGATTCACGCTGTCGCCCTCGACCGTCTTCCGTTGATCCTCCACCACACCCGTTCTCGTCAGCAGTAGCGCGATCAGGACGACGTTGGCCAGGAGGCTGGCAACCGTCACCGCTTTTATGTTCATGGATGCGAGTCTCCATTCGGATTCGGTGTGAAAAGTGAGCCGCCGCCGAACATCCGGGCGATGTCATCTCGAACGTCCTGTTCGGTCAGCGGCCATCCGGCGATTCGCAACGCCTCGTACTTGCGGACAAATACGGGCGCGATGGCTCTGATGGAATGGACCCATTTGTAGAGCAGCTGGTCCAGGACCCGGGCGTCGGAGTGTTGAGGCACGAAGCCGGATCCCAGCAGTTCAAGGCGTTCGGCGGTGATTTCCCGGATGATGCTGGGGTTGTTCAGGAACCACCAGCAGCCGAACGGCGTGATATTGGGGAATTTCCTGGCGGCAACGCAGAGTTCATGCTGGTTTTCGCGGGAAAGCAGCGTGACGAGGAAATCCACGTCGGGCCATTCGCGGGCGACGTTCTCGAGAACGGTGACGTCCCATTTTCCCATACCGTCGCCCCCGTCCCGCAACACGGGGTTGACCCCCCGCCTGACGCCGACCATCATGGCTGCCGGAATTCCGTGTTCATGCGCGGTGGGGTAGACTGCGGCGTCCAGCAGCTTCGCAACGGCGGATTCGGAAGGATAGGCGAAGTCAGGCGGGAGAGAGATAGCCAGATAGCGGGCATTCATTCGCGCGATCCAGTCGTCGAGGTAACGTCGAAGTTCTGCAATCGTCCTGGACGATAGATCGTTGTCCACGGTATAACCCAGCTCCCTTAAATTCGCCACCGGTGCGGGCCATCCGGCCAGCGCGCTGTCCAGCCGGAGGGCAGCTTCAAACCGAGGGTCCCGCTCGAAGCCAGCCCTCCAGACGGGACCCTCCTGGTCGTCCAGGGGATCATTGGTCATATAGACGCGGGAGACGCCGGATTTGCGGAAGATGAGATCAACGTAGTCTTCCGGGTTTGTCTCCGAGAACAGGGCACGGAATTCGGACAGGGTGTCCGCCCGGGGGTTCAGGCCCAGCGACGACATCACCGTGACCACGCCCAGTTGGGCTTCAGAGAGCGGGCTGCCGTTTCCCGCGAAGAGGGCGCGCCAGACGATCTCGGCCTGCCGGGGTTTCGGCAGCGCGTTGAACTGTGCGACGGAGGTTCCGGGGGGAAGCTGGCGGCAGGTTTCGACCTTGAGGTAGTGGTAGGTAAGCAGCTCGTCGGGCCCCATCAGGCATAGCGGACCCATCTGTGCCGGATACAGGTGGGTATGGATATCGACGATCGGCTGGTTTTCGAATGCGCGGGATACCGCTTCGCTGACGGAGAAAGCGGCAGGGGGTGGCATGAAGTCTCCTCGATCGAAAGAGCCGTAAACCGGGTCCTGTCAGGACCGGGGCATTCGCGCAAAACCGTTTTGCAAAGGCGTCAGGAAAACTGCTTTCAGGCAGTTTGTAAAAGATATCCCTTTTTCTTGTTCACCACGTTCATGAGGGGTTCTTCAGCCAGGTAGCGCCGGAGGTTTTCCTTGAAGATACGAAGGATATTTCCACGACCCTCTGGAGAGTACCCGGCTGAGTGGGGAGCGAACACGACGTTGGGCATGTCCCACAACGGGCTGGAATCCGGCAGCGGTTCCTCTTCGAAGACGTCGAGGCCCGCCCCGGCGATACGTTTCTCCCGGAGGGCCCGGACCAGATCGGCTTCGTTGACGATGGGCCCGCGTGCGATATTCACCAGAAAGGCCGAATCCTTCATCCGGTCGAAGCAGGTCTCGTCGATGAGTGAGTTCGTGTCTTCGGTCTGCGGCAGCGCCACAATGACGTAGTCCGCATCGGCGATGGCATGCAACAGCTCATCCGCCATGAACAGGCGTCTCACGCCGGCTGGCGGCGTTGTGACCTGGGCGTCTACGGCGGTCACCATGAGCCCGAGGGCGTTGAGCCGGGCGGCGATGCTGCGACCGATGGAACCCAGGCCGAGTACGCAAGCCGTTTTACCGTGGATCTGAGTGACCGTGTCCGTGTGCCGGTCCCAGATGCGTTCTTTCCTGTCGCGTTCGTAGCGCATGAGCCCGCGGGCGTGGGCAAGCATGAATGCCAGGGCCTGTTCCGCCATCGCGGCGTCGAAGGCGCCCGCGGTGTTCGTGATGACCACGTCGCTCTCGACCATCTCGGGATACAGCATGGTCTCGAATCCCACGCCAATACTCTGAACCCATCGAAGTTTTCCGGCTTTGAGAAAGGGCGCTCGGGGCAGTCGTCCGTAGACGACTTCCGCGTCGGGAATCTCCCGCAGCAGTTCCTCGTCGGAACGCGCGGCGATCGCTTTCACGCGCGGAGAAAGCGATTCGAGTTGTTCCCGCCATTCGGTCCACGGACCGGCCATCATGACGACTTTGACAGTTGACATTGCAATCCCTCATGAATCGCTAAAAAATCGAAATGGCGAAAGCGCGTTCAGGCGCGGGAACTGAACCACCGGCCGGCTGCGCCGTGTGGTCGACTCCGCGGTCCTGATGAGCAGTAGTATATTTCTTTCGGCGGCGCAAGTCAAGAAGCGACAAGCGTTGATACGCCCTGCCCGGTGATTTCAGGAAACAAGCCGGAATCACGTTCAGGTGGCGGCTCGTTTCGAATGACCGGCAGCGCATTTGCGCCTGTGGGACGAAGGGGCGGTCATCGCAAAACGGGATTCGGCCTCGAATTGTGCAAAATACCGGATTTTCTTAATTCATCCATTGCCACACCTGTCCAAAAACGGATTTTAAAAGCATTAGAATAAACCCTCCGAGG
>JAAXHE010000310.1 GCA_012271065.1 Candidatus Latescibacterota bacterium
CCTGATTTATTTCGGATTAAGGTTAGGCGGTTGGCGAATCGCCGTCCGGCGGGGGCTCAGATATGGACAAGAGGAAAACATCCGGCACGAGCATGCAGAGAATCGGTCTGTTCGCGGGTCCCGTTCTGGCGCTGGCGCTTCTCCTGTTCTTCGATCTGGAGCCCGGCCGGCCGTGACCAGGACGGCGGCCGTGGCTCTGCTGATGGCCGTGTGGTGGATGACGGAAGCGGCGCCGCTCGCGGCAACCGCGCTGCTCCCGGTCGTGCTGTTCCCGCTGCTGGGGATTATGGACGGCAGGAAAGTCGCGCCCATCTATTTCAACCACGTCATCTTTCTCTTTATTGGCGGCTTTATGGTGGCCCTGGCCATGCAGCGCTGGAATCTGCACCGGCGGATCGCATTGCGCGTACTCCTGTGGTGCGGCGTTCGCCCGCGCTGGATTCTGCTGGGATTCATGGTTTCGACCGCGTTTTTGTCGATGTGGATCTCCAATACGGCCACCACGATGATGATGGTGCCGATCGTATTGGCGGTGGTGTTGAAGCTGGAGGAAGGAACGGCGCATGACAGACTTGCTACCGGTTTGTTTCTGGGTGTGGCGTACGGCGCTTCCATCGGTGGCGTGGCAACGCTTGTGGGCACGCCGCCGAATCTCTCGTTCGCCCGGATTCTGAATATTCACTTCCCCGATGCGCCGGAGCTATCGTTCGCAAGCTGGTTCCTGTTTGCATTCCCCATTTCCATGCTGTTTCTGGTTGTGGCATGGCTGCTGTTAAGTTGCTTCCACGCCGGCGGCCGGCACGAGAAAACCTTTGACCAGAGCGTTCTTCGGGATCAGTACAGAGCGCTGGGGCCCCTCTCGTACGAGGAGGCGGTGGTTCTGGCGGATTTCGTTCTGCTGGCGTTTCTCTGGCTCTTCCGGAACGAGATCCGGATCGGCGATTCGGTGATCCCGGGGTGGTCGGGGCTGTTTCCCGGCGGAGCGTTCTTGAATGACGGCTCGGTCGCAATGGGAATGGCGCTACTGCTTTTTCTGATCCCGGCGCGCGGCCCGTCCGCGAGGAAGATCCTGGACCGGCAGACCGTGGCGAAGCTGCCCTGGCATATCATACTGCTTTTCGGCGGAGGGTTCGCCCTGGCGACAGGGTTTATCGATTCGGGTTTGTCCATGTGGTTCGGGCATCGCCTTTCAGGTCTTAGTGCGGTACATCCCCTGCTTCTGGTGGCCATCCTCTGCCTGATGATTACGTTTCTGACGGAATTGACGTCGAATACCGCCACGGCAGAGATGTTCCTGCCCATTCTGGCGGCGTTGGGTGTCGCGATACAGGTGAATCCGCTTCTCCTGATGGTTCCGGCCACGCTCTCCTGCTCATTTGCGTTCATGCTGCCCGTCGCCACGCCGCCGAACGCGATCGTGTTCGGAACGGACCGCGTCCGGATGACGGATATGGTCCGCGTGGGGCTGATTTTGAATCTGACGGGGGTTGCCATCGTCGCCGGCGCCATCTATCTGCTGGGCGGGTCTGCTTTGGGAATTGAGCTCACAGGCGTACCTGAGTGGGCGAAATGATCCCTGTGCGGCAATGCGAGACAGAGCGCGAACGGCATACGTCGACGTGACGGTGTGGGAGAAGTGAACGTGAACCGGCAGGCAGCGGCGCACGGCGCCAGATTACGCGCGGCAGCCAAAGGGGCGATCCGATGGATCGCCCCTTTGGTTTAGTCGGCGGCGTTTTCGCGGGCCTGCGGGATGCGCCAGCCGCGCGAAATCTCCTGCGTACGCACCATGCGGGCATAGAGACCATCCTGAACCATCAGGTTCCCGTGAGCGCCTGATTCGACAATACGTCCGCCATTGCAAACGAGAATCTTGTCGGCATTGCGTACGGTGGACAGCCGGTGCGCGATCACAATCGTTGTGCGATGGCGTGTAAGGCGCGCGATGGCTTCCTGGATGAGGATCTCCGTCTCCGCGTCCACGGACGAGGTGGCTTCGTCCAGGATCAGGATCGGGGCGTCTTTCAACACCGCGCGTGCGATGGACAGCCGCTGCTTCTGGCCGCCGGAGAGCCGGATGCCCCGTTCTCCGACCAGCGTGTCGTAGCCTTCGGGCAGATCCAGGATGAAGTCCTCCGCGTTGGCCGCACGGGCCGCTTCCATGACCTCACCGTTCGTCGCATCGGGACGGCCGACGAGCAGGTTCTCGCGAACCGTGGCGTGGAAGAGAAATACATCCTGGAACACGGTTGCGATCTGCGAGCGCAGGTAGACCAGCCGAAGGGTGCGTACGTCGTGCCCGCCAATGAAGACCCCACCCTGCTGAGGATCGTAAAAGCGAGGAATCAGACTGGCGACGGTGGTTTTGCCCGCGCCGGTAGGGCCGACAAGGGCGATGATTTCCCCGGCTTCGGCGTTGAATTCGACCCCGTGGAGCACGGGATTTTCAGGATGGTATCCGAACGTGACGTCTCGGAACCTGATGTCCGGGTTCATGGCTTTCGGCGTAATGGCGTCGGGGGCGTCAACAATGTCCGACTCGACGGCCAGGAGTTCGAAAACACGGTCCGTGCTGGCCACGGCTTTCTGCAGGATGTCGTTGAACGAGGCGAGCTGAAGAAAAGGCTGGTAGATGTGGCCCATGTAGACGATGAAAACAAAAAGGTCCGCGACCGAAATGACGCCGTCCAGCGCCATATTGCCGCCGCTCCAGATGACCAGAACGATGCCGATGCCGCCTGCGGCCTCGATAATTCCGGCGGGAAGAAGGGATATGCGGTTGGCGGTTACGCTGCTGTCTCTGAACTTCCGGCTCCGGGCTTCGATCAGGCGGACGCGCCGGGTTTCCTGTACGAAGGACTTGATTACCGGGAAGCCGGAGAAGCTGTCCTGGACCAGGGCGATGAGATCGGCCAGATGCGCGCGCACGGCGCTCCAAAGGGCGCGTACCTTTGAGACGTAACGGTAAATCAGCAGGGTGGTCAGCGGAATCGGGATCAGCGTAATAAGTGCGAGTTCCGGGTTCAGCGTGAACAGAACGACAATCATCGAGACGGGAATGATCGCGGCCAGTGCCGTCTCCGGGATGCCGTGAGCGACAAAGTCCTCCAGGGCTTCAACGTCGTTGATTGAACGGGAAATGAGGTTGCCGGTCCGCTGTGTGTTGAAAAAGCGATGGGGCAGGCTCTGAAGGTGTCGATAGATCCTCACCATCAGGTCGTGCATCACGCGATAGGCGGCAATATGTGAAAAGTAACCGTAACCGTACCTGGTTACGCCACGAAACAGGTAGACCCCGACCAGCAGCAGACTGATTCGAATCAGGTCGGCGCCGCGTGCGCCCTCCGTCAACCATCGGATGAGTTCTCTGATCAGTAACGGCGGCAGGAGGTTCGCGGCGGCAAAGAGGAGTCCGCACGCGACGGTGAGGGCGATGAGCAGGCGTTTGCCCTCGAGAATGCTGTAGAGTTGCGCGAAAAACTTCATGGTCAGGGACAATTCCTGTCAGAAAAGGCGATCCTTTCTACTTGCCGCTCCGGATGTCGGTTCGTTCTGGTACTTCAGGAACCGACGTGTGAGTTCCTAAACCTAGGTTTCCACTGAAGTAAAGTCAAATCCTTTGGCTGCGGGGGCGTATGCTCTCGAATTTTCGTTTGTGTAAGAAGAACTTACATTTTATATTGTTGTCCAGTACTCATGAATTTAGTAACTTTAATATCTAAGTGCGCTTATTTAAAATATATGCTTATGGAATTCCGGGCGCAAGAGCAAGGGACTTCGTACCAGGTACACGGACGTTACGGCCTCCACCTGCCGGAAGCATCGGCGTCACCTAGCCCAGATCGGCCACGATGGTCAACCTGTCTGCCGGACGCGGTGCGTAATGGGTCCACCAATCAAGGGAGCGGAGATGTCGAAGTTTACCATTGATCCTATAGAGACCGAAACCGACCTGGTCGATCGGATGACCGAACCGGTTCCCGAGGTCATGGATGCGGTATCCAGAATCGACGGCGAGGTGATGATACTGGGCATCGCCGGCAAAATGGGGTTGACGCTGGGCGAGCTCCTGGTGCGTTCCGGCGCCCGGGGCGTCATCGGCGTCTCGCGGTTCTCCAGTCCGGGTGATCGGGAATACCTTGAAGCCAGGGGCATACGGACCGTACGGTGCGACCTGATCGACGACGATGCGTTGCGCCGTCTGCCGGAAGTCGGCCACATTGTCCTGCTGGCAGGGCACAAATTCGGTTCAACGGGGAATGAACCCCTGACGTGGGCCATGAACGCGCTGCTTCCCGGCAAGGTGATGCAACGGTTTCCGGATGCCCGGGTTGTTTACGTCTCGTCGGGAAACGTCTACCGGTTTGTTCCACCGAATTCGGGCGGTTCGGTGGAGTCGTCGACTCTGGATCCGATCGGTGAATACGCGCAGTCCCGCCTGGGAGGTGAGCGACTGGCGGCCTATTACGCGGAACGGAACGATACTCCGCTCGCGATTGTCCGGTTGTTCTACGCAACTGAGTTGCGGTACGGCGTATTTCTTGATATTGCCCAGCGGGTCTGGACCGGACAACCCATCGACCTGACCATGGGATACGTAAACCAGATCTGGCAGGGAGACGCAAACGCGTATCTTGCCCGGAGTTTTCCGCTGTGCGAGAGCCCCGCCCGGGTTCTCAATATGACCGGGTCCGATCAGCTGGAAATCCGCGACGTCGCATTGAAGCTGGGCGTATTGATGGGGCGGACACCTGTTTTTGAGGGTGAAGAGAGTCAGACGGCCCTGCTGGGCAATGCGAGTGAGCTGTTCGATCTCATGGGACTGCCCCGGGTCACGTCCGGGGAGATGATGGAATGGGTCGCCGCCTGGGTGATGAATGGAGGCCCGACGCTGGGCAAGCCCACCAAGTACGAGTCCCGGAACGGGCAGTTCTAGTGGTTTAGCGGTCTGGGAGATCCCGTTGATGGGCGAACTGAAGGCCGGCGTTGCCGAGGTCAATATTACCCCGCCAATCGGCATTTCCCTTTGCGGATTCGGAAACCGGAAGGGACCGGCCGAAACGGTTGACGACGACCTTTTCGCACGCGCGCTGGTATTGGACGACGGGCGGACGCGCCTGGCAATCGTAACGTCGGATCTCATCTCATTCGCGCCGGACCTGGTTCAGCGGATACGGGGACTGGTCGAACGCGCTGCGGACGTGCCGGGCGATGGTCTGCTGCTGAACGGATCCCACTCCCATTCCGGTCCCAACGTGATGTCGTTTCGCAGCATGGGCTCGCGTGACGTCGCGTACGAGGACGTGCTTTGCCGGCAGGTCGCCGGCGCCGTCCGGATGGCGGCGGACCGGCTGGAGGCCGTTTCGCTCCGGGTCGGTCGGGCTCCTGTCAGGATCGCCCATAACCGTCGCGCCCGCCGAAGCGGGCGGATGACGATCGGCCACAACCCGAACGGCGCCGAGGCACCCTGGGTGGACGTGCTGCGCGTCGACGCCCGGTCAGGTTCCCCGCTCGGGCTTCTGTATATGACGGCGGCCCACCCCGTGAATCTGCGGGGTCTGGCGTTCAGCGCGGAATTCCCCGGTTATGCGGCGCGGACGATCCGGCGCGAACTCGACGGTGCGCTGCCGATGTTTGCGCAGGGCTGTTGCGGCGACATCAACTGCACCCCGATGGACGGCGCCTTGCGGACAACCATTCGGCAGGGTGAACTGCTGGGTGGGGCTGCCGTGAACGCCGCCCGGCACGCGGAGCCGTTGCAGTCGAACGGGCTGGGGGTGGCGCGCCAGGTCATCTTTCTTCCCACGAGAATCCCTTCCGTGGATGAGGCGGAACGCGCCCTTGAGGACCAGAAAGCGCGGGTGAGGGAGGCAGAACAGGACCCCGAAGCAACGGACTATCTGATCTGCCAGTACCGTGGACAGATCGGATGGGCGGAAGATTACCTGCGTACGGCTCGAAACCGCCGGCCGCGGCCTGAGGCGTTCGAGATTCAGGCGATGAGAATTGGAGAGGCCGCGCTGGTGGCGTATCCTGGCGAAATGTTCGTGGATTATCAACTGCGGATGGATCAGGCGTCGCCATTCAGAAAGACGTTCACTCTGGCGTACAGCAACGGTTGCATCGGATATGTGCCAACGGCGATGGCGTTTCCTGAAGGGGGGTACGAAGTTGACCACGCATTCCGATATTACGGGACGTTGATGATTACGTCGGCCTGTGAACGTATGATCAAATCCGCGACCCTCGAATTGCTGGATGGTTTGAAATGCGACAGCTGAAACGGGACACGTTAGTGCGCGTACTGCTTTTGTGCGGGTTGTTGTGGGTCGGCACGACTCCATGCGAAGGTGGGAGCGTAAAAAATGAGTCGTTCGCCGAAGGGACGAATTCTGCAGGGGAGGCGTTTGCGAGATATCGCCCGAAACGGATCGGGCTCATGGTTTTGGCGTCGGACCGGAACCCCGATCTCGGACTCCAATACGCGGGTCGCGTTGTACTGGGATTCTCGCGCCAGTTGCAGGGAGACCCGTTTCGGATGCCGCGCAGGTACGAACTCCGCTTATACGAAGCCATCCGTACGGCGCTGCAGGCCAGGGGATACGTGGTCAGACATCTGGGCAACTGGAAAGGATTGCGTCTGGGAGAGGTGATCGACCGGTCAGCCGACGTGGATGTGGTGTGCGCCGCGCATTACTATATAAAGCGTAACCACACGATCGGCGATTTCGACGGCTTCAGCTGGTCGTCTCCGTTCGAGGGTATGCATCTGAATGTACGGGCGGAATTCTTCCACGTCGAGAGCCGCACATCGCTCTACAGTCTTGAGGCCGCCGCGCTGGGGACCGAGGAACTATATGCCAATCTCGGAGAGATCGTGGGCGAGGAACCGCTTTATCCGGACGGTTACGACGACCATGGAAGCCCCAACGCCTACAAGATCGCGGTTTACCAGACCTCGCTGCGGGATTTGAAACTGGCCGAACATTCGATCCCGGTGATACGTACGGCGCAGGGATCCCTCGACATTACATTCGACGGCGGGTGGATACGTAAGGGAAGGGTGCGATTGAAAAACGTGATGGGGCGTCTCAATATTCCCATCCCGGAGGAAGTTGCCAAACAGAACAGCGTACTTGCGCGGATGCTCGAATACGTATCCTTCCGACCCGGAAACGACGATCGGGAATATTTCGATCTGCTGGGTGTAACGAAAATCGGCCGCATCGTTCAACAGAGAATTCCCGACCGACGTCCGTAGCAGTCCGTTGATAGAGTCGCTCTGCGGGCGAGGCTTACTCCGAAAAACAGGATGCGGATACATGGATAAATTCAAACTGGAAGAGTTGGAACTGGCGCCGGAAATACCGGGAATCAAGCTGGACACCGATAATTTCTCGATCGTTATCGCACCCGAATTGGGCGGCAAGATAATCTCCCTGGTAAATAAGGCAACCGGGCGCGAGTTTCTTTCGCGTACCAATATTCCTCACCGGATGCGAACCTACGCGGACAGGTTTGAGAATTACGAGCGCGACGGCGCGGACGAGTGTTTTCCCACGGTCGAGGACTGTCCGTATCCCGCCTTTCCCTGGGAAGGGGTGCCGGTTCCGGACCATGGAGAGGTCTGGACCCTGCCGTGGCAGTACGACGTCAAACAGGGACGCCTGCAGATGTGGGTGAAAGGCGTGCGGCTTCCATATGTGTTTCAGCGGGACCTCCGCTTTGAAACGTTGGCGCGCGGAGAAAAGCCGTATATCCGGTTTTCTTACACGGTTCGGAATGAAAGTCCGTTCGAAATGCCGTTCGTGTATGCGTTCCACCCGCTGTTTAAGGTGGAAACCCGTGCGCGCATCCTGATGCCTTCCGGAACGGACGTGGTCTCCTACATGAGTACGGAAGACCGCCTCGGGCCGCCAATGACACGACACGCCTGGCCCAAAGTGACGGACGTTACACTCGACAAGGCCTATAACCGATCTTCGATCCGGTCCAGCCGTACGAAGGAAGCCGAGAAGATTTTCTCCACTCGTCTGGATCAGGGCCGCTGCGCGCTGGTCTACCCGAACGGGGAGTTTATCGGTTTTCTGTTTCCAGCCAAAAAGCTCCCCCATCTGGGCTTATGGATAAACGAGGGAGGATGGAACAACCTCCACCACGCGGCGCTTGAGCCCTCCACGTCGCAGGTCGACCGCCTGGATACCGCGTGGGGACTGAAAGCGTGCGGGGTCGTGCCGGCCAACGGCCAATACGAGTGGGATATCAGCCTGGTTCTGGGCGAGGGTGAAGAACGCCAGGAATTGCTCGGGGAATTTTGAGGTGCGACGATTATGGATCGCGGTTCTGGTCGCATACACTCCGGCGGCGGTTCCTGCCCAGCCCCCCGGGGATGAAATGGTTCTGGTACAGACCGGCCAGGAACGTTACTACATGAGCAGGCATGAAGTGACAGTGGAACAGATGAAGGCGTTCGACCCGGACTATCATCCGGCGTACACCTATTTCGATGATGCCAGGATGCCTGCCACCGCGATCACATTCACACAGGCGAAAGCGTACTGCGAAGCCCAGGGCAAGCGGTTGCCAACGTCCGAAGAATGGGTCGGTGCGTGCGGCGGACTGGAGGGGACCGCCTACGCTTATGGTAACAACTACGACCCAAACCACGCGCGGGTCGGCCGAAGAAACTGGACCGACGGCCCCAAGGCAGTGATGAACTACGAAAAAAACAGGGCAGGGCTGTACGACATGTCCGGAAACGTGTGGGAGTGGGTTGATGACGGCGGCGGCGAAGACCGAATGCAAAAGGTGTACGGCGGATCCTGGACCGATGGTCCCAGATTGACGCGGTGCGGTTCCGCGAGGCGGGCGAAAATCGATCTGAAATCGCTGAACTATGGCTTTCGATGCGCCCGCTCGCTGACGGAGGCGGACCGGGCTCGCCTGGCCAGGGCGGAGGCGGAGGCGCGACGCAGAATTCAGGCGCGGGTCCGCAGGGAAGCCGCCCGGCGCAAGGCCGCGGTCAAAGCCGCGGAGGCAGCCCGGAAGGCCAAAGTCGATGCAAAGGCAAAGACGGCCCGGGAGGCCGAACTTGCCGAAGAACAGGCTCGGGCGGCGGAGGCGGCGCGAAGAGCGGCGGCTTTTGCCAGCAAGGTCGAAGGCATGGTTAAAATCGAGACCTCCGCTTTCAAGACTTTTTACATCGATCCGCACGAAGTCAGCGTCGCGGCGTATCTTGCGTTCGACCCGACTTACAACCCGGATGAATTCTCCAACGGTCTTCGAATGCCGGCCACCGGAATAACGCACGAACAGGCGCAGGAATACTGCGGCTCTCTCGGCAGGAGACTGCCTACGTCGGAGGAATGGGTTGCGGCATGTCTGGGTGATGCGGGAAACATCTATTCCTACGGCAAGCGCTACGATCCTACCCGGGCCCGGACCGGCCAGGCCTGGTACGCCGGGGCGGAGGAAGTGGCCCGGGGGGAGCCCAACGTCTATGGCGTTAAGGATATGGTGGGCAATGTCTGGGAGTGG
>JAAXHE010000092.1 GCA_012271065.1 Candidatus Latescibacterota bacterium
GCCTTTATCAACTTGCACATATACGATTGAACGTCCAGGAAAACATACGAATCCTGGTAAATTGAAAGGAGCCGCTTCAATGTCAAGACCCAGTATCGGATTCATCGGACTCGGGATTATGGGAAATCCCATGTCCAAACACCTGCTCGCGGCCGGTTACGACGTGGTCGTGCACAATCGAAGCCGGAAACCCGTGGCCGAACTGGTCGACGCCGGCGCCGGGGAAGCCCGTTCACCCAGGGAAGTCGCCGAACAGAGCACGGTTGTCATCACCATGTTGCCCGACTCGCCGGACGTGGAGGAAGTCGCTCTCGGACCCGGCGGTATCATTGAAGGCGTGAGCCGGAACGACATCTACATCGATATGAGTACGATTGCGCCCACCGTGACCCAGGACGTGGGCCGGGCGATGGCACAAAAAGGTGTTCGCTGCCTGGATGCGCCGGTAAGCGGAGGCGATGTCGGCGCGCGGAATGCCACCCTTTCCATCATGGTGGGCGGCGACGAGGATGTATTCAACTCGGTAAAACCCATTTTCGCGGCGATGGGGCAGAATATCGTGCTGTGCGGACCCCTCGGCGCAGGACAGACCGTTAAGGCCTGCAACCAGGTCCTGGTTGCCGTAACCATCGCCGGGGTGTCCGAAGCGTTGACACTCGGCGCCAGGGCGGGCGTCGACCCGGCCAACATCGTGCGTGTGCTGAGCGGGGGCCTCGCCCGGTGCGGCGTCCTCGAAAACCGGGGCGAACGCATGGTCAACGGCGATTTCGACCCTGGCTTCCGCATCAGGCTTCACTACAAGGACCTCAACATCATTATGAAAACCGGCAGCGACTATAATGTGCCGCTGCCGGTTACGAGCATCGTTCACGAACTGTTCAATCTGGCGATGGCCAGGGACCGGGGCGAACTGGATCACTCCGGACTGTTGACCGTCGTCGAAGACCTTGCCGGTGTGCAGGCCCGCACGGCCGGCGCAGGTTGACTCACCTTCACGCCGTCCAGCGCATTGCGTCTTCCAGCGGCTTGCGTCTGGGTTTCGGGATCTCGCTCGGATACCCTGTATAGAAGAATCCGATGATATACTCCCGGTCCTGATCCACGCCGAGCAACTCGTAGGTTTCCGCTTGCATGGTAATGGGACCGGTACTCCATTGCATTCCAACGCCCAGCTCCCACGCCGCGAGCTGCACATTCTGCATGGCGCAGCAGACCGCCGCGTAGTCCTCCCGCTGCTGCTGCTCATCTCCTTCCTGGACGCAGGATACGGCGACGATTGTGGGTTTGGACATGAACTTGTCGTAACCCGCCTGCCACAGCTTCCTTCGGCTTTCGCCGTCGGCACGGTCTGACGCCTTGCCTTCCTGGATGTCCGCATATCGCCGGCCCAGCGTCTCTTTCGTGCGCTCCCCCAGAACGACAAACCGCCACGGCTCCGTGACGTGGTGATTCGGCGCCCACACGCCGAACTCGAAAATGCGTTTCAGCATCTCGCCGGAAACGGGCCTTGAATTGAATTTGAAAATCGTCCTCCGCGCTTTCAGCACATCCAGAACATCCATTCCGACCCTCCAGAAAATGGCGGTACACGGCGGCGACGCGGATAGCGTTCATCCATGAGCAGCCGGTGTCTCCACCGTCATACCCTTTGCCCCAGCAACGCCTCCGTGACCTTCCGCACCGCACGGACAGCCGCGTTCGCCTCGCCCACGGTATTGTGCTGTGTCAACCGGACGGCGCCGACGCGTTCTCCGCAGGTCCTGGCGTTCGGACACGCCTCGAGCGGATACGCACCCTTCTCGAGACGGCCGGGCCTGTAGCTGTTGAACGCCGCCGGATCCCTGTGCAGCCTCCTGAAAACCTGCCATTCGACCACGTACTGCTGTGGTTTGGGGAATGCCGGTATGCCTTCCGCCGCGACCATCCGGCAGAACGCCGCCGCATTCACCCCGAGCACCTCCGGATCTACCGAAAACAGCGCCCACCAGTAGCTGGGCTTCGTCCCCGGCGGCTGCGGATGGGGCTTTACGCCCGGCAAACCGGATATCCCCCGATCGAACGTCTCGCCGAACGCCTGGCGCCTGGCGATCCACCCCGGCACCCGCTTGAGTTGCACCGATGCCAGGGCGGCGTTGACGTCGCTCAGCCGCACGTTCAAAGCCGGGAAGGCGGGCGTTGCCGGCGCACCAGGGAACCTCGGATAGCATTTGTCGGAAAACAAATCGGCCTTTTCAGCCAACCTGCGGCTACGGGTCAGAACAAACCCGCCTTCGCCCGACTTCATGTGTTTGCTTTCGTTTGTACTCCACGCGCCAAGTTGCCCGAATGTGCCGAGATACCTGCCCTTGATGGACGCGAGATGCGCCTGCGCACAATCTTCGATCACGGTCAATCGAAGCCTGCGGGCGACCCTCATGACCGCGGGCATATCCACCGCGTATCCCCCGTTGTGTATCGGCATAATCGCCCGGGTGGACGGCGTGATTGCGGCTTCCATCGCCCCCGCGTCCATCAGAAGACCGTCCGGCTGCACGTCGGCAAAGACGGGAATCGCGTTCAGCTGGAAGATCCCCATGATACTGCCGTAGTCGGTCAGGGGGCTCAAGACGACCTCGTCTCCCGCGCCGATACCCGCTGCGGCCAAAGCCACGTGAATGGCCGCGCTCCCGGAACTCGTCGGCACGGCATATGGCAACCCGTAGAGCTTCTGCAGACCCTCGCGATACGCCATGACGGCCTTGCCACGAGCCAGCGGCAGCGCCGGTCCATCGAGCAGCTTCTCCAGCGCGGCCAGTTCCTCCCTGAAGTGAAACGCTCCCGAACGCCATGGCTTGCTGTGTACCGGCCGTCCGCCGTGAACCGCCAGATCGGACTTCCTCGTGACCTTTGCCAAACGACCCTCCTTGACTGTAAAAACTCACTGCCGTCAGGGGCGAAGACCCCCCGGCGGCTATGTGTATCCCGATACGGCGTGTTCTTCCAGCACCTCCCGGTCGATCTCGATTCCAAGCCCCGGAGACTGTAACACCGGCACGTCCCCGTCCACTGCCTTGATCGGCTCTCTGGCGAGTTCGGTGCGGAGCCGGTTCTCGGTCATGTCGAATTCAAATAACGAAGGAAACGGATTCAGCGTTTCGGGCGAGTCGGGGAGGGTTGCCTGCCAGTGAATCGTAGCGGCCAGGCGAATGCTGGTTCCCCACATGTGAGGCAGCACCCGCACGTGGTTGGCGCTTGCGAGCGCGGCAACTCTCCGGCACTCGGTGAATCCGCCGGCGTCGCTGATGTCCGGTTGCACGATATCCAGCCCGCGATCCTGGATCAGGTTGCGGAACGCCCATCTTCCCTGGAGCGCCTCGCCGCCGGCAACGCGCACGCCCAACGCCTGACGGATCTCGCGGTAGCCTGCAACGTCGTCGGTTGAGATCGGCTCCTCGAACCACAGCAGATCGTTTTCCAGCAGGCGACGACCGACGTGGATCGCCGTACCGGTATCATAGCCGCAGTTGGCATCCACCGCAAGCAGGGTCGAATCGCCGATCGCCCCTCGCACCGCGGCCGTGTTCCTGACGTCGTAGTCCACGCCGAATCCGATTTTCATCTTCACCGCCCGGAACCCCATATCCACGTACGACGCCGCCTCTTCCGCCAACGTCCGGGTCATATCGGCCTGACGCTGCAGGAACAACCCGCTGGCGTACGCGGGAATCCTGTCCCGGAACGCGCCGCCCAGGAGCCTGTAGACGGGCATCTCGAGCGTCCTGCCCACGATATCCCACAGTGCGATATCCACGGCGCTCAGCTCCGAAAAGCCCACGCCGCCCCGCAGATACAGGTCGTTCCAGATAACTTCGACGTCAAACGGATCCCGGCCCACGAGCCTCGCCCGCAACGCCGATTCGTTCAGACCGGAGACCCCTTCGCCCCAACCCGTCACGCCCGCGTCGGTAATGACCTCCACCACACCCGCCGTCCTCGCGGTATTCCAGACAATGGAATTCGCAAAAGGCTCCTTCAGGGGGTAACTCAGATTGTAGACTTTGATGTCGGTGATCTTCATTTTGCTTCACTGACCGGCTTTAAGCCGAAGCCCGCCGGCGGTTGAACTCGACCGCCTCCGGAAACCGGGCGCCGGATGTTCGGCCTCCATATCATTCCGTACGACGGGACGCGGGCGAGGCGCCTCTATCCTCTCCCGGGAAACGTCAATTCGGCGACCCCGGACTTGTCCAATTCGCCCTTGCCGATTTCGATCATACGGTCGTACTGCTTTTTCGTGGCATCGGCAAGCGGCAGATTCAAACCGGCATCATGGGCCAGGCCCAGGGCGATACCTGAATCTTTGGCGGCGTGCGCAGAAGAAAAGTAACACTCGTGGTCCCGCGCCACCATGTCCTCTCCGTCTGTTTCGAGAACGCGGGAGTTGGCGCCCGTCTGCGAGAACACCTGTTGCAACATCTCCAGATCGAGGCCCAGGGCCGCCCCAAGCCCGAGTCCCTCCGCCAGGCCTGCCGTATTTATATTCATCACCATATTGACGAGCGCCTTGACCTGCGCCGCCTGTCCGGCCTGGCCGATGTACTTCAAATCCGTGCTCATCGAGTCCAGAATCGGGCGCACGTCGTCGAACACTTCCTTCCTGCCTCCGCACATGAGATAGAGCGTGCCTTCCCGGGCCTGTGTGATGCTGCTTGCCATACACCCTTCCAGGCTTCTCGCGCCCGCCGCCTCCGCCAGCGTCTGGACGTCGACGTGTACCTGCGGGGCGATTGTAGCGCAATTGATGAAGACCCTTCCGGCCGCGTCGCAAAGCAGACTGTCGCCTTCGGTTGAAAATACCGTACGCATCGCTTCGTCGTCGGTGACGACCGTGATAATCTGATCCGCAGCTGCAGTCACGCACGCCAGCGAGTCGGATGCGTCACACCCGAGTTCACCCGCCAATTCGGCCGCGGCATCCGATCGGACATCGTATACTGAAGTCACGATGAATCCGTCGTCCTTCAGATGCCTTGCTATATTCGCGCCCATGCGCCCCACGCCCACCACGCCGATTCTGAAATCTGAAGTCTCCATGTTGCCCTCCGGCATACAAAGAAAGAGCGTTCAACTGCCGGCGCTCGTTCCAGCGCGGCCAGCGGTCGAACGCTCCATTCGGAACAACCTACAGGCTATTGTGGAACTCCGTCCAATCGTCGAGATTGTTCAGATTCACCGCGTCCAGAATCGACCCGTCGTCGTCCACTCCGGCCGCCGACAGAATCGAGCCGCGCGTTTCGTCGTCGTGGTGATATCCCAGAATGGCCGCGTTGGAAGCGTCGATCTCGTCCTGCGGTATGCTGCCGCCGCGCCGACTCACCACCCAGTTTTCGAAATCGATATACGTCGGCAGGTTGCTTTTTACGTAGTCAACCGCAGCATCCCGATCGACTTTCAATCCGTCGAGCACCATCTGGTCGTAACCGGCGCCGCATTCAGGATAGTCTTCCGCCAGCTGTCCCTTTGCGGAAAGCGTCAGCTTCAACCACAACCTGGGCAGGTGGATGGCGCCGAGAGGTCCCGCGACACCGGAGCTGATAAGGGGAATCGTGTGTCTCCTTCTGAAGTTGGGGAGTTTGATGAGATGGAAACCGTTTAGCAGTCCGTTGATAAAGTCGCTC
>JAAXHE010000110.1 GCA_012271065.1 Candidatus Latescibacterota bacterium
GCGTTGCTGTTTTTTTCGGATTGAGGTTAAACGATCAAACGGTCGCGCGATACAACAGGCGCATTCGAGGGCAGGATGCCCTCGTTCCTGGAATAGCGCATCATCGGATGATTTGCCAACGGGAGGATAATTCTCGCCCTCAATCCAGACGATTCAGAAACTCGTCCAGCCATTCATCGGGGCCTCCGTGCCCGGCGAAACCCGTCTCCACGTCCTCATCGGTATGAGAATCGGACCCGCCGGTGGAGAACATTCCGTGGCGTTCGCAATATTCCCGGTATTTCGCCGTAAACTCCGGCGGCACGCTCGGGTGGGCGCACTCGATCCCGTCCAGCGAACATTCCACACGCAACGCATCCATCCGTTCCACGTCGTCTTCCCTGAAATAGCCGAACGGGTGCGCGATCGCCACCAGCGCGCCCGCTTCCTTGACGGCCGGCATCGCATCCTTCACGTGTGGATACGGCGGAAACCGGGTCGCCGCGCCCGCTCGCGCCATCAGGTCCGCATAGTCTTCGGTGCGGTCGATGTACCCCCGCTCCACGCAGTACCGCTGGATGACACCCCCCTTGACGTGTGTGTTTCCCTGCAACTCGATCGTCTTCGACGGTCGGTACGACTTCAACAGTTCGAGCCGGTCGGCATCGGAGAAATCCAGTCCGATCCCCTGCAGACCGGCCGATATCGCCGAGCCGTATTCCCGCTGCCAGTCGTGATACGCCTCGAGTACCCGTACCATCGACGCGGGCAGTTCCGCGGGAAAGCCATAGCACAGCAGGTCGACCGATCCGATCGACGTGGTCATGGTCAGTTCAGCCGAGGGTACGACCCGTATGTCCGGATAGCCCGAAGCAATCTCCAGCACCTCCGGCAGCGAATCCAGAACGTGGTGGTCCGTAATGGTGAAACACACGACCCCGAGCTCCCGGGCGCGTTTGAAATGGCTCTCCGGCCGGGCCAGCGCATCGTAGCTCCAGTACGTGTGCAGGTGAAGATCGTATCGCGCCGTCATGTCTGCGTCCTCCATTGTCCCGTCTCCTATCGACGTAGAAACCGGTCGAGCACGTTTCTCACTGTCCTCTGCAGAATCGGGTCGACGACCAGGCTGCCTCCAAAGGCGATCGACCCCACCGAGAAAACGCCGCCCCCGCCGGGATGGTCGTAATAGGTCATGTGGGCGCCTCCCGATCCATCCCATTCGTACTCTTCGTCCGGGTAGACCGCGGTCTCTCCCGGACCCATGAAATCCAGCGGATTGATTCCCCGCGCCAGCACGGTGACATTCTTGGGAGACCAGTCTTCCCGCACCTGGTCCACCTCCCAGCCGCTTGCCGCGCCGCCGTAGATGCCTTTTTCGCCGATCAGATCGCCGGTCTCGAGTCCCAGACCCTCGAATACCCAGTGCGAGGCCGCGTCGACCTTATATGGCGCAAACGTCATGTATCCGGGTCGCACATAGCCCACACCCAGCGCACCGTGTTCCGGCCTGCCCAGGTTTCGCCACAGCCCGCCCTCTTCGCCGTTCTGAAAATGCGGCTTGCCGTCCTTGCGTACTTCCATGACGCGGCAGGTCGAATCCCAGGTCACCTTCCAGTAGACCCCGTTGCCGGAGAGATAGAGCAGGCAGCCGCCCGCATCCAGCCAGGCATCGAGATGGTCCCGCATGGGTCCGGACCAGTACTCGCTGTGCGTATTGATCACCAGAACCCTGTAATCGGCAAGCCAGTCCCATCCCCGATGCAGATCGAGGTCCGAATAGACGTCCACCGCGTAACCGCACGCCTCCATCCAGTCCAGGATCCACATTTCTGCGCGCAGCAGATGGCTTCGGCCCTGACCCTCGGGCGTTGCGGAAGGCATGGGACGATCCAGGCTCAGCGTCACGGGCAGTGGCTCGCTGTAGGCCGATTTGCCCCCCCATCCGTTGTATGCGTTCCAGGTATTGGTGGAGGCAAGCACCGCCACGTCACCCTTTCGGTGAAAATAGGGCTTGACCACGAACGGAACGTGAAACCTCACGCCGTTTCCATCCGTGAATTCCGCCGTATAGATCCAGGAGCGGGTTTCTTCCGGAACAATCCAGAAAAAGTCGGACTCCCAGTCACAGCCGTTCTCCCACGCTCTCTCCGGACAGGGTTGCATCCTTCCGTGCATCCCCTTCAACTCGCCGATTTCTTCAGCCGTCTTGCCCACGCGCCTGAACGCCACGTCGTAAGTGTGCGCAATGGTGGTCATCCGAAACGCAATGTTGTCGTCCGGCGACGCGCTCAGTCGCGAGGCATATCCCTGCATGCGGGTCACGTCGGGGGGCGGGTGCACCGATGGGACGGTGCAGAACGAGTTCCGGGTATCCTTCTTCATCACGGGTCCTCTATTGGTACCGGGCCTTCATCGCCTGTCCCCGCTTCGCGCTCTTCGCGGCTAGGTCCAGGATGTGGATCGGCCTCCTCGCCCATTCGGGCGTAATCACCAGGGTTTCATCTTCAGTCAGGTGCCGGGCGATATTGTCGTAGAACGCATCCCAGCAGCTGGGCATATTGGCGCCCTTCGTCACCACCTTCTCATCTCCGAGTTGGCGGATCATCTTGTAGGTGCGTCCGTCGAAGATATATGTGCCTCCGGTTCCCGAGATCTCCAGTTGCCCCTGTCTGGGATTGCTCTCGAGTGAGGAGACCGTCAGGCTCAGCCATGCGCCGTTTTCGAACCTGACCACCGCGCACGCCACGTCTTCGTTCGTATCGTCCTTCCACGGCGTTTCGCCGGCCCAGAATCCCGTCTTGGCAAACCCGGAGACCTCGACGACGTCCGAGCGTATGATCTGGAGCCCGTACTCCAGCAGGTGTACCCCCCAGTCGTACATGACACCCCCGGATATCGACCGGCTGCTCCGCCACCAGTCTCCGGGGTGACCGTATCCGCCGATCCGGGCGTCGACGCGGTAGACCTCGCCGATCGCCCTCTCCTCGTGAAGATGCTTCAGCGCTTCCAGGACGCAGCCGTCCCAGTGCCGGTTGTGGTACGCGGTGACCAGCAGGTCCCGCGACGCGGCTTCGCGAATCATGGCGTCGCATTCTTCTGTCGTAATGGCGAAGGGCTTTTCACTGATGACGTGACGCCCCCCGCGGAGGCACTGCAGGGCCAGTTCCGCGTGGGTGTTGTGCGGCGTAATCAGCACCACCAGGTTCACGTCCGACTCTCGTAGCATCTCATCGACGGAGGGGTACAATTCGATACCGGGGAAATCCTGTCCCACCGCGTCCAGACGCTCCGGATCCTTCTCGGCGACCGCGCAGGGCGTCATGCCCGCTTTCCGCGTATCGGTCAGATGCCTCCGGCCCATATCGAAAGCCGCGCCGTATCCGACCACGCCGGTCCTGACGTCGGACGCCCGTTCGAAATGCGCCATCGATTACCTTTCAATCATGAATCCCGGTCTGACATCAAAGATGAATCCCGGCATCTGAACACGCCGGGACTTCGCTGTACTTATCCTCAATTCGAAAAAAGACAGCCGTTTAATCTACCACAAAAAGCCTGAATGCGGGGAGACGGTAGACGTGAGACGTTAGAAGAAGGCCTTGCCCGGTATGTTATTCCTCCTTGCCTTCGGCACGAGAATAAACCTTGCAAGGCAGGTAATCTCTCCCCTCTTCCGTCTTGCGTCTCCCCGCTTTTAAGGGGCCGGGGGAGAGGTCCCGAAGGCCGTCAGGATCCGTCGGATTTATCCGGAGGGCTTCCGTCCCCGTCTTGAGTTCCGTCCTCAGGCTTTTCCGGGTAGAGCACGAAACGCGCATAGTTCTCCATGTTGAAATGCTTCCGCGCGGCGTCCCGGACAATGTCAGACGTCAGAGCGTCCACCAGATCGTCGTACTTAAGGATGTTGGCGGGGTCCTGTCCCAGCCAGTAGCTGGACGAAAGCCTCCTCCGCCAGAACCCGTTCTCCTTCAGCGCCGCTTCCCGCGCGCGGCGGTCCGCCTCCTGGACCTTCTCGATATTCGCTTCCGATGCGCCGAACTGCTTGAGACTGTCGATCTGGGCGAAAACCGCCCGCGTCAGCTGTTCGACGCTGTCGGGCGCGCACCCGAAGCTGATCCGGATACGGTACCGCTGTTCAGGATAACGGGAGGTTGACACGCCCACCCCCACGCCGTAGGTCCCGCCCATCTCCTCTCTCAGGACCTCGCGAAGCCGGATCCGGAGGACGTCGATTGCGGACCCCAGGTTGTACCTGTTTTTCCGGCTCCATTCGAATGGCCCGGTGAAGACGATCCGGTTGCTGCTCTTCGGTTCGAGCCCCTTATGGACGGTTTTCTCGATGACGCCCCGGGGAGGCCGGATACCCACGTCGCGCCACGCCTCGTTTCGCCGCGTTGCAGGCAGACCGCCCAGGTAAGTCTTCACCAGGGGACGGATGCCGTCAGGATCGATATTTCCGACGAAGAAGAACGTGAAATCGCTCGCATCGGCGAACCGGTCCTTGTAAATTTCGAACGAACGTTCCAGGTTCATCTCATCCAGAAGCGCTTCCGACCAGACCCGCGCACGGTGATGGTACTGCGCCATCGTTACCTGAATCGTATCGCCGAATGCCGCCCCCGGGCTGGCGCTGCGGTTTTCCAGCGATCCGCGGATGCGCTGCACGTAGGCCTGATACGCCTCCGAATCCTTCCGGGGCGCCGTAAACCTCAGGTAAATCAACTGGAACATCGTCTCCAGGTCCTTCAGGGAAGCGCTGCCGCGAACGCCCTCCCTCAGTTCTCCGATCCACGGGGATACGCTCACCACCTTTCCGGCCAGTTTCTTCTCCAAGCCGATCGCGTTGAAGGTCCCCAGGCCCCCCTCCTGAACGACGGCCGACGCGGTCGCGGCCGCAAGATAGTCCCTGTCTGAAACCAGCCCGTGTCCGCCGGGGCTGAACGCCGAGAACAGCACCTCGTCGTTCTTGAAATCCGTCGGCTTCAGTACGACCCGCACCCCGTTCGACAGCGTCCATTCGGTCACGTCCAGTTCGGCTATCTTCTTCTCCGTGACGATTTCGCCGGGCGTTGGCGCCGCCTCGACGAGCGGCCGGGCCGAGGCCGCGTCTTCGTAGGGCTCGATCTCCATCTCGTCGACGCGGGCGATGACCCCCGTCAGTTCCTCTTCGGTGGGCATCGTCACGCCCTGTTTCTCCGGACCGTCGACCAGAACCACGCGGTTATGCCGGGTAATCCACTCGCCGGCGAGGCGGTTCACCTCGGCCAGCCGGATTCCCGGGACCATTTCCTGATAGAGCTTGAATTCATACTCGATCCCTGGAATCGGTTCGCCCGTCAGAAAATGCCGGATATACTCGGACGCATATCCGCGGGAACGGGCTTTGTCCCGCTCCGCGTAAGCACGCTCCATCCCCCGGATCGCCTCGGTTTTCTCGCGGTCGAGTTCCGACTGCGTAAACCCGTGCAGGCGCACCCTTCTGGCTTCCGTGAGTACGGCCTCCAGCCCCCGCGGAATCCCACCTTCTCGGACGACGGCGCCCTGCAGGTAAAACTCGCTTGTCCGGATGAATCGCCCCTGGCTGGAGTACGCGAACAGAAAAGGCGCGTCGGGCTTTTTCGTCAGTTCACGCAGCCGCGCGTTCAGCATCCTGTTGTACAGGGACTCGACGATGTTCTGGCGATAGGCCGCGGCCGAGTCCTGTTCACGCACGGGCTGCTTGTAATAGATGGAAACGTTCGTTCTGGTCGCCTCCGGATCGGTGGCGATGGCGAACAGGGTCTCCTCGTGCCCCGGCAGCGGATACAGCGTCCGCTTTCTGGGTTGGCTCGCCGGGGGGATCCGACCGAAATGCGTCTGAATCAGCCCCTCGATCCACTTCGTTTCGAAATCGCCCACTGCAATGACGGACATCAGGTCCGGGCGGTACCAGTCCCGATAGAACCGCTTCGCCGCCTCGTGTCTGAAGGTGTCCAGCACGGCCTTCTTCCCGATGGGCAGCCGCTCCGCGTACCGGGAGCCCTTGAGCAGGATCGGGAACTGCTTGTCCCGCAGCCGTGCGCCCGCGCCCCGGCCCAGGCGCCATTCTTCGATCACCACGCCTCGTTCCTTGTCGATCTCCTCCGCTTCAAACAGCATGCCCGACGCCCAGTCTTCCAGAATCTGGAACCCCTGAGTCACAATCAGCGCGCTGTCCGTGGGCACCTGCAGCATGTAGACGGTCTCGTCGAAGCTCGTGTACGCATTCAGGTCCGGACCGAAACGCATGCCGATCGATTCCAGGTAATTCACCAGGTCCAGTTTCGGGAAATTCCGGGTGCCGTTGAACGCCATATGCTCCACGAAGTGAGCCAGGCCCTGCTGGTCCTCGTCTTCCAGAATCGAACCCGCGTTAACCACCAGCCGCAACTCGGCGCGGTTCTCCGGCCGCCGGTTCTCCCGGATGATATACCGGATGCCGTTCGGAAGCGTGCCAAGCGTCACATTCGGATCCACCGGCAGTCTCGCCGGGGGAGGCGGCGCAACAGCCTGCGGCGGAGCGGCCTTCTGAGGCGCGGCACATGCGCCGAACAGGATGAGAGAGAACAGAATAGGAAACCGCAGCGCGTGTTTCATTGGAAGGACCTCAGCTTTGGGGAGTCCACGTCTCGGCGAGGGGGCGATGTGTGAACGCCTTTGCGTCTTCGCCGAGATAATCTCCGGCAATCTGCCCGTTCCCCTCGATGATGTATTTGTAAATCACCAGACCCTCGAGCCCTACGGGACCCCGGCTGTGCAGCCTGTTGGTGCTGATGCCCACCTCGGCGCCCAGACCGTAGCGGAACCCGTCGGCAAAACGGGTCGACGCGTTGTGCAGCGTGGACGCGGAATCCACCTCGCGCAGGAACCGGGACGCCGCCGCCCGGTCTTCCGTGACGATCGCATCGGTGTGGTTGCTGCTGTAGCGGTTGATATGATCGACCGCTTCGTGAACGCCGTTCACCACCCTGACCGAAATCACCATATCGAGATATTCCGTTGCCCAGTCCTCTTCCGTCGCCCGTGGCAGATCATCTCCCGCCAGCGTTCGCGTCAGATCGTCGCCCCGCACATCGACGCCGTTCCGCTGGTAGATCCCGACCATCTCCGGCAGGAATTCCCCGGCGATATCTCTGTCAACAAGCAGCGTTTCAGCCGCGTTGCAGCCCGAGGGATTCTGGGTCTTGGCATCCAGACAGACCCGCTTCGCCTTGTCGAGGTCCGCCGCCGCGTGCACGTACACGTGGCAGACGCCGTCGGCGTGCCCCATCACCGGGATCCGTGTATTCTGCATTATGTGCTGGACGAGTTCGTTGCCGCCCCGGGGGATGATGAGATCGATCAGGTCGTGCAGGTCCAGCATGGCCTGCACCTCCTCACGCGCCTCCATCAGATGCATCCAGCCGTCCGGAATGCCGGGCAGGCCGCGTGTCGAGGCAATGAGGACGTTCGCCAGAGCGCGGTTGGTATGAAACGCCTCGCTGCCGCCCTTGAGCAGCACCGCGTTGCCGGACTTCAGGCAGAGCGTGGCGATCTGCACGAGTGCGTCCGGCCGCGATTCGAACACGATCCCCAGGACGCCGATGGGTACCGATAATTTGTACACGTTCAACCCGTGGTCCATCTCCGTGGCCGCCAGCGTCCGGCCGATGGGATCCGCCTGCGCTTTCACGCTGCGCACACCCGGGATGATTTCATTGCGCAGCTTGACCTCATCCGTCTTCAGCCGCCCCACCAGCGCGCCCGTCAGCCTGCCTTCGGCAAGCAGCGCGTCAGCCGCCTCAAGATCCCGCCGGTTGGCCTCCAGAATGGCGCCCGCATTGGCTTCCAGGCCCTTCGCGATTGCCTCCAGCGCCGTGTTGCGTTCCTTCCCGGATGCATTGCTCAATTGCAATGCCGCAGCCCGGGCGCCCTCGGCTCTGGCTCGAATTTCGTCTGACATTTCCTCCACCCTCCTGCGGTAAACAATAGATGTCCGTGACACACTACAGTTCGAGGCCCACCTTCCGCCCGGTCTCCACAATCTGCTCCCAGGTGGCGTCAGGTACGGGAATGCCGGACTTCGACCGCTCCTTCCTGGTGCGCCATGAACGCTCTCCGGGCACCAGCACCTCGTCCGACCCGGGCGCCGGCTCGGCCGACTTCACGTAGTCGACGAACCGCTCTACCTCCGCCTTGAACGCCTCGAGCGGTTGAAACGCCTCTATATTGATGGCCTGAACAAAGAGCGCGTTGCCGGTCTCTTTGGAGTTTTCACGGGAACAGCCGGCAGGCGACAGCGCGCCCGAGAGAATGTCGATCATGAAGGCCAGCCCGTATCCCTTGTGCGCCACGGGCCCGCCGAACGGCAACAATGCGCCCTTCGGCTCCGTCATGTACACCCGCGGATCGTTCGTCGGATAGCCCTCGTGGTCGATCATCCATCCGTCCGGCATCCGTTCGCCCTTCGCCAGCGTCACGCGAACCTTGCCTCCGGCAGCCACCGCGGTTGTGAAGTCCAGTGCGATCGGATATTCGCCGGCGGACGGACACGCGACCGCCAGGCAGTTCGCGGGGAGTATTCTCCCGATCCCGCCCGACGGGGGCATCGCCAGATCGGCCCCGTGTCCGTTGTTCGCGAGCATGCCGATCATGTCGGCTTCCGCGGCGAGCGGCGTAAAGGCGCCCAACCGGCCGACGTGGTTGCACCTGTGGACCGTGACCAGACCCACCGAGGCCTCGCGGGCTTTCCGAATCGCGACGTTCATCGCGGCAACCGCGGTTACGTGTCCGAACCCCCAGTTTCCGTTCAACACGGCCGTCGCGGGCGTTTCCCTTTCCACCTCGACCACCGCGCCCGGAACGATCTGTCCGGATGCCATCCCTGCAACGTACTGCGGGAGGCGCTGTATGCCGTGCGAGTCGTGGCCGGAAAGGCTGGATTCCACCAGCTGCCCCGTGACCGTCTCCGCTTCTTCGGACGTGGCGCCGGCGCGCTCGTAGATCTCCCGACCTGTTCGAAGCAGTTCGTCGGCGGAAAAGACCGGCATGCGTAAACCCCACAAAAACGAAACGTCTGAACCGGGTTGACGTTAATTGGAATACGCCGCTTCAACGCTGTCACGGTACTGTTCCAGAATCGCCCCGGGTACCACCTTCTTCAGACCTCGCGTCAGCGTACCCGCCTCCTCGCTGAGCGCGTCGGGCAGCACCAGCACCCTCTGGGGACGTTCGTGTCCGGGCAGGCCGGCTGCCGTCGCCTCGTTCAGCAGGAGTTCCCGCAGTCGATCCGCCACGCCCGAATGCCTGCGCACGGCGTCATCGTCGTCCGGCAGGTCCTGGATGTCGGATAACGTTCTCGCCTCCTCGACGTTTACCGTGACAACCGGCATGGGAAAGGACCCGCTCTGATCGCCGTAGATAATCACGTGTTCCACTAGCGATACGCGTGCGTACAGTCGTTCGAGCATTTCGGGATTCACGAACTCACCGTTGCTGAGTTTGAACTGCCGACCCAGGCGTCCCCGAAAAGTCAGGTACCCGTCACCGTCCATGCTGAAGAGATCCCCGGTCCGATACCACGTCTTGCCGGCTTCGTCCTTCACCAGCGTCTCCGCGGTACGATCGGGATCGTTGAGATATTTGCGCATCACGTGCGACCCATGCACCCACAGTTCTCCCTCTTCTCCGTTGGTGTCCCGGTACGTGTGCGTGGCGGGATCGCCGGACCCGATCTCCTCACCCTCTTCGGTCACCAGCTTCACCTCCTGCAGCGGCCGTCCCACGGTACCGGTCTTCTGCGCGTCCAGCGTATTGACCGCGATCAGGGGACAGCACTCTGTGGTGCCGTACCCTTCGAGCGAATTAATATCCAAAACGTCCTGGAAGAAATCCAGCGCCTCGGGGTCCGCCTTGGCCGAACCCACGATCAGAAGTTCCAGCCGTCCGCCCACGCGCTGGGATAGCTTTTCCTTTATCGCCGCGACCACCTTCTTCCCTATCAGGCCATACACGGCGCGGTCCCCGAACGTAGACGTGCCCCTGGAGATGTTCCGCTTTGCCCGTACCGCGCGCTCCACCAGCCGGCCCTTTACGCCTCCCGCGTCAATTTCCTTCCTCACGTTTCCATATACCTTGTCCAGGATCAGGGGCACGGTCAGGAATCCGTGCGGCTCGGAATAGCGAATGTCCACCAGCACCCGGTCCGGCGAACGCGCGAGATCCAGCGTCCATCCCTTCAGGAGGGGATAATAGATGTTCAGGATGCCCATGGTATGGTAGTCCGGCGCTGACTTGAACAGAACGGGCTGTTCGCGACTGGATATCCCTTCCCATACCGACCTGACGTTGTCCACCAGGTTGCGATGGGTCTGCACCACGCCCTTGGGCAATCCCGACGAACCCGATGTGTAGACCACCTTCGACTCGTCGTCCGGATAGATTTCCACGTCGGGCGGAGGCGCCTCCCCCCCGTCCTGCACCAGTGCGAAGAACGACCGTATATCATCGGACTGGCCTTCCGTCAGAATCAGTTTCGGGGACTTGGCCAGATCCGGCAGTATCCGATCCACCTGCTCGCGGCTCCTGCTGTCCAGAAACAGCACCTCGAGGCCCGAATGCTCAATCTTGTACTTGAGAATATCGTCCGGAAGCTTGTTGCAAAGCGGCACGGAAGACAACCCCAGCATATCCGCCGCCAGGAAAATCAGCACGGACTCGAGGCCGCCGTCCGTCAGTATCCCCACGCGGTCGCCCTTTGCGTAACCGGCGCGAGCCAGTCCGGAGGCCAGCCGGTCCCGCTGTTCGCGGAGCTGCGCGTAGGTCATCGGAACGTAGCGCAAGCCCCGTTCACCCTGCTGATCGGACTGCCTCAGAACGCGCACGGCGGTCCGATCCGCGTGCTCCGTGAAGCTCTCGTTCATCAGGTCTTTGAGTGTCCGACTCATATCCGTATGTCTCCTTTTTTCAGGCTCCGGAGTTGGATCCTCCCGCTGGAGCGCGGGCGTCAGCCGGTCTGACAACCATTCCCGAAGCCGCGTCATAACGCGTCGCGGTATGAAGACGCTCGACGTTCTCCCGTAGTGGACAGACAAGCGTGCTAATATAACCATGAGCACCGGCCGCCGCAATCGTTTCCCGTCTTTCAATCGCGGTGGCCGTGTCACCACACAGATGCACCCGTTGCTTCACAGGTGCTGGATTTTCGGTTTGAGCTATTGAATGACGGCCGGTATTTTTTGGACAGAGTATATCGGAGAGCATGGGTGATCGAAGGTATTATGATTGGTTGCTGTGTACTCGTGGGGCTGATCTTATTGTGTCGGCGCCGAAATGCCCTACTTTATCTATTGGGGTTGCTCAGTAGCTTGATAGTTGTGTTTACTTTCCTGTGTATCGTAAGTATGGGCTTTTTGTTCTTTATTTGGTGTAGACAACCCTTCCTCAATCCCTATATTAGAAAAGTGGTAAATGCTATCCAATATTCTAAAAAAGGAGGGATTATGACTCATCTAACGATACTATTAACGGCGGTTATCCTTTCCACACAACCCGCTTGGGCAAGTGATTTCAACAAGGATGGGAAGGTTGATTACACGGACTTTGTACTGTTCGCCAGTAAGTTTGGCTCTACCCAGGGTGATGCATTGTTTGATGCTCGGTTTGACCTAGACAAGAATGGGGAAGTCGATTTCGAGGACTTTGTAGCGTTTGCGGAGGTATTTGGAAACGAAGTTAGCCTTAATCCGAAATAAAT
>JAAXHE010000042.1 GCA_012271065.1 Candidatus Latescibacterota bacterium
GAACGGGGGTGCATCGGCCGCGGTGTCCCCTTACAGCCCGTTGAAAAAGCCCATCCGGGCTACGGCTGGCCCTTGCGGTCGAAATACTGCGTTGCGCGCCCTCGCCGAATCGCACGATTCGACTCGGTTGCGCGCCTTGTCTTCGGCCACAATGGCTTGGCCTCGCCTGCAGAGCGACTCTATCAACGGACTGCTAGAACATGAATCCCGCACGCACGTAGACTCCCGTCAGATCGTCGCCCTCTACGACTGCCACGCTCAACGTCTGCCGTCGCTTGAGAAAAGACATCCAGATTCCACCGCCGATGCTGGTGTGCCATTTGTTGGTATTCCGGGGATCTCCATCAAACATTACCCGACCGGCATCCGCTGTACCGAACAAACCCAGCTCTCCCGGAACCAAAGGCCGGGTCTTTCTCAGTACTACCCGCAATTCGGAATTCCCATACAGCGACGCTTCTCCAGCGAACCGGTTCTTCCGGAATCCCCGTAAATTACCGGCTGAAATACCACTTCCGACAACACCGGGGCCGCCCAGAAATGCGCTTTCAAAGAACGGGAAGGGTCCCCAGACTCTCTTGGCGCCACATCGGAGGGCGAGGGTGGGGCTGGTCGGAATACGAGCAGTCAAATAAGTACTGGCTTCACCTTCTACGCTGGCAAACACCGATTTCACGTTCCAGACTCCGGGATAGACGGCGCCGCTCGCCCTGACCCAACTGCCCCAGGTGGGATAACCGGGATTATCACGTGTATCGTAACTGATTTCTCCCATTGCACCGACCTGACCGAAAGAACCTGTCCCATACGGTGGCCGATCGAGCGACGCGATAAATCTACCCTTGTTGGAACCGAGCGGGGTGTTTGAATATTTAAGGACCGGCCCGAATTCAATCGCTACTTTCGACCGAAGGGAACCCGGACCGACGCCGGAAATCTCATCCTCCCGCACGGCGGATCGAAACTCGAAGGCCGGGGCGATTTCGAGGTATTTCTGCTCGACTTTGTAGAATGAAGACCGACGCGGAATCTCGGTTTCGTTTCCGAACCCGTTGAATCGCAGCAACTGAATTCCGGAATAATTGAAGTGGAGTCTGACGTCAAGGTCCCTCACTGGCTGGCGAAACTTCCCAATATAGGAGACAGAGACCTTGGTACGATTGATGTCGTGCTGTCTCGCAAGGCCGACGATAAACAAATGTTGTGATGCAAAAGGAAATTTCCGATAGCCGAAATACTTCCGTTGATGCAATGCTCCAACGTACACATTCAAGTCTGGATTCATCGAAAAAATCGGTAGGGTTATGGCCTGCTTGCCCCAATCGAGCGCATACCGTGCAAGGAGGATCCGCGCGGAGGGACGCTTGTAGGGCCGCTCGTCGATCCTGGCGCCCTTGCCCGTGGAGAACCGGTTTTTTCCACGAGAATCGTAAAATCCGATCTTCGATGCCCCGGCCCCGGATAAGTTCGTGAACGTGTCATCCCCGCCCCCCCCATCAATGCGAACGCCAATCCGCCCGTTTGCACCTGATATTTCCGATCGGTCATCTCCTCCCCGGAGGTATATTCGGACTTCCCCGGTTTCTTCCGGATGGAAGGTCCTCTGGAAATAGGGCGCTCTCCTTGCTCCGGCAGCCGCGTCCGTCATGCCGATTCGTACGGCGAAATCACCGTTCGGCAGGTGTTCACACTCGACCCACTCATCCTTGTCGGTCGCCTGGATTTCGGCCTGCCGGCTGATGAGTTCATAATATCTGGCTGCAAATTCCGGCAATCTGTCGCGGCGCAACTTGAGGACGCCAGCAAGCGTCTCACCAACCATCCTGTAATATGGCGGCGGCAGTTTTCTGACGGCATCCTCAATGACCTGGTCGGGAAGACTCGCGCAAAACACGGCCACTACCGAATCCCAGGCCACCTTCTGGAGTTCGGACAGGAACTCGCGATCCAGCTCCCAGCCCGTCGTCGATAAGCCCACGAGATTCGGATAGGCGCCGTCGAATCCGATCTGCCGGGGGAGCCCGATTCTCGCCACTGCCATTGCAAGTCCCCCGAAGCCGATAAAGGCCTGGTCGCGGTCCTCCGGTATAGGAAGCCAGGTATAACAGTCGCCGTCGGGAAATCGAGCCCATCTCCACTGACCGTAATGGCGATCTTTGTCGTTGATGAGAAAATCCATCAGTCTCGCTTTCAGATAGGCACGGGCATCGACGCGGTTGCAGGGGCTTTTTTCCAGGCGTTTCCAGAGCTTTTCCGTGCCGCTTATCTTCCGGGAGCCCGCGAAGCCGGGCGTATCGTTCACCCCTTCGGACGGGTGCTCCTGAAGCATTCCTATAAGGCCGGCAAATGGTCCGCGATGCTCCTTCAGTCCGGGATCATCCGGAATGACGACGAGCATATGTTTCGCATGGAGGATACCTGCGGCTTCCATCAGTGGATCCACCACAAGCGCTCCTGTCGGCAGAAGCGCGCTGATCAGGTCCTGGAGTACGTCGTCCGCGATCGTATCCTTGAGTTCGTCCCAAATCTTTCTGGAGGGATCTTTATCCAAGGAGCGTACTGTATACCGGCGGCCGTCTTTTCCTGTAAAGTGAAGCGAGATGGATTGCCCGGCGCCGCCGGTGCGAAGCGGCGTCAGGCCGCCCCCCACGCTGTCCAGGTCAAGAACCGCGACCTCGACAGGGGTATTCCAGAGGTCCCGGTAATTGTCGCCGTAGAACCAGCGTTTGAGACGGCCGGCCTGGAACCTTTCTCCTGGAACGACCACGTGTGTTGTGGCGCCCCGCGGAGGAACGGACCGGTGAATCCTTCGCCCTGGAGCCGGTGAGTCCTTCCCGGATTCGGATGCTGCCGGAACGGAAAAGGCCAGCACGAGCAGGAGAAAAAGGGGATTCCGCGTGGAAGGTACCATTGTTGTCCTCTGCGATTCAGGGGGGTTCGGGCAACCTGAGGCTTTCCGGAAAGATACGATTCTGCAACACCTCAATGCGCTTCGATCAGAAGTTGCCCTGCACGTCAAAACCCGAATCCGATTGCCGCATTGATCTTGATATCCTTTTCCTGTGTGCTCACAATATCAATGCGAACGGGCCCCATTAGCGTCGTGTTGACGTAGCCCCCGACTCCGAAACCGTGGATGGGGGTGAAATCCTCCTCCGAATTTGAGCACATATCATATAATCCGCCCTGATAGAAAATTCCGATGCCACTGCGCGGGAGGGATTCCCAAAATTTGACATGTCTCCACACGGACAGGCCTACCGATGCGAACCTGGGAACCCTCAATTCATCCCGTTTGAGTCCGACGACCGGCAACGCCGCGCTGCTGAAATGCCCCGCACCGCCCAACGGGAAGAATTCAAATACCGGTGCAGCCTTTGTAACGTAGCCTCCGTGGGACGACAGGCCCACGCTCCATCGCGACCGTGGACTGACGAAGAACGCGAGTTGGGTTTGAATCTGCTTGTGGGAAAACGTCCGGTGGATCCACTTTGCGCGGGTCTGAAAGTACACGCCCTTCGTTGGCACCATCGAGTCGTCTCGCGTGTCAATCCCCGCCGATAACCATAATCCGGGCAGGAATTCGGATGCGTCGCCTATCGAACGGGCGGCATAGCGGACTCGGGCATGTTCCAACTGGTATCCTGCCTGGAAACCACCCCAGCTGTGAAACAACCTCTGTAATCCAAGTCTGGAGCGAAAACGCCTTTCCTCATATCCGCCCTCTCGCTGCCGATTTCGAAAATACAAACGGTCCTGGTCCCATGCCTGGACCTCCCCGAGCAGGCCGAGACGCCCGGAGGTCCGGAAAATCATGACCATTTCGGCGAAATTCAAATTACCCAGCAGACCGCGAAGATGGAGTTCCGATATGCGGCCAAGTGTACTTAGATGCGCAATCTCGCCCAGCACCGAAACCCGGTAGTCGTTGTTGTAGTGAATCCCCACTTTCAACTCGCTCGGGGGGTTTTCGAGCACGTGAAAGACCAATTCGGTCTTGCCCTCATGATAGGTAACGTGGAAATCGACGGTCTGAAACAATCCGGTCGCGTGCAACCGGCCGCACTCACGTTCCAGCTCCTGAAACGAAATTGGTTTATTGACGAATTTCTCCAGCCGCACCTTGAACAGGGTCTCCGAATAACGCTTTACGCCTTCTATCCGAACCCTGTCGACCACGACGTCCGGCGGTATATCCGCCCATGTATTGACATCGAACTCAACGGGCAATCTGGACGTTCTCGGTTTGCCGACGCGCTTTGGTACTCCAAGTGTCCGCAATGCGTTTCGTATCGCATCCATTTGTTTTTCGGCTGCTGTTTCGCCAATTGGAATCAGGGTATACGAACGGTTGAAGTCGCCGCCGTCGAAGTTATCCAGTTTGGGCAATATCAACACGTTGGAGCGTTTTCTGTTCTCGATTTTTCTTTCTTCGATTCGAAAACTGACCGCCTGATCGATGACGTCGATTATATCCTGAATTTCCTCCTTCAGAGTACGCAGGGGCGTGGCGCAATCCACGGCAATGACAAAATCGGCGCCGGCGTCCAATGCGACGTCCACGGGCAGATTATTGACGATGCCGCCATCCACGAGATGGGTATGTTCCGTACTCAGCGGCGCAAATACCCCTGGAACCGAAATACTGGCCCTGATCGCAGCGCCGAGAGAGCCATTGTGGATCACGACCTGTTCTCCTGACAGGATATCGGTTGCGATTGCGCGGAAGGGCGTGGGAAGCCGGTCGAAGTCGTTGCGCGCCCTGTAGGTTGCGCCAAGCGTGAGTTGATTGAGGAATTGATGTATCTTCTGTCCGGCGAAGATTCCATAAGGCAATTTCAGTTTCAGCTCTTCCAGGTGTAATGCAAGCATCTGACGGTCGGCCATCGCT
>JAAXHE010000232.1 GCA_012271065.1 Candidatus Latescibacterota bacterium
GTTGCTGTTTATTCGGATTGAGGTTAGAGACTAGACTGGTATTCGTCTCGCAGAAGTGTATACCATACAGGATACGCGACAGGAACACCAGAGACTTCTGACGTGGATGGGGGCGGAGAATCCTCACACGGAGACACGAAGGCACAACGGACACAAAGGGAAAGCCAAAAACAGAGACACGGCGGGCAACCACGAGGGTTGCCCCTACAAACGCATAACAGGCGCAGGTTTTGACGGTTTTGCTCACGTTGGACGGCTGATAGCAAAGATCAAAAACAAAACCAATTATCCCCTTTTCCCCAAATTCCCTGTCTACGGCGTGTTCCTAAAAAACGGGGAAGACGTGAGACGGGAGAGGGCAGAGAACGTATGCCGTGTAAGGTTTCTTCTCATGCCGCAGGCAATGAGGAATTGCATACCGGGCAAGGATTTCTTCTACCGTCTCACCTCTACCGTCTACCCGCATTTCTTCTACCGGCTTCCCTCTACCTTCTCACCGCCTTTAGAATTGTCGCCGCTGGGCGCGGGGCCTGCCCTATGCATAGCGCGAATACCCTCACAGGACGCACCGGATACGCTGGCCTGCCAGCCACGGAGGCCACGTTGACCTACGGTGCTGGACGGAATAGCGCGCTCTGCTCCGGTCGTACTCCTGAATGGCATCGTGTACGTAACAGGTGCGGTTATCGGATTGCAAGCAGCAATCGGCAAGAAACGGTACACGCCCAAATCCGAGCAGCAGTCCTTGCCTTAAAGACTCACGACCGTCCGGTGGTGGCGAGGGGGGTTTTACCGTGTTAATCCGTCCATCACCGATGTATGGGCACGCCCAAGGCGCTCTCAGGCCACCGAATGCCCGTTTATGCCTCTGAAGTGATTCACGGAAAAACCGGCCCCCTGCCGAAGGGCGCGCTTCTTTTTGGTCCTTTTTCTTACGCGCATAAGAAAAAGGACGTAAAAAGAAAAAAAACAATATGATGTAAAGAAATTACTAGGTGGTAAAGGTGAAAAAGCCTGTCATTATGTGACTCCAGGCGCCATCAGTTTTGGGGCGGTCTTTGAGTTAAATTTACACATAAAAGGACTGAATTAATGCAAGACGATGGCTGGGCAAGCGTGATCGAAGACGACCGCAGGATCAGGATCGAAACCGCCGAACTCGAAGCCGCGATTCCGAAGCGAAACCCGAAGCAATGGATGACGGGGATCGAAAAGGGATCGTTCGTCGACAGGAAGACCGGCTTCCGGGAGGCGGGCGACGGCCTGATGGTTGTCGACTGGCTGATGGAGGCGGGCAGCGACGAATCGTACAGTGGTAGCGTGATTGCGGATGACGGACACGGTGTGGGGCGATACCGCTGGCATGAGAACGAGCCGGACCCCGGGAGCAGGGAATACGCCATCCTGTCGCACGGAAGCAGCCATCGGAAGCGAATGATCGAGGGTCCGCAGCTCTGCCACAGGATGAAGCCCGTGCAGCCGGATGTGACTCGCGGGAAGGACTTTATCGCCGTGAGGACCCGGTACCGTTTCGAGTATTCGGCGCCGGGCCGGAATACGGGGTCCTGGTGGACGCAGTTGATCGTGTTTCCAAGAGGCGAGCGTTTTTTCATGTTGATGGACAGGATCGAGAGCGTGAACGACTCCCCGGGAATGTTTCTCAGGAACGACACGCCCGGCTGCGTCCGGCATAGAAGGGGCGATTCGTTCAGCGAAATCTATCTCAGCTATCTGAGCGGACCCCATGGCCTGCGCATACCGTCGAGCGAATTCTTCGAACCATTCCCGCCGGACCGGAAGTATGGATATCGCCGCGACCTGAACAGAACGCCCGGGCATTTCATCCGGGCGTACCGCCTGCTGGATCCTGAAACGGGCGGCGACGGGCCGTGGCTGGGCGGACTCACGCTCGATCCCTCCGTCGTCTACGAGGCTTGGTGCAGCCAGCGGCCGGGAGATATCATCGTGATGATCCTTGAAATGCATGGCTTGCCCGTAAAAGCCGGCGATACGTTCAGCGCGGCGCACATCGTGGGCTGCTTTGACAGCATCGATGAAATGCACGCGGTGTACGATCGCTACAGGGGGCACAGGAAGCTGGCGGTCGACGCATCGGGCTGGACGCTGAGTTAACCTCTCTTGTTCAAAACCCCAAACTTACATGGATGGACAGGATAGGCAGGATAAATGCAAAAAACGACCAGGATTAACAGGATCAAAAGCCAGGAGCAGGATCATTACCTGATCCGGAAAAAAGGCCAGGAACAGGACACATGCTCACTTATCCGGACCAAAGCGATGAGTCATCACCTCTGTTAACCGCGCAACATCACAGTGACGCATCAGATTCCCGATTTCATCAGATGACGTCGCAAAGCACTTCGCCGGGATTATCGAAATACAACCGGCTTTACGGAAAATCGCGGCTGCGTCGAATCTTTATCCGGGAGAAACCGATATGAGCAACGAGGTAAAGGGCCCCGACTGGGTTTGCGTAACGGAGAAGGCGGCATGGCAGGCTCGGGACTCGCAGGGGGAGATGGTGTGGGACGGGCATATGTGGATATTCGGCGGTTGGTTCACCCCGCAGACGCCCAATCCGCGCGACGTCTGGAAGTCGTCCGACGGGGTGAACTGGACCCGAACCGTTGAGGTTGCGCCGTGGGAACACGGCGACCTGCCGGCAACCATGCCGTTCAGGGGCCGGATGTGGCTGATGGGGGGGCGGAAACTGCCCGGCGCGGAGAACACGAACACGGTATGGTCGTCGTCCGACGGCGCCGAGTGGGTTTTGGAAACGGATGATCCGGGGTGGCGCCCCAGGGTATCGCCGTCGTTCGTCGTGTTCAGGGACAGAATGTGGATCATGGGCGGGACCGAGAATTTCTATCAGGATGATGACACGAACCTCAAGAACGACGTCTGGTCCACCGCCGACGGCAGGAACTGGAGATGCGACGTCGAGCATGCGGCATGGTCGAAACGGACGCACGCCCAGGCAGTGGTTTTCAGGAACAAAGTCTGGATCATGGGCGGCGGCGCATGGCAGCCCGAGACCATCCCGCTCAACGACGTCTGGTGCTCGGAAGACGGCGCGAACTGGACGCAGGTAACCGCGGAGGCGCCCTGGAAGAAGCGCATGTGGTTTTCCCTCGTCGTCTACCGGGACCATATGTGGGTCCTGGGTGGATGGTCGCGCAAGGACGGCGACTTCGGCGACGTGTGGTACTCGAATGACGGTGCGAACTGGACGGAGCTCAAATCCGACGTGAGCTGGACAAATCGCCACGAGCATTCGGCCTATGTCTTCAAGGACAGAATCTGGCTGGCCGGCGGGCATGCACGGCCATTGAACAGCGAAGTCTGGACCCTGGAGCTCCCATCGGATTGGCAGGGGTGATCGGATATCCCCGGCGCCGCCACCACACCGGCGGGTTTCCGGGGTGAAATCGCAAATTGGGGGAATTTCGCCATGAAGATCAAGTCCATCCGCGCCGTTCAGGTAAACTTTCCCGAAACCTATGGACGCCCGAAACCAGACTCCGTGGAATATAAGACGGCGCGCCGGTCGTCTTGGGCCGCTCAGGGCCCCGTTGCCAACCCGATGACACGCTATCCGCGGTACGCAGCATTCCGTCCGTCTTGGTTGCCGAATTGGGGCGGCTTCGGCTGCGCCGTCGAAGCCGAAGACGGCACCCTGGGATTCGCTACAGCCAGCCACGGACGCCCGGTGGCGGCCATCATCGACGACTTTCTCGGACCGCGTCTCGAGGGCGAGAGTTGCCTGGCTACAGAAAAGTGCTACGATATGATGGTGCGGATGGGTGCCCCATACGGAGCGACCGGCCTGCATGCGTACGCAGTGAGCGCCATCGACCTTGCGTTGTGGGATCTGAAGGGCAAACTGCTGGACAGGCCGGTATACGAACTTCTGGGCGGGCCGGCGCGCGACGAGATGTTCTGCTACGCCACGGGCGGAGACGCCGACTGGTACCTGGAACTGGGCTTCGAGGCCATCAAACTGCCGTGCCCGTACGGCCCGGCGGACGGGCTGGAAGGTCTGAAGAAAAACGTGGAACTCGTGGCCGGCACGCGAGACCTCGCGGGCGACAACGTGGAACTCATGCTGGACTGCTGGATGGCGTTCGACGTGGAGTACGCCGTTCGGCTTGCGGAGGAACTGCGCCCGAGTAAACTCAAGTGGATGGAGGAGATGCTCCGCTCGGAGGATCTCGACGCCCATACCGAATTGCGCCGCCGGCTCCCCTGGGCGACCCTGGCCACGGGAGAGCACTGGTATACGACCGTTCCCTTCCAGCACGCGGCAAGCCGCCACCTCCTGGACATATTCCAGCCGGACATCAACTGGGTGGGCGGTCTGACCGCGGTCGTCAAGATCTGCGCAATTGCCGAGGCGGCCGGTATATCGGTCATTCCACACGGGGGCGGCAACACGCCGTACGGGCAGCACGCCTGTTACGCGATGCCGGCAATCCCGTGGACAGAATGTTACATCGCCAGCCCACCGGGCGTTGACCCGGACGAAGCCGCGCGGCCCCCCGGCGTTGCCGCACCCCGGAGGGGACGAATGAAGCCCGTGGAAGGACCAGGATTCGGTGTGGAAGTCACCGAGGCGCAGGTGTCGCCCTTTCAATATTAGACCAGAGGGAAGGTTGCCGGATCGCAACGGGCGTCGTCGACAGCACCGGCGGCCGGGCGTCAGATTTGACGTTTCCCATCCTTGGGTCTCGGCCGGTAGCACCGGAGAATTCACGATGAAGACGACGGCTTGCATCCTTGTGGTCGGGCTGGTAATCGGCAACGGGATCGGTAATCCCTCGTCGGCGGCGGCGGGCAATGCCGTTGACAGAGCAAACGCGAAGTGCTGGCGGTCGGCAAGTGCGCACTGCGTCTCGCGCCTGACGCTCAAGGCCGCAAGGGCTTTCGACGCGAGATCCGATTGGGAACTGGAAATACGCGCCGGTGCGTTTGCCGCCGGCGCGGCGGCGCTGGCCCTTGCGGGCAATGCCGGGGATGCCAGGACAAACTTCGATCTGGCGGTGGCGGCGGCCAGGACCGTTAAGAGCGGATATGCGCGTGCGCGCGCGTTGCGAAACGTCGCGTCCGCGCAGGCTGAAGCCGGGGACGTGGAATCCGCGCGCGAGACGGCCCTGTCGATCGGAGACGTTCAGGGCCGGACCGATGCGCTGGTCGGCGTAGCGTCCGCATCGGCCAGGAAAGGGGACCTTGGGTCCGCCCTGGAGAGTTTCCGGATTGCCGTCGCGGCTGCCCGCTCGAATGGAACGGGCGATCGTCGCACGAGAAGTCTGAACATGGTCGCCCTGGCCCAGGCGGCGGTTGGATACACGGCTTCCGCCCGGAGTACAGCCAGGTCAATTGACGATATTCAGGGTCGGATCGATGCGCTGGTCGGCGTGGCGTCGACGCTGGCGCGGCAGGGCAAGCGCGAAGACGCGAGGAGATTCTTCGATTTGGCAGTTGAGGATGCCGGTACCATCAACGACGGATATCGACGGGCAATCGCGCTCGGAAAGGTCGCTTGGGCACAGACGGAAGCGGGAGAAGAAGCGGACGCCCGGAAGACGCTGGACAGAGCCCTGAAGGCCGGCGGGCAGGGGATGGACATCTACAGCGCCGGCGCGACGATTGCTTCGCTGGCCGACGTCGACCCTTACGTTTTGATTCAGATCGCCGGGGCACAGATGAAGGTCGAGGACCTGAACGGCGCCCGGAAGACCCTGGACCGCGCCCGGCAGTCGGTCAACGAGGATGCGTCGCCGTCACAGGTGAAATGGTTATTCAACATCGCGTCGGCACAGAACGCGGCCGGGGATGCAGACGGCGCCAGGCGGACCATTGATACGGCCAGGAAACGCCTCATGTCGGCCGGTGATGACGAACTCGCTCAGAAACTCGTCAACCATATCGCGGCGGACCAGCTCGAGACGCTGCTCGAAATTGCCGTTTCGAAAAACCCCGGGGATACCGAGGGAAAGAGAAATCTGGTCTATCACGTGGCGATGCGCCAGGCGCAGACGGGCGAGACCCGTCGCAGCCTTCACCATGCGGGGATGATCGACCGGGTATCGAGGCGGGACGCCGTCTTGGTGGAGATCGCAAACACCCAGGCCCGTGCCGCGCGATTCACGGCGGCAACCGAAACCGCCGTGTCAATCAGAGATTCGAACAAGAGGATCAGAGCGCTTGCTGAGATCGCGCGGGCGCAGGCCCAATCGGGCGACCTCTCCGGTTGCCGAAGGACGCTCGGAACCGCGACGGTGAAAACGACCGGATCGGGTGCGGCGGGGATCACCACGTGGACCCTTACGGACCTTGCCAGGGCGCAGGTCGCGGCGCGTCAGACGGGTGAAGCGAAAGAGACCCTGCGGGCTGCCCTCTTGAAGCTCCGGTCCGCTTCCAACCTTGCCCGCGCCACCTGGCTCCCGGCAATACAGGAGGTGATCCTGAAGATAGAGTAGAAAACGACGCAAGGACGGAGACCCCGGTCGTAAAGCGAACTGCTGGTTTGCGCGACGTAGACAGAGACGCCTGGTAATCGGGCGTCTTTCTTGTACGCGAACCGCCAGTTCGCGGTGAGGGCGACGTGCGCCGGGTTGGCGCGTTTTTGGTAGCGCGAAATGGTATTTCGCGGCCCGTTACACAACAAAAAAACGGACGCCGACACGTCGGCGTCCGTCTGTACGTACGAAATCTCCGTTTACCTTATCGTTTCGTCACATTCGCCGCCTGGAGCCCCTTGGGACCCTCGACGATGTCGAATTCGACCTCATCACCCTCGGCCAGAGACTTGAAACCCTCAGCCTGGATTGCCGAAAAATGCACGAACACGTCTTCTCCGCCGTCCTGCTCGATGAAACCAAAGCCCTTGGCGTCGTTGAACCACTTCACTCGACCGTCAGCCACTGCTAATTCACCACCTTTCTACCTTGAACTGAATGTGCAGGCAATTAAAAAAGGCAAGGACCGGAAATTCTGATCCTTGCCGCATCGTTTTTTTCGACTGCACAGGAGACAGAAACAACGTCCTTCCATTTACACCACTACTATTAAAGTTAATTGCTTCCAGATCGATTGTCAACTCATTTTTTCGCATTTTGCTGATTTTTCGATTTCCAACACTGTTGTGCCCCGGAAACAGGTTTCCAGAGCGAACAATCAGTGCGTCGAGTTGGACAGATGCAGGCCGGTCACGCCGCCGACAATCAGCGCGATGGAGAGCAGCTTGACCGCGGTGACCGGCTCTTTGAAGTACCAGAAACCGATGACGCTGATGATGGCCGTGCCTAGGCCGGCCCATACGGCGTATGCGATGCTGACCGGGATCTGTTTGAGCGCCATCGTAAGGCCTGCCAGGGAGGCAACATAAAAAACGGCGACCCCGATAGAGGGCAATAGACGGGCGAATCCATCCGAGAGTTTCATGCACGTCGTCCCTGCCACCTCAAGAACGATGGCGAGAAAAAGATAGAACCAGCTGGTCATTGACAGGTCTCCTTCAGTGCTCAGTCTCGAAAATATCTCACCATTCGGCCGCTGATTCATCCTGTCTCGCTGCGTTGCTTGTGCTGAGCTTGTCGAAGTGCCCTCGCTCGCCGACCTTGTCCAGGTGGCCTGCGCTCTGGCGCCTTGCGAGCCGGGCGACTCGGCGGCCGAATTCAGCCAATCTATTTCCGCGACAGAACACATGGGCTGGTGGTTGCGGTTGACATTCCCGGGGTACGTTGGCATTTTAGCCACGTTCTGCGGGCGAGGCAAACGCAATTGAGCGGGTTTATTCAACGGAAGGGGCAATTGAATGGCGTTACCGATCATAATGCACGTGAATTACTGTGAACAGGGACAGACGATCCCGGAGATGTGCCGGAAGGCAGTGGGCTGGGGGTACGACGGGATCGAGTTCCGCCGTCATCGCAGGGGCGAAGAGGAGACGCCGGAACAATACCTGGATACGATCGCCTCGGCCGCGGAAGCTTCCGGGTTGAAGCACGTGCTGTTCGGTGGACCCGGGGTGGAACTGATGCAGGAAGACGCCGCCATCCGCAGGGCGCAGGTTGAGGAGGGGATCCGGTTCTATCGACTCGCTGGCGAACGGCTGAATCTCACGGTCTGCAATATCATGGCGGGGACGCTGCGAAGTTCGGACCCCAATGCGGGGTCGGCGCATCATCTGCATGGATCCGGCGCCGCGTCGGCGCATCATTACACATGGGCGGCCGAGGGGTTCAGGGAGCTCGGCGCGGTTGCCGAGGAGATTGGATTCAGGCTCGCCTTCGAGATCCACATGGGATATGTTCACGACCTGCCTTCGCCCACGATGAAACTTCTGGATATGATCGGTTCGCCGTTCGTCGGGGCGAACCTGGACTATGGGAACATGGTGTATTTCCCGTCCTGTCCATCAATCGAAGAGACCGTTTCCACGCTGGGGGAGAAGCTCTTCATGGTGCATCTGAAAAACTCGATGCCCGCCGGAGACGGACGGAACGCCGTCGGATTGGGCGACGGGATTATCAACCACCGGGAATATCTGCTGGCGCTGATGCGGGCCGGATTCAGCGGTCCGTTGTGCATCGAAGCCCCGAGGGCGGGCGACCGGGAGTGGTTCGCGCAGCAGGACATCGCCTATCTGAAATCAGTGTTGGAAGAACTGACGTGGGAGTAACCTCGGTGTCCGGTTGTGCGTTCCGGCCGATCGGGAACTTGAACATCGTTTGTTTACTTCAGCACCAGGCATGACGCACCCAGGACGCCTGCGTCGTTGCCCAGTTCGGCGGGCAGGATCCGGGTGTGATCGAACATCCCTTCAAGGGTGTATTCCCGCGCCGCGGCGTCGATGGGGTCGAGTAGAACGCGTCCGGCCGCGGAGATCCCGCCGCCGATGGCGATTACGTCAGGGCTGATCACATTAATGATGTTGGCAATGGCAATGCCGAGATAACGTGCAACGCGGGCGACGGCTTCACAGGCGAGGCCGTCGCCGTTTTTCGCGGCCGTGCAGATGGTTTCCGGTGAGAGGGATTCCGTGTCCGAGAGAGAAGTGGACACCGCTTCCGGCAGGCGGCCGCGAACGTAGCGGACCATCGCGGGGCCGGCGGTGAAGGCTTCCAGACATCCTTTCTTTCCGCATCCGCAGACCGGGCCGTCGGGGTCCATGCACATGTGCCCGATTTCCCCCGCCGCGAAGGAGGCGCCGTGGTGAATGCCGCCGCCCAGTACGAGTCCTCCGCCAATGCCCGTCCCAAGGGTGATGAGAAAGAGGGACTCGCATCCCCGCCCCGCGCCCAGGCGGGCTTCCCCGATCGCGGCGACGCTGGCGTCGTTGTCGATTTCAACGGGCAGCCGGATCCTTTTCTCGAGGATCCGCTTGAAAGGGACGTGGCGCCAGTGGAGGTTCGGGGCGATGATGACGTCGCCCTCAGACGTCGTGACGCCGGGCACGCCGATACCGACGCCCGCGATGTCATCGTTCGACAGGCCATGTCCATCGCGGAGGGATCCGAATAGCGCCGCGATCCGGTCCGCCACGCCGTGTTCGCCGCTTTCCACGTCTGTCGGACAGCGGTCTTTGGCTTCGATTCGACCGTCGGCGGCAATGAGCGCGCCTTTGATGCTGCCGCCGCCGAGATCGATGCCGACCGCGTGTTGAGGATGACCGGCCA
>JAAXHE010000145.1 GCA_012271065.1 Candidatus Latescibacterota bacterium
GCGTTAGCCGTCAAAGGGTACTACTCTTGGATTTGAAGAAAAGGAATGTCGACCAGGACGGTTTTCGACTGCAAGGACACGAAGTGCCTGACGTTCGTACCGTTCCAGATCTATCTTGTATCGATTCTCGCGAAGTAAGGAGAGTTAGAAAGGTCAAAGAGGGATTCGGAAGATTCTGGGACGGTCAAGGCCACTATTTGCAGTGGGACGGAAATCCTGCATACTTCGATTATATTGATTGAAGAACCTACATCACAGCCAACGAGAACCGCGGAACCGGGTGAATTTCCCACCTCATTCCGCATTTTTTTATGTCCGGGTTGACAGGACTTCTTTCTCGTAGGCTTCCATCTCCGGTATCCAGGCGGCGCCGGGAGGGACGCCGGTTTTCAGGCAGGTCATGTCCCATACGGCGGAAAAGGGCATCGTTTTCATGTCTTCCATCAGGGCGAGCTTCTGCGCCAGTTTGCCCTTCTCCTCCAGTACTTGCAGTTGCTGCGTGGGATCCAGCAGCGCGTAGAGGATGGCCTTCCGCGTCGCCCGTGCGCCGATCACGTAGGCGCCGATGCGGTTGATGCTCGCGTCGAAGAAATCAAGGGCCACGTACACGCGGTCCAGGGCGTCGCACCGGACAATTTCGAGGAAGACGTTGCGCACGTCGTCACCGAACAGTACCACGTGGTCCGAGTCCCAGCGGATGGGCCGGCTGGTATGGATGAGCAGCCTGTCGTGGAAGGGCAGGTGTGCGGAGATCTTGTCCGCGATGGATTCCGTCGGGTGGAAGTGGCCCATGTCCAGGCAGAGGACCACGCCCCGCGACAGGGCGTAGTTCGCGTAGAAGTCGTTGGAGCCCGCCGTGTAGTCTTCCACGCCCAGGCCGAAGAGCTTGCCCTCGACGGCGTCCACGCAGGCCGGCCCGATGCCCAGCGCGGGGTCCAGGACCGCGTCCAGGGATTCCACCAGGCGTTCGCGGGGCCCGTAACGGTCCGCGGGGTGGTCTTTGGCGCCGTCGGGTATCCAGTGGTTGTTCACGCACTCGTCTTCCAACGCAGCGCCCATGGCCTCCGAGATTCGCCGGCTGGCCACGCCGTGGCGGACCCAGAACTTCCGGATTTCCTTGTCGGGATGGGCCAGGGTGTACCCGTCGTTTGCCTTCGGATGGGCGAAATACGTGGGGTTGAAGTCCAGTCCGACGCCGTTTTCCCTCGCCCACGATATCCAGCCGGCGAAGTGTTCGGGTTCCAGGCGGTCCCGGTCCACGACTTTGCCGCCCGTGTCGCTATAGGAAGCGTGGACGTTCACGTGGTGCCGTCCCGGCAACAGGTCGATCGCCTGCTTCAGGTCGGTGCGCAGTTCATCCCCGTTTCGCGCCCGGCCCGGATAGTTCCCGGTGGCCATGATGCCGCCGCCCTCCACGGCTTCGTCCTTCGTCTCGAACCCCGCCACGTCGTCGGCCTGCCAGCAGTGAAGCGAGATGGGCATCTTCGCCGCTTTCTCCACGGCTTCGTGCACGTTTACGCCGAACGCGGCATACTGTTCGGCGGCCTCCTGGAAGGCGGCCTCGATCTGTGCGTCGGTCCGCGTCGTTTGGTATCGCATCCGGATTCTCCCTGATGGTTTACCCGGAACCTGGGGCGTTCCCTGGTCCTTGCCAATCTTCGTCCGATTCCCGCATGGAACAGACGTATCGTTACATCGTTCCGTGTCCTCGATGGTTATCGGACGCCCGGCAGCGCTGCGACCCTGTCCTGAAGCCAGGTCTTCAGCTCGGCGAACCGGAATGACCCGGCCTCCAGGTTCCCCATGAAAAACGCGTATGCCTCGTCGTCATCGCAGTCGATAAAGCGGCCGTTCAGACGCAGGAAGGTGTCGGTGACGAAGAAGGCCACCCGTTTGTTGCCGTCCAAAAAGGGATGATTGTTGGCGAGGCTCTCCATGAGGGCGGCGGCCTGATCGATGAGACTGTCGTAATACCCAAGCTGCGGCCGCATGAGCGCCGAAGCCAGCGCGCCTTCATCCCGAATTCCGGGTACCCCGCCGAAGGTGTTGATCAGGACGTCATGCAGGAGGACGACTTCCTGCAAGGTGGGGAATTCGTGCGTCATCTGGCCAGCATTTCACCCAGACGGCGGTTTCTTTCTATGCTGGCCTGAAAGTGTGCCATGACCTGAGCGCGCGGCTTCTCCCGGGTGCGGTTATCGATGTATTCCTGCATGGCCTCTTCCAACACCGCCTGAAAGTGACGCCCTTCATTACGTGCAATCTTGCGAAACGTGCCCAACAATTCCGGCGCAACCTGGCTGGAGAATTTCTCTCGTGGCGTATCCATAGCAGAACGACCCCGTTTTTTTCATAAATAATGCCAATTTGAAGTCGGCTGTCAAGATTTATCTTGATAAAAATGGATGACTGATTCACGCTGCCGGTCCGGAGCCTGTTCTCTGTCGGATCCAATGTCGTGATTCACGCTCCCGGTTGTATCCAAGTTTGGATTGAACTGCGGTTCGTCAGCCGAACATCGCCTGCAATTCGGGCAGGAGGTAGGCAAGGGCGATGCTGACGAGCAGTCCCCCGGTGATTTTCGCGAAATCCGTCGCAACCAGCCGCGTCACATCCTTGCGGCTGCGGTGCCGCTGATTCCACGCAACGGCGATTTCGCGTCCGGCCAGGAGGCCGACGAAGACCCAGGTTGTGCTCATCGGCAGCTTGCTGACCTCTTTGAAAAGTAACAGTACGATGCCGTATATCAGGTCGACGAAAGTGGCCGACCGTATGTCGGTGGTGTTGGTCTTGGTGAGCACCACCTTCTGGATGGCGCCGCCGTGGTTGTAGAAGATAATGGCATGCAGGGCCAGCATAACCGCCATCGACACAAAGAACCATACCGCGGTCAGACTGCGCGGAAGGAACACGAAGATATTGGCCAGGTCCTGTATCAGCCACTGACTCCATAGAAAACCTGTGGAGCACCACTGCGCCACCACCCACCAGCCGCTTGTGGGTCCCTCTGTCTTGTGGAAGCGGGATTCGATTGTCCCGGTGACCCATCGGTAGATCAGAATTGCCGCGATGAAGGCCGTTGCATACCCGGCGAGTGATTTGACCAGCATGGCCGGCAGCGCTTTTGGTGCAAAGATCGTCAGGGTGAGAAACGTGGTGCTTACGGGAATGCCCCAACGTGTCAGGAGGAGCAGGACGAACGGAGGAACGCAGTAAATCCAGGTCCACTGTTCGGGTTCGGGGATCTTCTCCAGCCTGCCGTAGGAGACGTCGTCGTGCATCCACCACCCGTAGACAAGGACGACCACCAGAATACTGCACGCAAAGATCCAGAGTACCCACCAGGGGCGTCTGGCATTGGAACTGAGAAACGTCCCGAGGGTCTGAATCGCGTCGTTTCCAACGATAGAATAGGCGCCAAGCAAAAAACCGACAACCATGATCACTTCCTGACCCACAGCGGTTCTCCTCCGATCGATAGGGATTGGCAAGCGGAAATTGTGGACCCCGCATATCGTCTCCTGCCGGTTGACGAAGACGGTGTCCGGATCTGACGCCTGCAGAAAATTCGGGCGTCGAAGTGAGACGTATCGCAAGATCGTTCGTCATGGGCATCACGCCGTAAGCTGGCTAATTTAGCGGGTGACTGATTTCGAATCAATTCGGGCAGTCCTGGCCCACAAGTTTACCGGATTTCACGGTGGCCAGCGGTTCCCAGGATCCGCCGGGGCGTTCCACGCCGAGGACGTCGGCCAGACGCCCATCGGGGTTCCACCGCACCACGACGATATCGGCGCACGCGCCGGGCGCCAGCGTACCGACCTCGCCCTTCAGCCCCAGTAACCCGGCGGGCCTGGCCGTCGCCCGCGCGAAGACTTCCGCTTCGGGCATGCCCGAGGCGACATACTTGGACATCGTCCTGGGCAGGTGGTGGGGCGGGTCGGCGCCAGCGTGAGCGATGTATTGGTCGGTGGAAATCGTATCCGGGTAGAAACCCTCGGCGATGGCCTGCTCCGCGTGCGGAAAGCTGAAAGACTGCATCCCGTGGCAGCCGTCGAACAGGACCCCCCGGTCTCTGGCCTCCCATACGGAGCGCCGCACCCATCCGCCTGCGATGATGTTGTCCGGGCGGGGGCTGAACGTGTACGTGAACAGGTCTCCCGCGCGCAGGAGCGCCAGTTGTTCACCGAGCGGAAAGTCGACGTTGAAGCGCGGTCCGTAGAGGATGGGGCGCCCGCTGCGTTCGGCCGCTTCGACGCCGCGGCGGATGATCTCTCGAGGGTCGTGGGCGAGACGAGGTTCGAGAACGGTATTGAACGCGATGCCCCAGATGTCCTCGCCCGCTTCCGCGACGGTTTCCACGCACAGGTCGACGTCGGCGTTCTCGAGGTGCTCGAAACAGTGGTCCGGCGGCGCTTCGCCGGTTTTCGAAAGATGCAGCGCAAGCCGCACCCGCGTTCGGCAACCGTGGATGACCTTCTTACGATAGGCCGGCCAGTTTAGCGCGCCGGCGTCTCCTTGCGACAAGCACGTCGTGACCCCGCGTGGCAGAAAGTGTGTATCGGGATCGACGCCAAACCGGGAAGCGCCCCTTGCCGGATGGGCGTGGATGTCCACCAGACCTGGAAGAAGCAGGTCGTCGGGGTAGTCGAGCGTCAGACCCGCGGTTCCTTTCACGTCGGGGCCGGAGCCGACGATGCGGTCACCCCGTACCGCGACGGCGCCCGGGCCGTCCAGGCCGGTGTCCGCACAGAAAACGCGTCCGGCCCTGATCAGAAGGTCATAGGCATCGGCTGCTTCGGACATCGATCGGTCCCTTTCGGAGGAAGCAATGTGGGTGAGATCCGGTTATGACTCGCGCGCCCGGTCAGGCGAGGGGTACGGATTCGCATCAGGCCTCGGAACTCCGGGTCCAGTGGTTCTGTCGAACCAGCGGCGTCCAGCCGAACCGCCTGTAGAATCGCCCGGCGCTTGCTCTTTCGTCGTCTCTGTCAACGCTGAACACAACCCGGCTGCACCCTGCCAGCCGCAGCCACTCAACGGCGTGGCGCATCACCCACGAACCGAGCCCCCGGTTCCGCATCGCTTTGGTCGTTTCCACTTCCGAGAGTTCCCCCCATCCGGATAATGCCGGCAACTGCCCGCCCCGGGTGAGATCCGAATCACATTCAACGTATGCGATGTCCCGACCTTCCAGCCGCGCTACAAATCGCGTGCTGAATTTCCCCAGGTCGCGATGAATCGACACGCCCGCCACGGGGGCTTCACCCGGAGACGGAATACCCTCCAGGGGGCCGCCGTAGATGCTTTCGTCTACTTCAGCATTGCATGTATAGCCGCATTGTTCAAGCAGTCGGCCGATGTGCGGCCAGACGTGGGGTACGCCCACGCACGGCGGTACGGGCAGGGGCCCCGAGACTCGCTGGTCCGTTGCCTTCCACGCCTTCATCCGGCGCAGGCACGCCTTCAAAATCATCTTGCCGGCGAGATGCTCCTGCGGCCAGAAAAGCAGCCAGGCGACTTCCGCGGTTTCCGTCCAGCGCGTGTCGTCACCGTAGCGCAGGAGATGGGCCGCGGCACAGACGCGGTCATCGACGACGCAGACGAGGGACTTTCTCTCTGCAACCCACGGATCGGTAACCCACTCCGTGGGATTGCGTTTCAGGCGATCTCTGAAGTAGCCGGCGGTCATGGACCACCCGGGGATCACGGCGCCGAGATGCGCGTTTGCGAGATCCAGGACCTGCGGCAGATGGTATTCTTCCAAGGGCTCTATCTTCGCCATATTTTCGTCCGGCTGATTCCGGTGTTCTGTCCAGCACCAAGCCCGCTCACCGCACGTAAACCGGGTCCTCAATTGCGCGCTGTCAGACCCATTCCGCCAATCTCTAAGGCGTTGCCTCCAGTACGCGTACATTCAATGGAAATGTTTACCAGAGAAACCCCGGCCGGCACTGTAACCGTCGCCCGTTGTTCCGTCCATTCGGGGTTTTCACCGAAAACGCGAGCGTCTCCGTCGTTTCGACCTCGAAGAACCGGAACGTTGCCTCGATGGAATCCCCTGGTTGCCCGGATATCCAGACTGAAAAGGTATTCGCGCCTCTTTCCAGACCAGCCAATCTATCTACTCTGCAGACTGTCCCGGTATTCCGTACCGACAGCATCACACCGTTTGCATCGGGCACGCCGCTGCTTTGAACCCCTTCTGCCGACGGTATGTCGAACCCGTCCGGAACGCCGTCTGCATCCAGATCGACGTTCAGATCGGGAAACACATTCACGTCGGCATCCGGTGGGGTGCGATAGAGGACCTCCGCCCACTCCGAGTAGGTCCTCACCGGCACCCTGTTGCACTTGCACCAGGACAGGATTCCGTCGACCCGTTCAAGATAACCTTCCCAACCGTCCGGCATGACGTGCTCCCAGAAGTGGCTGTGGCCGATAAGCACGCGATGCCCGGCGATCCCGTCTGCGATTCGTCTCAGGTTCCAATCCAGATCCCGCGCCTCGTCATTGAAGTCGCCCCACTGCATACCGAAGCACTTGTCTCCGCTGGGATCATCCTCGTTAAAGCACTTCAATGACCGGTCGGGGTAGGTTGCCGCGGCCACGTATCCGTACAGGTCTCCAAAACTCGCTTTGACGTCTCCACGCCAGAAGTCGGAACACCCTCCAGAGCCCGGCTGTATCCACGTCAGGGGACGTTCGAGACCCATCTCGTCAAACAGATTGAGGGACGATTCGGCCAGGAGCCTGCGTGCGGCCAACGTCATCCGGACGTCGGCTTTGCTCAGCTTGTGGTAGACCACGTCCCGCAATTCACCCAGATCGACGTTGTCTTCGTCCCAGAAACTGCGCAACGCCAACGCGACGTCGCCCGAACGTTCGATCTGTCTGAACCGAAACACGCTGCCTGTATGGGGTAGGTAGACGGCGATGAATCTCGTCTGGTTGGCGTCATTCAGGTCTTGAGGCGTCCGTCCCGTCATCAGGTTGCCCGATATATCCCCGCGATACTCCGGAAGGGATGCTGCGTCGATCGGGGCGTAGGTCAGATAGACACGCGTTGCATCCACGTGGTCGACCCCCGGCATCGCGCGCCAGGTATCGGCGTCGGCGCCGTGAGGGAGCGGGAGCTTGTCCACGCTGTGAAGGGGCGTGTGGTCCATGATTTCGTGCCCCCGGTTCTGCAACGACCTGACCAGCCTCGTATAGTCTTCGTCTCCGGCCATTCTCCCCGGGCACAATGCGGCGCAGAACTTGAAATCGTACCGGTCCAAAACCTCAGCGAACTGGATCCACTGTCGAATCGGCTTGTTGTCGTCTACCCGGAAGCAGATGCCGCCGCGCTTGTCTGTTCTCACGTTTCCGGATTCCTCTCATGCTTGCCGACGTGCTGTTGTGGCAAGAATGCCTGTGCACAGCGGCCGGGTCGGGTGCCCCTTTCGATCCGCTTCGTTTCTAGTTATCATGGCGACTCACAGCGAGTACCATTCCATACAGGATCGATCCAGGATCCTTCACGCCAGGGAGCGTCCCGATGATCTACGAACACCGCATCTACAGAGTCCCCGAAGGCCGGATGCCGGACATCCTCAGCCGGTTTGAAAACATCACGTTCGGCCTCTTCGACAGGCACGGCATCAAAGTCTCCGGTTTCTGGACGCGCAAAGATGCCAATGAGCTGATCTACCTCTGTGAATTTGAAAGCGAAGAGGCGATGGAAACCGCGTGGGATGCGTTCCGCGCGGACCCGGAATGGATCGCGGCGCGGGAACGAACCGAAGCCAACGGCCCCATTGTCGACGAGGTTATTTCCGACGTCCTCATCCCCACCTCCTTCTCGCCAATGCAATAGGGTATCAACCCTTCCGTAATTTTGGTTGAAGCCTCTCTCCGTCATTTGGGTGGAAGCGAACGGACGTAATCGACCGCTCTGCACACCCAATCGGTAAGGTCTTCGTTCAATTCGATTGCGGGCGGCTCCACCATCGCCCATCCCATCATGACGCGGCCCGTAATGTCGAACGGCCGCGTGTGCGGCTCGGCAAGCGTCCGTTCGTGGTGTGCCCTGTCGAGACGGACAATCAGGGACCCCTTCCACGTGCCTGCGCACATGTTGCCGCCGATCATGAAGCAGACCCCTCCGAACATCCTCTTCTCGGAGAATCCGTCCTCGTCAATCAGGATCGTCCGTATCCGACTGATGAGTTCCTCGTCGCCTGCCATTCGCTATGTCTCCTCGAACAGCTGTCTCAGTCTGAATACCGTGTTGTGATTTCGGGCGGTGAGCTTCTGATACTCCGGTGATCCCGGCAGCTTCACCCACATGGACCGGGTCGGTCGTGCCCTGGATACCGACCAGTAGATCACGTCGGGCCCTGGCGTAACGGTCTCCCACTCCAGCCGTGGCGATGGGAGCCGGGCAAGGATGTCCTCCGGTCGGGCTCCGGCCAGCGTAAAGAGCGCGTGGTGCATCCGCTCGTCGTCTTGTCCCCAATCCTCGGGCGCCGCGTCAACCGCGGTTCGGAATGACTTTCGGGATAATACGACGGCACGAGCCTTGTACGAAAAACACCCTGATAGGGCATGTTCGATTGCTTCCGTGAGCGCGGGGACGTCGGAATTGGCCGACCGAAACAGGATGTTGCCGCTCTGGATATAGGTGCGGACGCTGGAGAATCCCAGGTCCTCGAAGCAGCCTCGGAGCGCGTCTTTGGGAACGATATTCTTCCCGCCGACGTTCACCCCGCGCAGGAGCGCGAGAAATCGGGGATGTGCTTTCTCTTCGCGTGACATCTGTACTACACTCCCGTTGGCGACGAAGCGTGAAGCTACAGGGCGCCCCGGTTTCGCAGTAACTTTGCGATATCCTCATGACCGCGTCGATTTGCCCAGGCGAGGGGCGTCGCCCATTCGGCGCCCGCGGCGTTGGGATCGGCGCCGTTGTCCAGTAGAAGCACCACCAATTCCGCGTTACCCTCGCGTGCGGCGATCCCAATGGGTGTCGAGCGGTCCTCCTCATCGATCGCGTTGACGTCAGCGCCGAATTCAATGAACATGCGTACCATCATGGCGGCATCGGACACGGCCCGGTTGGGGCGGCAGAGGTCGTGCAGCGGGGTTCGCCGCTGCCAGTCGGGCAGGTTCGGGTCCAAGCCGTGTTCGAGGAGCCGGCGCGTCATCCGAGGGACGTGGTAGAGATAGGTCTTGCAGGCCGTCAGCACACGGGGCATCGGGTGTTTGCGCTGCAGGAACATCTCGAACATCGCCTCGTGGGCATCGGTTGATTCTCCTTTGTCCTCCATGCGCCCGTAGCCGCTGATCGCGGCGGTGTAGGGCGTGGTCAGGTACTCGCTCTCCTCGTTGGAAAACGGATCGTCGGTGTAGCGGAGGATCGCGGCCACCGTTTCGAACTCGCCCCGCTGCACGTAGCCCCACGCTCCGGATGCGCGCCCGCCGTAGCCGTAGAGCAGGCCCCGCATGGCGTCCGATCGGGCGCGGATCGCGGGGGACCCGGAGGAGTCCACGTGTCCGTTCGGATCGGCGCCGGCTTCAAGAAGCCATCTGGCGACTTCGAGGTCGTCCTGCACGGTCGCGGTCATCAGCGATGCCCCGTAGGGGCACAGCCGGCTTTCCGGCAGACTGGGGTCCGCCCCGTTATCCAGCAGAAAGCGGACAATGTCACGGTGGCCGCGTTCCACCGCGGCCGACAGCGGGCGTTTCTGAAGATTCTCGCCGTCGTTCACGGCCGACGGGTCGGCGTCGACAAACGCCCTGACGGCATCCAGGTCTCCCCTCGCGGCAGCCAGCGTTGGGGTGTCGCGGACGCCTGCGTCCAGCAGAAGTCCCGCCAGATCGGGACTCGCTTTCGACCTGTGCCACATCAGGTCCGTCCAGTACGAGTAGTGGATTGCGCGGAATCCGGAGTGGTCGGCGGCATCCACTTCGATGCCGCTGTCGAGGAGCGCCTTTACCGCCGTGCGGTCGTTCGCGATAACGGCGAGATGGAGCGCGGTCCTGCCTTCGGGGTCCCGGTGTGATTCGATGCCATCCGTACCCTTAAGCAGGCGTTGGATCTGCGCGTGGTCCCCGGCGTCTACCGCCTGGTGCAGTCGAGGGTCCGGCGCCTCCGAAACGGGCCCGGAGGCGGTCCGTAGGTAATCTGCGACCGACGCATGTCCGCGGTCTTCGGCTATGGCAATCAGATCGCTCACCTCGTCGTGCGCATAGGCTTCCCACAGCACTCTCGTGGCGTCCAGACTGCCCTCCCGAACCGCGAAGTGGATCGGCGGGGTGTACCAGAACTGCAGTCTGGCGCAGTCCGGATCCGTGCTCAGATGTTTGCGCAGGGCGCCGGCATCATTCCGGATCGCGGCGCTGATCAGTTCCCAGTAGAGGCGTCCCTCTTGTGTTTCGATGCACCAGGACGGCCGGTGCATGGCCTCGATGACGTCTTGCGGCGTTCGTCCCGATTCGCCGGATTTTTCGATGTTCATCCCGGTCCTTTCCGTAGGTTTGCGTCGCGTCCGGTCCTCCTTCACAATTTTCTGCTCGAAGCTGAATACGTTCTCGCTGGCAGGGTCCACCGTGACCTCGATCCAGTGTACGTCCGACGCGCCGAACGTCTCCACGCGGGTGAAATTCGCGAAGCGCCTGCCGCCACCCTTGCGCCGAAGCGGCTTATCGATCCGGAAATAGTGCGAGTCTCCATGCGCAAGGACGACCGGCCTTCCGAATCGTTCCGTTTCCTCACGCAACACGTCGAGGATCGCCTGGAAGTGAGGCGGGTCCGGCGCAGGCCTTCGCTCCAGGCCCATCGACGCGTGCAGGGTCAGAAACAGCGCCTTGCCGGACCCGGACGCCTCCGAAAAAGCGCGGCGAAGCCATGCGATCCCCGCAAGGGCGCGCCGATCGACCGCCGCGTCGTGCCGTTCCGTCCTCACCGGGACCGCGCCAACCTCGGTCGAATCCCGGCGCTGAAACGCGGCCAACCCGTTCCTGCTCCCCACGATATGAACGGTCGCGAAGTGAACCCCGGCCCGTTCCCAGCGGACATTCTCGACAAACTCGCTGTATTCGGGCAGCGACGCCTGGGATTCAACCCGCATCGTCCGCTTGCCGAGCGTCAGCCCGGCACGGGGATAGAACAGCGTCCGCAATTTCCGCAGGCGTTCCAGCGGATCGAAGCGGCCGGCAATCTTGCGATGACAGTCCGTCCATTCGTTGTCGCCCGGCGTAAGGATGAACGGGTCATCGAAGCGATTGAACCTTTCCAGACGACCTTCCAGAACCGCATCCGTGCACGGTTGTCCGCCACGTTTGATGTCGCCCGCGTGGTTGACCCATTGTACGTCGTCGTCCGTGTTGATCATGTCGGTCAACCTTGCGAACCGGATGCTGTCGGCATCGGCGTACGGCACGTCTCCGATCAGGGCGAACGAGAATGTGTCGGCGTCAGCCCGGCCCCGAAAGGACAAAAGGGCGACCACGAGGAGAACCGTTGCGAGCCCCACGTTTTTTTCAATTCTCCGCCCGATGAGTACTGCGTTTCTGTCCAAGTTCATTACGAGTCTCCGCTTCGCTGACATGACGCTTCAGATCGTCGGGCCCGGTCTGGAGGGAACCGCCGAAGGTACTTGGCAGCCGAAACCAGGCCGGGTATATTTTCGATGCGCGAAAACTGAGCATTTCGCGCCGATTAATTGTGCACCTTCAAACCACGGTTTGCATGGCGCCCGCCATATTTCTACGGGATCTGTGACAATGAAACACACCGATCGCGAATTTTTCGCACGGAACGGCTTCGTGAACCTCGGCGTTTTCCTGAGTCCCGACGAGGTGCGCGAATCCCAGGAACTGTTCGACGAGGACCGCCACCGATATCCATATTTCTGGCATCCGTACGGATACCACCAGGAAGCCAACTACAACGCATTGGTCACCACGCCTGATTTCGACAGGCTGGTCCGCCACCCGCGATTGCTGCCCGCAATCGAGGAACTGATGGGCGGTCCCGTCTGCTTCGGCGAGATCGGCCTGCGCGGCATGGGTCCCTATTCGGGCGACGTCCACCAGGGATGGCACCGCGACAGGCCTCACTGGCCCGAGCACCCCCTGCGTATGGACTACATTCAGTTGATGGTCTACCTGACGGACGTGGACGAGGGAACGCACTGCTTTTCCCTCTCGCCCGAGTCGGTCGACGACGCGGTCCTGGAAGATCCGGCGGCGCAGCTGGAACGGGGCGGCGTGTTCGATCTCCACGGCCCCGCCGGCACGTGCGCCCTTTTCAACGTTGCGGTTCTGCACACGGCAACCACGCGCCCCACGCAGGCCCAGCGAAAAACCGCGCAGATCTACTACGGGCACCGCCATCGGCCCCCGCTGGCCAACGATTCCGGGATTCCGGCGGTGTTCTGGCGGGACGATCCCGATCCGGAAACGCGCGCGTTTTACGGCGTACTCAACGAGCGGACCCGCCTTTACATGGCCGCCTTCGGGCCGCGCGAGGACTGAGCAGGCGGTTTTTCGCAAAATCGCATGCTCATCCGTAAGTCCCGCCATCCCCAAGAATTACACGGCCGCCGCGGTTCGCCGCTTCCTCGGCGCCCAGCCCGATGCGAACGGCCTCGAGGGCCGTATCCAGGTCCGATCGCCAATCACCCCTTCTACCGCGCGCTTCCTCCAGAAAGAGGCTTTCCAGAGACGTCACCTGTTCCGCGGGCGGCAGCGATAGCTCATTGCCGTCGGCGGACGAGAGCCGCCAGCCCCCGTCCTTTTGGACCAGCGTTCCTTCCTCCAGCACGAACCGCTGAACCTGTTCGGCGTTTCCGATCGAAATCCCGCCCGCCCAGGTCCATTCGGCCGTCCCTCCGTCCGTGAAGCCCACGGCGACCCGGTTGACGAAGCGTTCGTATGTTCCGGAGTTGTCCAATCCGTCATAGTGGGCGTACCCTTCCACCCAGGACGCCGGTCCGAAGAGGTCCACCAGTGGGTAGACCTGATAGACGAAGAAGAGACTCGGCGGCCCCGACGTGGGAATGTTGAACAGTACCTCCGGCCGCGCCCCTTTACCCGGCGTCAGCCGCACGAACAACGCCAGCAGAAGTCCGCCCAGCGATCCCACGGTCTCCTTGAGTTGCCGATGGGCGGCGGACACGACCTCGGGATGGGCCACGCGCAGCACCGTGCCGGTCGAGCGCGCGAGGTCGACCAGGGCGGCCCCCTCGTCGACGTGCCGCGCCACAGGATATTCCAGGAAGACGGGCTTGCCGGCCGCCAGGGAAGCCCGCGCGATGGGGCCGTGGCTGTCGTTGTTGGTACAGACCACAAGCCCATCAACGTCGGACCGGTCGATCAGCGCCTTCCAGTTTTCCAGCAAGGGCAGATTGTGCTGACGGGCCAGCTCCGCGCCCGTGCGCGGGTTCCTGGCTGCCAGTGCGGTCAGCCTGCAGCCCTGCAATTCTGAGAATGCGTTCGCGCGGCTTTGCGCCATGCCGCCCGATCCGACCATGCCCAGACGAATTGAATCCATAGAACGTCCTTCCAATTCAATATCTGCCGATTGCATCGAAGTCTATTTCGATGATTAACTCTTCGCCCCGATCCTCAAATTTGATGAATCCTGTTTTCTCCAGGCGAACCAGTTCACGAAAGAAGGTGCGGGTCGTTACGTGGCGATACACCGCGGCGACATATGGTGCTCTTACCAGTTCCGAGAACTTGATTCTTTTGGACGGTTCGTCCGCAAATGGATCGACTGGCTCGGTCACTTCCAGAAGGAAACACAGCAGGTCATATTCCCGCTGATTGATGACACGCCGTCGCTCGCTTACCCGCTGACTCCGTGCCCTTGTTAAAGTCGTACGGTAGATTGCGCGATTGAGTTTTGTCTTGATAAAGTTGTTGATTCCTTTCAACTCGGCCGCAAAGCCCTCGATGCCGAAAGAGATGAAACCGTTCAGATCGAACGGCTGTGTCCGTCTGCCTTGTTGAAGTAGAAGCATGTATTCATTGCCATTGCGATAGAAGTAATTCGAGAGTCCGTAGAAGCCGTGAACATTGTATCCACCCTGAAACAGAATTCCCGCCTCCACAAGTCTTGAGACGCTACCGTTTCCGTCGCCGAACGGGTGAATCGTTACAAGAAAAAAGTGGGCTAGTAGCGCACGGACGACTGCATGCTGCGCAGCCAGTTTGTTCGAGTTCACGAATTTTACGAATTCTTCCATAAGTGGTCGCAAATCTGCAGGGGGCGCTCCTCTATGCACGCCACCCAGTGCTTTCGTTCCGACTACGACGGGGTGAGTCCTCAACTCGCCTGGTACGTTGTTGTCTTCATCGGAACCACGCGTGACCAACCTGTGCATGTGCATGATGTCAGAAAGCTCGAGCGGCCTGCCGCCTGGTGTGAACCGTTGCCGAACCCAGTCCTGGGATAAGCCGGCGTTTCTCACTTGTTTTTCTTCTCGAGACTGAGTTGTGGCTTCGTCGGAGGAAGTAGTCAACAGTCGACTTACTTCGGCTTCTGAGAGCGGATTTCCTTCAACTGCGGTAGTACCGTGAACCGCTCGCACGCGGTTCAATTGGTCTAGTTGTTCCTTACAATCCGAAGGGAGGACCAGATTGAGGGCTGCTTCTTTGTTGGCTTCAATCTGAATCAGATTGGAGAATTGGTTTTCCAACGAGATTCGAAATTCAAAGCGGAAGTTTCCCCAGTCCAAATGACCTCCTGATCGACAAGCTATTTGACAATCTATATGACACAATAACTATATATAAATATAATATATTATTTGTAAATAACAAATTAATTCTTAAGTTATTTGACATATAAAATTTTCTCTCTCGTTTGTTGTAATAATCGAATATTTCGAACGGCACGGCGATTTCAGGCAACGGTGCCTCTGTACCCTGGCTTGAAGCAGATTTCATCCAACTAAGATGATGATTATGGATAGAATTGGTCGTCCGGTGGGAATCCAGTTCGAATCAGGTTAACTCCCACCAATTGAAGAGTGTGCAATTTGCAAGTACTACTTTCAATTTTACACACAGGGCGACGATATGCCTTAATGCGTTTCCCTCTCAGTTGCCTCAACCAGACGTTGATACGATCTCATATTCACCGATACCGACAACCGTGACAATGCGCTAAATTGGACGTGATTCAATACACGGGGAACATAGTTCTACGTCAACTCGCAAAAGGAGGCATAACGATGTTTGACTCAATGGAAGTTGGAAGACGAATAAAGGATCGGCGAAAGCAGAAAGGGCTTACCCAGGAACAGCTCGGACAGGCTGTCTGCATCAGCGTACAGGCCGTATCCAAGTGGGAGAACGGGGAGTCGTTGCCCAATATAGGGACATTCCCGGTCCTTTGCAAAACGCTTGGCGTCTCCGCCGACGCGCTGCTCGGAATCGATAGCGAGCCGGAAATCGAGGCGCTTGGCGCGGCGTTGGCGCGGCGGGTGAGTCACATCGAGAGCGGGGAGGAACGAAACGTCGCGCTGATGAAGGTGTTGGGATATCTCGTCTCCTCAGGTGACGGCCCCTGGAATCCGGATCGCAATGTCTCGTACAAGCTGTCCGAGAATGGACTCACGGGCTTCGGTTTCTGGAGCCGCAGCGGACTGGCGTGCTTTGCGGCAGGCGATGCCCTTGCAGAAGACGTCCCGTCAGCCGCGTTGATGGACAGCCTTCGCACCCTGCTCTCACCTGAATGCTGGTCCATCGCTTGCGCATTGTTGAACGGTCCGCGTCGTTTTGACTCGTTGTTGGAAGCAGAGGTCGCCGAGTCCTCGCAGGCTTTGTCGGACGCGCTGCGTGAATTGATCCAGGCAGGTCTATTGGTGCAGGAAAGTCGGGGCTATCGGCTGGAAGAAGATTACGGGCTGCTGCTGACGGGGATGATGAGAGCCCTTGGCGTTGCCAGTCTGAGAGTGGATCACGGACGGGGGATACGCGTGAACAGCACGGCCGACTGAGACGACCGTCTTCCGGAATCCCCCGACCATTGGTTTTCGTTCTGTTCATCCTGTCCATCCATGTAACTCCTTCCTCGAAAATCCGCAACAATAGTGTTGCCAACGCGACAGATGGAGCGTAATTTGGGTGCGTTCTGAGGGGATCCGACACGCGGATATCAGGATTCGCCGGTACGACAACCTGTCATCGAGGGAAGGCAAATGACTTACGTCGTGGAGCGCCCCGCGGGTGCAGACCAGATCGATCACGAAATGCCGTTGACGTCGTTCGACCCGGATCGCATTCTTGAAAAACTGGATCTGACTGCGGCGGGGCTGGAGGAAGTAAAACAGGCCGCCGACGCCGGTGACAGGACGGGCGCCCTTACAGCCCTGCGCGACTATTACAGGGCGAAATTTCCGCTGGGGGAGGCGGTTGAAGAGGGTGATCATACAGAGGCGGACAAGATCTGCCGCCGTATCATCCAATGGGGGCCGTACGACGAGGCGCAATATGGCGACGATTTCGACTGGGAGTGGGACCCGCCCGGGGATATCGAGTGGGTATGCGTCGTCTATCGCTTTTACTGGGCCGCGCCGCTCGTAAACGCCTACGCGGCATCGCGCGATGAAAAATACGCGCGGGCATTCGTCGACCTGGCGTCCGACTGGATATCAAAACATCCGCTAGAAAAACACACCAGAACCCATCCCGTATACAAGTCATGGAAGGGGTTCGCATGGCTGGACCTGCAGACGGGCATCCGGGCGACGAACATCTGCGCGGCTTTTCGCGGGCTGATCCAGTCCGAGGCGTTCACACCGGAGTTTCTGGGCGTGCTGCTCGCGAGTGTGTACGACCATCAGACAAAAACGACGCTGATTCCCATGGGCCTCATCCACAACAAGGCGGTGTTCGAACAGCGCGGGTTTATCAACGTCGCCTATACGTTCAGCGAGTTCAGGGAAGCGCGCGACTGGATGGAACTGGGGCTGGCGCGCGTGGAGGAAAACATCCTGGCGCAGACAACGACCGACGGCGTGCAGCGGGAGTGGTCGTTCGGATATCACCAAGGGGTCCTGCGCGACGCCGTGGAAATCCTCTCGCGCCTCGAAGTCTTCGACATCAAGGCGTCACAGGAGTTCCTGGAGCGCGTGCGGAGGATGTACGACTACATCTTCTGGATCGCGTCGCCCGATCTGACGCCGCCGATGTTCGGAGACGGATCCCGTCCGCTCGTCGCCACGGATGACCGGTCAACGTGGCCGCTCTACGGTGAGTTGATGGCAGCGTCGAAACTGTTCGGAGATCCGAAATATTCGGCAAGGGCGAATCTGGATCGCGAAGCCCTGCCGGACCGGAAGAGCCGCGCGTTCCGGGAGGCCGGCTTCTACGTGATGCGAAACGACTGGGGTCCCGATCAGATTCACCTGGCGCTGCACTGCTCTCCGCCCGCGATTTCAAGCCACGACCAGCCCGACAACGGGACGTTCGAGTTGTACGCCTTTGGTCGTTGGCTGATGAACGATACGGGCTTCTATACCTATGGTAGAGACAAGGAGGCCCGGGCGTGGCACCGGCAGACTTCGGTACATCAGACCCTGACGCTCGACGGGCGGGATATCGCCGACGACGCGCGCGATCTGATGTGGGTCTCCGAGGGGGCGGACACAGACGTGCTGGTCGTTGAGAACGGGTCCTATCCCGACCTCATCCACCGGCGATCGGTCTGGTTTGTTGACCGTCGCTTCTTCGTTCTGCTCGACGAGGCGATCGGCATCCCGCCCGGTCAACTGGACCTGCACTTCCAGTTTGCGCCTGGCGACGTCACGATCGACAGCGGAGGAAACAGGGCGTTCACGATGTTCGAGGACGCCAACGTGCTGGTGCAGGCGGCAGCCGGGTCGCCGGCTTCGATGGTCGAAGAAACGGGCTGGTTCGCGTGGGAATACGGCTATCGCACGCCTCGAAAGGCGTTCCGGTTCGCGCTCGACAGCCATGCGCCCACGGTTTTCGGCGCCGTAGTCGCACCGTATCGAGGCACACGTACGCCGCACGCATCGGCGGAATTGCCCGTGGGCATTCAGGCGGGAGACGACCGCGTTGAGATGACCGTCAGCGAATCGAGGAAGACCTGGCAGGTGGGAAGAGATCTGGCTTCGGGCGAGGGATGGGCGGTTTGACCGACGTCGCCGCGTACCCGGTCGGCCGCGTCAGCGTGCGCCGTTGGGGCGTTGTATGACAATGATCCTGAGGAGGCCGGTCCGCGTCCGGCCGGTTACATAGATCGATGTCGACCGCCGGATTTCAGACGTTCGGGCCGCCGCATCTGGTCGCGATGGCGTTGACAGTGGTTCTGCCGGTGCTGCTCTCGCTGATCGCGAAACGGGCATCGTCACGGTCAGCCGCCACATTGGGCATTGTTCTGGGGGTCCTCCTCCTCGGCAACGAGGTGTCCCACTGGGGCTTCCGGATCGCCGGATACGGCCCCGATGTCTTCCTCCGATATTTTCTGCCCCTTCACCTGTGCGGCATCGCGATGTTCGCGACGTCGATCGCCCTGATGTCTCGCAATCAGACGGCGTTCGAAATTGCCTACTTCTGGGGCCTCGCGGGGTCGGCGAACGCGGTTATAACACCCGGCAACCTGGCGGTTGACTATCCGCAGTACCGGTTCTTCCAATACTTCATCGCACATTCCGGCATTGTTGCGGGGGTCCTGTACGCCACGTGGGGCCTGAAGATGCGGCCGACGCTGGGCGGGCTCTTCAGAGCGTTCGTCTGGCTCCACGTCCTGGCGGCGATTGCCGCGGTTGTCAACCTGCTCTCCGGTTCGAATTACATGTACCTCTCCTCGCCTCCGTGGGGCACGGTGTCGCCCTTCTTCTTCCTGCCGTGGCCATGGTACCTCGTCTTTTTGGACTTCATCGGCCTGGCCATGTTTTTCCTCGTCTACGCGCCTGTCCCCATCGCCAGGTGGTGGGAATCTCGACGGTCCGCCTGACGGCCCGAAGGTTTCCGCGTCCGGCCAGGAAACACCCTTACGAACGATAGAGCAGGACAGCTTGATGCCTCTACGTTGTACCGTGGTCGCGTAGAATCCGGGCGATCTCAGGGTGTTCTTTCTTTGTTGCCCATGCGAGCGGCCTCGCCCATGGGTGTTCGTGCGGCAAGCCGGCGTCCGCTCCCCGTGTGAGGAGAAACTCCACCATCGGCGCATGACCCGACCGGCACGCCAGCCCAAGCGGCGTCGAACAGTACTCGGGTTCTATCGCATTGATCTCCGCACCGTAGTCAAGCAGAAGACCGGCTCTCCGGACGTCACCCTCATGCGCGATGTTGTGGAGGGAAGAGATCCCCTGCCAGTTCCTGTGATTCGGATTTGCCCCGTTATCGAGCAGGAATTTCGCCGTTTCGTAGACCCTGAAGAACGAGCCGTGGTTCGTGCCTGATATGGCCGCGCCGTGCTTCAGGAGCAGCTTCACCATTTCCAGCCTGCCGCGCCGGGCGGGATTGCCCAGTTTCGCGTTTGCGATCTCTTCGGGGTTCTGCGTGAGTATTTCGTCCACGCGCTCCAGTTCGTTGGCGTTGACCGCGGCGCTGATCGGGGGGATGATATCCGCCCGGCCGCCGAACGATTTCATCAGTTCGTGGAGTTCAGGGTTCTTTCTGGCATGGTGGAATGCTGTGCCGGTGGAGTCCACGTTGCCATTGGGGTCGGCGCCGTGTTCGAGAAGCAACTCGGCGATGGCGGTGTGCCCATGGAATGCCGCCTCCAGCAGGGCCTTTCCGCGAGGCGCGTCGGGCTCCGGCGCATTCGGATCTGCGCCATTTTCAAGCAGAAGTTCCACGATATCGTGATGGCCCCGACCGGCCGCGATGGAAATCGGCAGCCTGTCGCAGGTGTCGCGGAAATTGGCCAGCGACGGTTCCGCGTCCAGGTACTCCCGGACGCGCCGGGTGTCGCCGAACGCGGAGGCTACGAGGATATTGTAGTCCGCGCCACGGGCGACCAGATAACCCGCCAGCGCCGCTTTCTTGCGAATGAGAATCCTGTCCCGCCATCCGGCGTATAGCGCGACGTGGATTGGCTTCTGTCCGGTGCTGAAGCCCGTGCCGGCCTGCGCCTGAATATCGGCGCCGTTGTCCAGAAGCAGCCGGGTCAGGTAAAAGTCGCCGATCGAAACCGCCTCGTGAAGGGCCGTGGTTCCGTTCGCGTTGCTCAATTTGACCCGCTCTGGGGCGTTTCGGACAAGGTGTGCCGTCGTCTCGTAATCGCGCGCGTGAACGGCGTCGATGAGTTCGTTCGCGAGGGGTTCCGTTTCCCGCCTGTACCCACCGCTTCGTTCGCTGATGGCCGTTTCCAGGATTTTTACAATATCCTCGTGCTCCCTGTCGGCGGCCAGGTTGACCAGCGAATCGTGGAATATCCGTGTCCGGTAGAAAGGACTGGCTCCATTCTTCAAGAAGTAACGGACGACTTCGGCGTGACCCTCGCGGACCGCGAACTTGATGGGTTGAGTGTAGTAGTGTACGCAACGGACAAGGTCAGGATTTCGCTCGGCGAGCCACTGAATCGCATCCAGGTCGCCCCGTATCGTCGCGCGGAGCATCTCCCAGACATCCGGGCCCCTGCCCTTGCTCTCTGCAACATAACCGGTATTCTCCAACTCGGGAGGCTTGACCATCCGTGAAATCACCCAGTCTGCATGGGTACTGTCGGTTTTATTGTTTTCGCTTGTCATTTGAGGTACCCTCGCGCTGCATCTGGTTTGAATTGCATCCGTCACACAATGGCTGATTCGACCCCGCTCTGAATGACATGTTTTGTAGTGACCATTGTCGTTACGTGTCCGTCACACGATGGCGGGGACTGTCATCCAGAGGACTTGCCCTGAGCCTGCTTGCATTGAGCTCGGTCCCTGAGCCTGTCGAAGGGTGCCGCCAGGCCGACGAAGGATCTCCTGCAGGATGTCGGCTCCCCTCCCCGTGCCGGGGAGGGGTCTGCGACCGTTTGTCGAATCGAAAGTTCACTCGGCCCATACCTACTCAATCTCAACGGCCCGCAGTTCCGGCACAAGGGCGCCGTCGCAAGAAACCGTGATGTACCCCATCGATACCGGAAGCCGGAACCGGCGTTGCCCGATGCTGCCCGGATTCAGACAGCATGCCGATCCAACCGTGCTTATTTTCGGTATGTGAGAATGACCGCACACGACAAGATCGAAACCCGCGGGATCGGCTTCTTCGAGGATGTGCGTCACGAGAATCCTTTGCCCGCTGACGGTCAGCACGAGACTCTCGGGCAGGTCGCTACAGGGCGGAACCAGGTCCACGTTACCGCGGACTGCGTACACCGGCGCGATGCGTTCCAATTCCTCCAGTACCGAAATCTTCCCCACGTCCCCGGCGTGGATGATCGCCCGGACGCCCTGAAGGAGCTCTGCGACCTGCGGCCTCAGGAGTCCATGGGAGTCGGAGACGACACCCAGGCGATCGCCGGCGCGGAATTGAGGCGCGTTTTGCCGGGCCGGGTGAGGACGGCGTTCCCGGGAGGACGCGGACGGTCTATCTCGCATAATGGGGCTGGTAGAGTTGGATTTCAAACCCGCCGGGCGCTTCGAAGTACGTCACCAGCCCGTAGCCGTGGTCCTCGATTTCACGCGTAAAAGCCACGCCTTTGTGCTTCAACTTTGCGACCGTGGATTCGATGTCGTCACAGAAAATGGAGATATCCGCATCGCCCGATTTCGGACCTGCGTCGTCTTCCGTTGGATGACAGCCCATATCCGCCTCAGGGACGTCGAAGATCAACCAGCCGTCGCCCGCGTCCGTGGCCGAAAACCCGAGTTTGTCCCTGATGAGCGCACGGAGACCCGACGCGTCCGACGAATAAAACATGGTGTGTACGCCCTTGATCATGGTATTTTTCTCCTGTTGAACGCAAGACTACTTCATTGCTAATGAAAGCTATGAGCCGCGCAGTGCTCTGTCCAGCCTTTTTTTTCGCGTTCACGGAGATCGACGCCTGCTGATTTGTGGCGAGTTTCGAGAGGACTGAATTCATGCCGGAAAACGCGCTCATGCAGCGTGCGCTGGAGGTTTTCGCGCGCGGCTATTCCTTCACGAGGAGCTTTACACACCCTTATCCTGCAAGCCGGGAGGGCGCGATCTGGGTGGTGAGGGATGCGCAGAGAAAACGAGGCACGTACCGCCGGGAGGAGTGGATCGCCCATGGCGTTGACGCGGATGAGATCCATCGCGTAGCCATGAAGAATACACGGGGACAGTACGGAATCTGCGCGATCTGTGCGGAAGGGGAATCGGACGCCGGCCTGCGCGCGGATTTCAAAGCGCTCAACTATCGACTGAATTCGACGGAACCCGTCATGGTGCATCGGCTGCGACGCATCCCGCGTCTGATGGACCCGCTGCCCATCGAACGTGTCCTCACAGCGGAAATGGCGGACAGACTGAACCGGACCACCCGAATCAGACAGATTCTGCCGGAACATCTTGTTCCCGACGCTCCGCTGAGGCAATATGTGGCGCTCGAGAACGAACAGCCTGTGGGGTGGGTTCAAGCCATCGTCGTGGACTCGGCAACGTGGTGTTCGAACATGTTCGTGACGCAGGCTGCCCGGCGTCGGGGAATTGGAAGGGCATTGATGTGCAGGATGCTTCGCGACGACCGGTCCCATGGTTCAGAATTGGCGGTCCTGACCGCGACCCACAACGGCGCGTTGTTGTATGCCTCAATCGGTTACGTACGGATCGGAACCTTGCTGTTCTATACGCCGAAGAAGCGGTAGTGTTCTGTCTCAGAAATAGGTTGCCTGAATTCAGCCGTCGAGTCGCCGGGCTCGCAAGGCGCCTGAGCGCAGGCGACCTGCGTAAGGTCGGCGAGGGTAGGCAACGCCGCGGGACGGGATGAATCGGCGGCTGAATGGTTAGATATTTTTGGGACAGGACACTGGAAGTCGACAGGAAGAGAGGCGTCAATGTCAAGAGAACAGAGAATCACAGAGTTGCTGGACGAGGCATGGAAGACCAGGGGGGCGTCGGATTACGACCGTGGCAGGCGTCTCGTGGCCGAGGCGGCTGAGCTCTGCCGGCAGGACGACCACGAGTCCCTGGGCAGGGTGGCACACGTTTACGGCCAGTTCGAGAGGGACCACGGCAACCGGGAGCAGGCACTCCACTATTATCTGGCGGGATACAACCATTGAGTCCACTCCGAAAAGTCG
>JAAXHE010000113.1 GCA_012271065.1 Candidatus Latescibacterota bacterium
GTCAGTCTGACGGCGGACTGGTACGCCGACGCCTACTGGACGGTGGATGCCTACGTCAGCTCCAGGGGCGAGGCGCTGAGCGACCTGTTCCGGTCGACGGAGTTCTCGATTGTCGCGAACAACCTGCTCGACACCCCCTACCTGTCGGCGATCACCGAGAACGCGGCATGGCTGGGCGCGGCCCGAACCATTTCCATGACCACCACCGTATCGTTCTGACGGCACTCGACTCGTTCTCCCTAGACCTTCTGTCCCGGAAATAAGTTGCCTAAATTCGACCGCCGAGTCGCCCGTCTCGCAAGGCGCCACCGACCTGCGTAAGGTCGGCGAGCGAAGGGAACGTAGCGAGACGGGATGAATCGCCGGTCGAATGGTCAGGAATTTTTGGGACAGGACACCTAGGATGAACGGATGCCGTCGCCGAGGCTCGGCGATCACGGGTCCCAGCGTCCAAGGATCTCCGATGCGGTTGATTGGATTCCCGTTCGGGAAGAGGGACACAATGAGGCAACCGCTCGACCACAAATCCTGTAAGTGACTGCATAATAGCCACTTATGGCGTTGCATCATACCTTCACCGTCGCAGTACTCCTCGGGAATGCCCGGGAGGACGACAGCCTCCACGTCGATCGCCAGAAACGTGTTGTGATGTATGGTAATTACGGTGCCGGCGATGTCCGTTCCGTCGTCCCGGTCCCTGCCGCCGTGCATGTCGAAGCTGTGGCTGTTGGCGTTTTCCAGGACCAGGTTGTAGCGGGCCTCGTAGCTCGTGCCGGGCCTTCCCGTACCGGCGATGTGGTGACGGCACCAGTCGAAGAGGTTGGCCTCGATCAGCGCTTCCGACCGGTCCATAACCACGCCGTAGCCCAGACCGTGGCGCTGGTTGTGGTGGAAATAGTTGTGGTGAATGTGGTTGTCCGTGGAATTGGCCCTCAGGAAAATCGCGCCGTGACTCCAGCCAAAGAGCTCGCAGTTGTCCACTTCCAGTCGGGATTCGGAGGTCTCGATGCCCCGGGAGTTGGGGATACTGTAGTACCGTCCTTCCGCACTGAGCTGCCTCATTTGCTCAGTGCGCCTCATCGTATCCGGGCCCTCCAGCCGGAGTCCGGTAACGCGCACGCCGGGACCGGTGGCGACAAAGAGGGGAATCGTCTCCAGTTCCTTCGAGTAAACCAGGCCGCCCTCGGTATCGGGCTTGCCACGTCCGCTGGCCAGCGTCACACCGGCGCCGATCTCGATTTTCTGGTCGCCCGTAAGGTCCACCCTGTCGGTGTCCGCCAGATAGACCACCTGGCCCTGGGTCGCCTGCTTGAGCGCATCGAGCAGTTCCGCCCGGTTGGTGACAAAATAGTCGTGCTCGTCGACCAGTTGGTCGTATCCTTCACCCCCGCCGATGGGATTGCCCGTGGGGTTCGAGTCGGCGCCAAACGTGCTGTCCGACAGCAGGGGCCTGGGCTGCCGGGGGGTGTTATCCGTGGTCTCCGCAGGCGCCGGCTCCGGGGCGGCGGGCTTTTCTTTCTCGCCGCAGGCCGCAAGGAGAATCAGTACGCCGAGACAGGTGAGCGTTCTGTTTATAGTCGTTGTCATTGTTCACCTCGCACATGCGCCCCGGGCACACCCTCCGCCTATCGGCAGTCAACTGTCAGCTAAAAGCAGAAAACCAAATTCAACATCCACATCTCCCCAAATTCCCTGCCTACGGCGTGTTCCTTAAAAGCGGGGAGACGGAAGACGGGAGAGGGTAGAGATTACCTGCCTTGCCAAGTTTCTTCTCGTGCCAGAGGCAAGAAAAACTAAAATATCGGGCAAGGACTTCCTCTACCGGCTTTCCTCTACCTTCTCACCGCCTTTAGAATTGTCGCCGCTGGGCGCGGGGCCTGCCACATGCATGGCGCGAACACCCTCACAGGTCTCACGTGATACGCTGGCCTGCCAATCCCGGAGGACAACGTAAATCGGTGCGGGACGGAACAACGCGCCCTGCTCTGGGAGTACTCAGGATTGACATCGCGTTTGTAAACGGTGTGGCTTCCAGGGTTAGAGCAGCCATCAGCCAAAAACGAAAAGCAAGAGGCGGTATTCGATACGGCAATCGTGATATCAATTCGAGGATGCCTCGTTGCCGTAGGGGCGACCGGCCGGTCGCCCCTACAAATTCCCGTCTTGCGTCTAACGGATTCAAGTCCCGATTCGCGAAAGGCAGCCCCGGAACGCGCAATTGGAATCACGATCGTGAACATATCTAATACAGATCTTCCCGCGTCGTAATCGGACACCACCGGGCGGTGTTGAGATGGTCCAGGAGGATGTTGAGCGCATCGGGCGTGCCGATATACTGGAGCGCCACCGCGGCGTGCCCGGAGGTGTAGCGGTTCTCGTCCTGCAGGGCTTCACTCAGCGCAGGGATGGCGGATTCGCCGTCCGTTCCGAATCGCGCCAGGGCATACGCCGCGGTGTAACGGACCTGGTCGTCGTCGTCATTCAGCGCGTTCGCCAATGCGGGCACGGACACGTCCGGATTGCCGGCGATGGTACCCAGGGCTTCGGCCGCGTGGTGACGGACCCATTCCGACGGATCGTTCAGCGTATGCGCGATCGCGGATACCGCCTCGACTGCCGCCGGGCCCGCGTCGCCCAGCGCGAAGACGGCATGGCCGCGCACTTTCTCATCGTCATGACCGAGCGATGCCGCCAGGTCGGGCACGGCGGGCTCTCCAATCGCACCCAGCGCATAGGCGGCGTTGAGTTTTACGCCGTCGTCCTCGGACTTAAGGGCCCGACAGAGCGGACCGACAGCCGGCTCACCGGTTGCGGCCAGTTCGTAAGCCGCGTTGAGCCGGGCATGTTCGTCGCCGTCGTGAAGCGTCCGGGTAAGCGCGTCCACGTTGCCGGCGTGTCCGTTGGCGTTCGAACCGCGCGACCACTCCCAGATGCTGTTCCAGACAAACGGGTGCCTGTCGCCCACGTGCGTGTTGTTCCAGGCCTTATCGGTGTGGTTCCACTCGGGCTTTGTGGGCTCGGACATGCGGGTGAACTGGAACTTCATCATATACCGTGTCTTGTCCACCTGGTTGGGCATGGCCCGATGCCAGATGTCGAAGTGGACGATTGCGATCGTGCCCGCTTCGCCGCACACGGAAACACCGGCATCGTCTGGATCCTCGAGGCGGTCCATGTAGCAATGCGTGTGGGGAATGACCCCCGTCGGCCCGTTGATCAGTTCCACGTCCTGGGGATAATAGAATGCCATCGCCCACCGGTTGCGGTGGTAACGCAGCTTGTAATACCCCCAATAGCTGTCCTTGTGCCATCCTCCGCCCGGGCCGTTGGGCTTGTTGAAATGGCAGTGGCGGTGGATGTGCATGGCATGGTCTTGACCGAGGATGGACGAGAAGGCGCCGTGGACTTCAGGCTGGTCGAAGACCGTCTGGATTTCGGGAATGCGAGGCAGGACGTTGTTGCCCGGGTTGCCTTCCTTGATGAAGACTTCGTCGGTCTTTCTGTAGATTTCTTCGTGGAACTCCGGCGGGAGGTCCACCTTGATCGTAATGAATCCATTGGCGATGAATTCCTGCATTTTTTCGTCGTCGAGGAGGTATTTCCGGTCCGGCATGGCTCAAATCTCCGTGAAGATGGTGGGCGACTCACGTAAGGACGAGTAAATGGATCGACGGGGACGGTCCGAGGTCTCGCAAGGCGCAGACCTGCTCTACGCAAACATTACACACACAAAACTTGAGGCTTCGCTGCTAATCAATCGACTCGAAAAGTGCTGCGAAATTTAGCATTCTGCCTCGTGCACCGAGGATACGGTTGGTAGTAGGTGACTATGGTCAAACATCCAGCGGGAGGCCAAATCGGCGGGAACCCTACCAAATGACGGTTAATTCTTGAGCAAAACCACCCTATTGGTGTTAGTGCCCTTGGATGAATTGTCAACTCCCCAGCAATTGGAAGTCTTCGTAAACTCCTGAGAATTAATCAAGATCAAAACAGGCCTCAACCCTGCATCTTCAGCAGCTGGTATAACACTCTCTTCCAGTCTAACTCTCCCATTTCTTACTTCCCCCACTTCAAAAGCCACATACCCATTTGGTTTAAGTACCCTCTTTAATTCCTTAAAAACCAAGGTCATATGATCTTGCCAATCTTCGACTTTTCTAAATGACCATATTGGAATCTCTCTCCCTTCAATACCATTGAACCAGCAACGTAGCCAATTGTCCGTCGCGTAGTCGACGACATCCAAGAATGGTGGCGAAGTTACAACTAAAGAGACTGAATTGCTCTCGATTTCGCTTGTGTTTTCGCACGATTGCGTAAGCAAAACTGTAGAATCTCCATATCCCCTTATAGCCTGCAACTCGTCATCCTTCAGCTTTGATAAAAGCGATCGGCTCTTCTTGAGAATCAGTTCAGGAACGTTACGAAAATCGGGCTCTTGAAGTCTCCTTGCGTTTATGATCTTTTGTCTTTCGATAGTAACGGCTTGGTTGGGAGGGAGCGTGTATACTGAAAAAAAGCCCTTAGAGTGACCTGTAAGTCTATTTGTTGCAACCATTCTTATCCATGCGTCTACGTTGTCGACCTCGTCATTTTTTTCGATCAGATATTTCCTGAGTCCACAGATTTGGCGTAGCGTATCTGGATGATAAAATACGGTAAAATCATCAGGAAATTCACTTTCGTATGCGTACTCAATAACATCAAGACGATCTTCGATTTCCTTTAGCGTAGGCGGGTTTAATCTTGGGTATAATAGCAAGGCACTTAATGGGTTAACATCGCAACCGGTTGCATATCTCTTCAAAATGGTGGCTTCTAGCAAAGTTGTGCCTCGACCCATAAACGGATCATAGACTAAATCACCTATATCTGTTAATCTCTCAATGAAAAACTTAGGCAACTGTGGTTTAAAGCATGCTCGATATGAAATCTCATGCAGACTATGAGCTGCCCTTTGTTTAGAGGTCCAGAATTCGTTGGTGAAGACCGGTATATGCTCAAAGCCAATGCCCATAGGGTGGTCGATTCTCGTCGCCTCTCCGAATGCATCGTAGGCCTCTAACTCTGCAACTAGCCTAGATTCTTTACCGGCAGAGAAAGAAGAAGAGTCTACCTTAAATAGCTCTAATTGTGCGGGTTCCATTGTCTAGTCCTAGAGGGTCACGTTGTGGTGAGATCCTTGGCTCAGAATCTTATGATTGACTGAGGCCTCAAGTCTTACATTTACCTGAGTATCGGGTTCAAGGAAGTCTAGTCGGAGTTGCTCAACTCGGCAGGTTCCGCCCGAATTGTTATAAATAACTGTTGCAAGTATATGATTTATGGAACCTCGAAACTTCCTTCGTAGCTTTGTTGACGATGATGTGAGAACTCGCCTGTTGGAATCCGATGGATTCCAGTGGCTTGTCGCTTTGAATTCGAGAGGATATTCTTTCCTGTCGTTCAATCGTACCAATGCCTTATCTGGATAACCTGCGCCTGAGCACTCGAATATCTTGAACTCACTGAGATGTGTTTGTATTTCTCTAATGAAATGTCTTTCTACTTGATTGCCAATTGATTGATTCGTGCTACCTTGGACAATTGGTACGAAACCGCCGATTGTCAGTGACCCATGTATAGCTTGCCTAAAATCCCTCTCAATCGCGACACTTTCTGAACGACTCCACTGCATAACGAGTGGCCGAACCGGGATATTTTCCCACCGCAACAAATCATTATAATAATCAAGCAAAGTGCTCATCTTTACCTATTTCTATTGAACTTTGTGTCCATCCGGGCCAGACAATTAGCCAGGTTAAATGTACGCAACCAATTCGGCCCTGAATGTCTACGACCCAGCACCTGTAAAGACAACAATCGAGCGCTAAGAGTCCTCGGATTCAACCCAACCGTGGATAATCGCTCCGGGAAAACTTGAGTAAGTATGAAAAAACCCGGAAGGCAGACTTGTTCGAATTGACGCCGCAACCGAACTATCTCGTCACAACAAGAACAGTATCGGATCTCTCCTCGTTAGCATTCCACTCTGAACCATATTGCGACAGGTAAAGTGCCTGACTTAACGTTTATACGCCGCTGTGATTCCGCTTCCATTTTGGGCCTGCGGTTGCTCGCATCTGGCCCAGTATACGCAAATATTACGGACATGGCATATACGCGTCAAGGGATTATTCTGCGGCGAGCAGCGGGCGGCCGCGCGACGCCCGGGATCGGCACACCTCTTCTTCTTTTCCAGGCATTAACTGTTGCTTTTTCCAGTGATCTGGCGAATTTATACTGAACCTCCCGGACAATAACCGTGTCTTGCAGGGTGTGAGACAGGGAATACAGCGCTTCTTCTGCCGATTGCGGGTAAAAAGGTGTTATCCGTAGAACTTCAAAATCAACTCACGATACCGATTCCTCAGCGCGCCGATACGCCGGAGTCCCGAATGCCTCAGGAACGGTTCCTGATCCAGCAGTGTCTCTCGGGAAATCAGGAAGCGTTCCGGAGGTTGATCGAACCCCACCAGGACTTCGTCTTCCGGGTTGCGCTTTCAATCCTGGGCAACCGGGAGGAGGCGGAGGAAGCGGCCCAGGATGCATTTGTACGCGCTTACCGCGGGCTGGGTTCGTTTTCGGGGAAGGTTCCGTTTCAGGCATGGATGTACCGTATTGCGGTTCGGACCGCCCTGAACGTGCGCAGGCGACGGCGACGACGTTTGTTTGAGCGCCTGACGCCGCCCGCCTGGTTCGGAGGACTTGCTTCGTCGGAGACGGAAGCACCGGACACTCAGTTTGCAAAACGGGACGCACGAATTCGCCTGAGGGCGATAATCGACCGGCTGCCGGGAAAGCTCCACGAGATTGTGGTGTTGTCCTATCTGCAGGAACTTGCCGGCAGCGAAATCGCAAACATCCTGAACATCCCTGAAGGCACGGTCAAATCCCGGTTGCACCGGGCGCGGGAAAAACTGCAGAAAGAGTTCGAGAGACAGGGTCTGCTGGATTGACCGCAACGATAGAGGGCTGAAATCATGCCGAATCTGAAATGTCGTGAAACGAAGAAGCTGATGCATGGCTATCTGGACGGTGATTTGTCGCCGGACCGGGAAGAGGCCATTCGGGTTCACCTTGCACGGTGCGCGGACTGCGCGATTGCATTCGAACGGCTGCGACGAAGCGAGGACGCGGTCCGGAGCCATTTCGAGGCATCCGTCGTGAACGAGACGGCGCCAGCCGGCTTCTGGGATGGTCTGTCGGAACGGTTGGAAGCCCGGCCGGGGCGCGTCCGATGGCGCACGCAAGACCTCATCGAGAGGATTCCCCGCGGCGTGCTCGCGCCGGCGGCGGTGGCAGCGGTGCTGATGCTTGCGGTCTGGGGAATGGAGGTGTATGAAACTGCCGTACCGGCGGGGAATGGAGAATCTGCGCCGGTGCGTAAAGAACTGGCGCAGATCCGGGCATCAATCCTGGATATGGAAGCCGAACTGGAGCAACAGTGGAGATAGCGGCTATGCGACATATGATTTCAGTCGTCCTGGGCTTTGCTTTATTGGCATTCGCGCATTCAGCCCGCGGGGATACGGCGGAAGTACAGGTTCAGGGAGCGCAGGGACCGGCGGACAGCATTCATCTGAAGTGGGACGGAAAACGGCCTGTTCCGACGGAAGGATCCGTGCCGGAGACACCGTCCACCACGGACGACTTCAGGGAGATGCTCGAGGACCTGCGTATCCAGAACCGCAAGTCGCTGCTGGAGCTCAAGCGGGACGTCGACGCGATGAACGTGGCGCTGGAAGCGGGATCGGTCGGCGCCGACGAGACCCGGTTGCTTCTGGCCGATATCCGTATGCGCCGCATTGACGCGCGTGTGAGCCTGAATCTGATGGGCTTTATGAACCGCGTTGCGCAGGATGAGGACCTGTCAGGGTTGTGGAGCGACCCTGTGCGCCTGTTCATGCCGGCTTCGGCGACGCCCAACATCCTGATCGTGAATCGCACCCGGGGACATTTGGCGGCGGACGTCTGGGACGCCGATACCATTCGCGTGGTGTACGTACCCGCGTTCTCCGGTTTCGCGAAGGAGGCCGTACCGGACGAAAACGCGCTGGAGAAAGCGGCGAACGTAAAGGCGGTTGTTTCCATGCATAGCGCCGCGGCGGTGGCCGCCGCGGTAGAGGGGATCGATAAATCACAGGGCGGAGGCATTTCGGGCGCGATAACGGTCGTTTCGGTTTCGGATCCCACCGGGATGTACGCGCCGCCGGGGGCGGCCGTGGATGACGCGCCCGCGCGGGGGATGCTGGTCTTTCCGTCCGTTATGGTGCCGCGCCCCGAACGGTTGTTGCTGGATCGCGCGGTGCCCGTGGCGATTCGTGACATGGAAGGCGTCCAGGTGGTCCATCTCGTCGACAGCGACAGGCTGCTGGAGCGCTTGAAGGCCGCGCCACGGAAGCGGACCGCGGCTTTCCAGCGGACAACGGGATTTGAGGGATACTGGGCGCAACGCGGTGCGCTGCCTGTGCCGGCAATGCGCGAACCGGGATCTTCCCGGCCAAGTGTCACCAGACGCACTGCGCCGCCCGCGGCGCTGGTAACCGACCCCAGGGGACCGGCCGCATTCAACCAGGGAGTCGGTCTGCTGGCTGCCGGCAAATTCGACGAAGCGAAGCAGCGATTCGAAGATGCCATCTCAGAAGACGACGGGTACGCGCCTTCCTTTGTGGGGTTGGGAAGGGCTTATATGGGGCAGGGCGCCAGAGAAGACGCGGAGTATTATCTGAAGAAGGCATTGAAGCGGTCGCCCGGGTCTCGTTCAGCCCTGAAGGCGCTCAGCGACGCGGCGATGCATGCGGAAGATTGGGGAGACCTTAAAAAATGGTCGGGGAAGATTCTCGAGCGCGACCCGGGCAATCTGGAGGCGCTCTACCGGCGGGCTATCGCCTACCGGGAATCCGGCAAACATAAAGGGACGGTCCCGCGCTGGCTGGACTGGAGGCGATCGGAGCGAATCTTCAGTCAACTCGTTAACAAAGCGCCGCATTACCGCGACGTGCTCTATCAGTATGCAGTGCTCAAACGTTATGACAAGGCGTTTGTAAAAGCGATTCGGCTGGGCGAGAATCAGGTGCGGATCAAGCCCGACAATCCCTCGCACCGCCGCAGGCTGCGGCGTTTGTACCTGTATCTCCTGGACAATCTGGACCCGAAGGATGCGATAAAATGGATGCGAAAGCATGGTTCCGAATACGCGCGTTACTTCGAGGGCGAGGCCCTGCGGCTCGCCGGACGGACCGCCCGCGCCGATACGGTGTTGCGGTCCTGGCTTGCTTCCGATCCTTCCTTGAGCGTAATACCGGCCTATCTTTCACTGGCGCGCATCGCTTACGGAAGCGAGGCCTTCGAGACCGGAGAGCGGCATTACAGCAATGCGGTGGAAAACATCCGGGACTCTCTGGACGCGCAACTGATGTACGAAGACGTGAAATACATCGTAACCGTAGAGGAAATGGATGCGTTTTCCAAACTCGAAACGCCGGAGGCCTATCGGGAGTTCTTCCGGAAGTTCTGGGTGAGCCGTGACCCCACCCCTGCCGTGACTCCCAACGTGCGGCTGGCGGAGCACTACCGGCGGATTTTGTATGCCGAACGGTACTACATTTACGATGGATTTCGGACCTGGTTCTACGATCCGGACCAGGGCGATGACATCCCGTACCCGAGTACGGTCGAATTGAACGACAGGTTCAACGATCCGGGTCTGATATACATTCGTCACGGCCGCCCGTCGGATACGCAGAAGTTCTCCATGGCCGAAGTCTGGCGCTACTGGAAGACGGATGCATTTGACAAGATGTTATTCAATTTCGCCGCAACACCCAGCAGTATGGGTTCCAACTGGCGTCTTGTGGAGTCCCTGTCCGGTTCGGGAAACTATGGCCGACGCCTTCGGTGGGGGAATGAGAAACTCAGGCGCGAAGTGCGCCGGTCTGTGGAGACGGCGCTGCAGACAGACCGCCACACCTGGGAAGACGACGTGGATGACCTCGATTACGAGTCCTACCTGGCGTATTTCAAGGGCGAACGCGGCAGGGGCGACGTTGAGCTTTATTACGGAATGCCATTCAAGGAATTGAAGAAGGACTTTCGTCAATTGCCCGATACGGCTGCGGTCTACCAATACGGCCTGGCGCTGCATGACATGCAGTGGAACCGGTACGAGAACCTGACCGGCTACGTGCGAAAATCCCATGTCGAGCGGTCGCGCTACGAAGACCGGAGCTTCGGAGTACTCCGGTTTTCCGCCGACCCCGATTCAGGGCACGCGGCGTTTTTCCTCAGACCCTCACGAGACAACCTCCTTGGCGGCTGGAAGCAGGATCTGCGAATACCTGAATTCTCGGAGACCGAACTGGATATGAGCAGCGTCGTGCCGGCGCATGCGATCCGGGCCGACCTCGAGGGATCCCATGGGTTCAATCTTCGAGGAATCCATGCCGTACCCAATCCGTCTCTTCGATTCTCGCGCAAGGATCCGGTGCACATCTATTTCGAACTCTACAATTTGACGCCTGACGCGCGCGGCACGACGTCGTTCGAGGTCTCCTACGGGTTGACCCGGCTGAAACGGCAGGGCATCCGGCGGCTGCTCAGAATCTTCGGCAGTGGCGAAAAACCCGCCACGACCGTCACGGTCGAGCGCATCGGCGACACGCCGGATACAAGGGAGTCACTGGCGCTGGACCTGAACAAGGCCGGCTCAGGGGAGTTTCTGCTGAAGGTAACGGTCCGCGATATCCACGCCGGCACGGAGCGTGAGCGGTCGGTGGAACTGGTTTTGGAATAGGCGCATGAATCGAACCTCTCTCCCCGGGCGCCTCAAAAGCGGGTAGACGTAAGCCGGTAGACGGGAGAGATTGCCTGCCTTGCGAGGATTCTTCTCGTGCCGGAGGCGAGAAGGAATAACAAACTGGGCAAGGATTTCATCTACCGTCTACCCTCTTCCCTTTCACCGCCTTTTGGCGACCTCTCCCCCCGGCCCCCTCTCCTGAAGGATTGAGGGCAAGACCAGACTGGCTGCATTCTGCGGACACACGACTGACCGATTTGTGGTCCGTTGGGATCCATTCGGAGGGGAAAACCAGACCTGCTCACCTGAAACGGCTCCAGATTACCGCAAGAACTGTTTATCTCCTGGAGGTCCAACATGAGACCAGCAGCGGTTATGAAGGTTCTGGCGATTGCCGCGATGACGTTCTTCAATGCGGAGGCCGGAGCGACGACGATGTCCACTGAGGATCGAGCGTTGGTGCAGAACCTCTACACCGAGGGAAAGGATCTGTTCGACAGCGACAGCCTGGACGCGGCAGCTTCAAAATTCCGTGCTGCGATTGAGATCGACAGGAAACATGCGCCTTCGCACGTCGGTCTGGGCCACGTGTTTCTGGAGTATGGAGACTTGAGCGCCGCCGAACAGGCATTTATGGATGCCCGGCGGAGGCAGCACAAATACGCTCCGGCGTACAACGGACTCGGGTTGGTGTGGCGAGAAAAACCCAAGGGCCTGTACACGGCGATCGACTACTTCAAGAAGGCACTGCAATACGACCGGAACTACCTGGACGCGCGTTATCATATCGCCGAGGCGAGATACGCATTGGGGGAACACGATGTAAAGCGCGAAGCGGAAAAGCTCCTCCAAATGGATGCAACTTTTGCGCCGGCGCATCGGCTGCTCGGTGAATGGTATGAGACATTCAAGGAAGATCATCTGCGCGCGACGGAGCACTACGAACAATACCTATCTCTAAGGCCCGATGATCTGGACGTCACTCTGCGTCTTGCCGAAGCGCTTGCCAACGTCGGCGACCATGCGCGCGTTGTCGACCTGATGCGCAGGCAGATACTGAGCCATCCGGATGCAATCCAAATCTCGCCCGTTCTCGCGAACGCCTACATGGAACTGGATTCTCTGGACCTGGCGGAGGTCGCCTACGAGAGCTTTCTCGATGCATGTGAACCGGCGGAACGGCTGCTGTATGAGGATATCCGTCTCCTGGCTTCTGCCGATGAATACGAGGCTTTCGCTCAGGCGCCGGATCGAAACCCCTACCTGAACCGGTTCTGGGGAGAAAGGGACCCGGATCTGACAACTGCGGCCAACGAGCGGAGATTGGAACATTACCGGCGTGTGTGGTTCGCGCGACGGCATTTTTCCAAATCGCGGCAACCATGGGATACGCGGGGAGAAGTATACGTGAGATTCGGAGAACCGGACCATCGATCGAGGTCCGACTGGGTTAATTTTCAGCAGAGTCTCGAAGTCCAGCGTGTGAAGGAGGCGCTTGCAGGGCAGATCCACGGAGCGGCGGACATCGCGAGTTGGGGAGACATCCTGGTTGCCTTTCCGGTTCGCAGTATCCCCGAGGGGCACGACTTCGGCGGATTCATGGCTCCCGCATATAGACCGGTGATTGCGAATGGAGTGGACGAATCTATGGTACCATGGGAAAGCTGGGTCTATGTCAATAACGGCGCGGGAGGCGGCATGGAGGTAACGTTTACGGATGAGATGTTGAACGGGAAATTCGACTTCGCGCCGCCGCCGGTGGACGCGGATATAGACATCGGAAAACTGGCCGCATTCAACCGGTTGAGTCCCCGAAATGTGAGCATGCGGGCGGCGGCGCGGATGCCGAACTACTATCAGCCGACTGAGAACGAAGATCCGCTGGAGTTCTACTACGATCTGGCAGATTTCCGAGGGCAGGCTGAAGCGGCATCCGCACTGGAAGTCTACTCTGGTATTCCACGGCACGCTGCTTTGTACGTGGAGGCCGAGGACGCAACGACGCTGGACGTCGAAAGGACAGTGGCTCTATTGAACAAGGAAACAGGCAAGGTTTACCGCGAGAAGGGCGACGTACTGTTCAGGCGGCAGGGGGATGTGAGTCAAACACAGGGAGCGTTCGTTCCTGACGTCGTTCGGCTGGATGTTCCTCCGGGCCATTACAGGATGGAGGTGAAGGCCAGGGACAAGCGCAGCGGCAGGCGCGGGCGGTACCGGCAGATCATCCACGTGGAAGCCTACCCTGAGACCGGTCTTCGGATGAGCGATCTGGAACTGGCCTGGCGGATCACTGAGGACAACGCGGACGGAAAGTTCAGCAAGGGAGACCTGCACGTCGTGCCAATGCCGACCCGTACCTACGGCAAGGTACACAGCGTCTACGTGTACTACGAAATATATAATCTGACGAGGGATACGTTTGGGAGAACGAGATACCGGATCACCTACACCGTAGGCAAAAAAGGAGATTCCGAGGTTGGCAATATCGCACGGCTCGTGAGGCTGCGACGGAATCGGCAGACGGAGGTCGAGGTGGCATCCGAGCAGGTCGGTACAGATCCCACCGAGGTGGAATACGTCGCGCTGCAACTGGGACAGCATAACGATGGACGGCAGGTGCTGCAGGTGGCGATCACGGATCTGAACAGTGGTGAAACCGTGACCAAGGATGCGGGGTTCGTGGTGAAGTGATGGAGACCGCGGGTGCACGCACGCGTATGATGGCTTACTGGCTGGTCTTAAAAATGGGCGTTTTGAATTCCGCCATATATTGTCGGCCGGTCAGGCTGATATCAGGGCTGGTCGTCATGTTGGTGGTGCTTCTGGCGACAGGCGAAGTACGCACAGATACAAAGGACGCGCGAAGGGATTCGCTGTATCGCGAGGCGCTGGCGCGGGTCGGCCAGGTGCATCCGAAGGCGAGTATAGAGGCGTTTGAGCAGGTCTTGAAATTCAACTGGAAATTCGCGGCCGCGCACTATGAAATCGCAAAGCTTTACATGGAATTGAATACGCCGCTTACGCGCCAGAGCGCCCGCAAGGCACTGGATGAGGCGATTCGGCTCGATCCTGAAAACAAGGACTATCAGATGACGCTTGGCGAATTGCTCAGCAGGCAGGGGTTCTGGTGGCATGCCGTACGTCACTATGAAGAGCTGTTGCAAGCGGAGCCGGAAAACGCGGAAGCGGCATACTGGGCCGGATATTTCGCGGTTCAGGACTATCTCTCCTACATCGATAACGATAGTTGGAACCATATTGCCGAGCAGGATCTAGATCGGGCGAAGACCCATTTTCAACGCGGCATTGACGCGGACCCCGGTTTTCGCGGCACCTATAACCTGCTCGGACTCCTCCACATCGAGACCGGGCAACCGGAAGCGATAATCCTCCTCTTCAAGGGACTTCTCGATCGGGCGCCGGAGGACAAGGACGCACTTCTTTATTGCGGCTTGGGTTATCAGATGTTGGGGGAAATGGACGTCGCACACAACTATTACAAGCGAGCCCTCCAGCGAATGACCGGCGAGGAACGGTCCAGGATGGAGTCGGTGGATATCGTTGCTTCGGAAGAAGATCGTGTCCGGATGGCTCGGGCGATTGTATACGACGACACGGGCGTCGCGGATTGGACGCCCGTTGCGCGCGACCGTTTCTGGCGCAGCCACGATCCGCTGTTTCTGACGGAGTTCAACGAGAGAAAGATGGAGCATTATGGGCGGGTTGCATATGCCAATCTCAGGTTCGCCCGTCCCTTTAAGGGAATCGAGGGGTGGCAGACCGATCCGGGCAAGGCGTTTATCAAGTTCGGCCCGCATCTGAAACGGAGAATTTCGACAAATACGAGTAGATTCAGTCCGGCGCGATGGGATAATGTTTGGCGTTATGAGGATTTCAGCATCTCATTTCAAAGCAGCGACGGTTTGGGCGGATGGCGTTTTGCGCCGGGGTCCGCCGGCGGGGGCAAGAGTGCGCGAGAACTGACGGAGTTGGTCCGGGTTGTCGAAGAAGACGGGCGCATGTACAACGTCACACGAATGCGAAACGAACTGGGCGAATTTTATTCCGGTAAGGGTCGAAGAGAGAAGATGTGGGGTCCTACCAGACCTCCCGCCCGAAATGTGTTTCGAGACACGCCGCAGCGGTATATCGACCCGTATCGCGAAAAGAAATATCAGATGCCGCACCAGGTCGCGGCTTTTCAGGAGGATGACAGTATTCGTGTGGAGTTCGCTTACGCAATTCCCAAAGCACGGGTACGGTTGTCGGAACCGAGCGGATTTCTGGACCTTGAGGATGGCGTGTTTCTATTCGACGAAAAATGGGACGAAGTTTTCAGAAAGAGAAAGGACATTGCCACGCGGTGGCCGGTCTTCGACCGGATGAAAGACACAGTCCGAGACAGCCTTCGACGCAACCACATCGTGTCGTACCGGACATTGCGGGTCGCGCCCCGGCAACACCGGCTGGTGGTGGAGGTCCGGGACCGCGGCACTGGTTCTATCGGCACGTTTCGCGAATTCCGCGAGTTCCGGACCTTGGACTCTCTGTTGGCTATGAGCGATCTGCTGCTGGCGTCCGGGATCCAGCCGAAAAACGCATTTCCCGAAGGGCGCGAGGATCTCCTCGTCACGCCAAATCCTCTCCACACCTACGGCCGTTCGGAGCCGGTCTACATCTATCTCGAGATCTACAATCTCAAGAAAGACAAGTTCGGCGGGACCAAATACCGGATTTCCTACCGACTCACACGGCCGGATCGCGAGGAAATCCGGCCGGAACGGTTCGCCGCGCTGGATGCGCCGGACGCGGGCACCGCCGTGGAGATTCAGACCGTCGTCGAGGAATCGATCGTTGAGAGAGAGGAAGACCTCTGGCGGGATGAACCTGAAGAGACCGTGAGTTACCGTGTCAGATACATCCTGCCGGAACGAAACAGGATCTCCGAAGAGATCGAGGATACGCCACGCAGGAAGGAAGGCATCGAGACGACGGTCACGGCGCAATACCAGGGAAATCAGGAGGACGACTTCACCTTCCTCCAGATCGACGCGACAAACGCCCCCGACGGTTTCCACAAGCTCATCGTAACCCTGAAAGACCTCTATACCGGCCAGATCGCAGAACGGGATGTGGTGTTCCGGGTGGTTGAGTGAGTGAACGACTCTGCGGCCGGAATGGATAGTGCGCTGGCGTTCGGGGTGTCTGGAGTTCTGGCTGCCTGTTGGTCTCCGTCGCATGTGTTTTTCGGAAGTTAAATTCAATAATATTCAAATCTGATTTGGATGGAGGGGCATTTGCTGCATAAAACCAGAAATCTCGTCGAGGATTGGCGGGAAGGCGACGCCCGGAAGCTCGCCACGCTCGAGATGGAAGCGGACGTGGGCTGGCCGGGCGGCGGCGGATGGCAGACCACGGCCGAGGAGCAGGAGCGAAACATCCGGGAGAGCAACCTGCTGGGCGCGATCGTCACGGAGAATGAAGAGCGCATTATCAGCCTGTGCACGATAAGAGCCACGCCGGGACAGAAGGCGCAGGCGTTCATTCCGCACCTCAACTGCCATCCGGATTACCACGGGAAGAAGCACGGGAAATCGGCGCTGTGGGGCGCCATGGAACGCGCGTACGAGACGGGCTATCAGCGGGTCGACCTGTACACGTGGCCGGGGAACCTGCAGGCGGTTCCCCTGTACAAGAAGATGGGCTTCATGTGGCGGCCGGACTCGTCCGTTCACATGGAGAATTTTACGCCCGCCGCCCGCCGGCACCCGCTCGCCGCCGCGTTCTTTGCGAGGCACGATTGGTACGAGACCCAGGTGCGCGAACTCAAGCCCGAAGAGGATGTGATGACGCGGGGCAGGGTGAAGGTCTACGAATACCTCTGGCGCGCCCCGGACGGCGATCTGCTCAGGCTGGTGTTCGACCGCCAGAGCTGGGGGATCATCGAGCTCGAGAACAACGACCTGACGGTGTCGTGCAGTCTGCCCGACGAGAAGCTGGTTGCGGGCGTCTCCCACGCTGTCCGCTGGCGTATCGTCAACAAGAAGCAGCGTCCGGCGCGCGTGTATCTCGCCGCCTCGGGCGAGCCCGGGATCAAGGTCGAAAAACGCGAGGCGATGGACGTCGCGGACGCCACCGAAATCGAGGGCACGTTCGTCATCGATCCCAACATCGAGGAGAAGCCGCGCGAACCCAAAGCGGCGGTGCTGCGAACCGACCTCGTGATCGACGGGGTGGGGATCGAACTCGCGGCGGGGATCGATGTGCGCCAGGCCGTGGACGTTTCGGCCGATGCTCCCCGCTCCATCCTGACGCCGGGCAAGCCGGAGCAAGCCACGCTGACCCTGCATTCCAACCTGGACGAGGCGTGTACTGCGAAACTCCGGGTCATGCCCGTGGGCGGCGTGGATGTCAACGCCGGCGAGCGGGAGGTTACGCTCGATCCGAAGGGCGGGGCCGAGCTGACGGCGCCGGTAACGGCCCCGCGGGCAGGGCCTGTTGCGATTGACGTCCAGACCACCGCGGTGGTGGGCAGCGAGGGAATTCCTGTCAAGACCAGGCGCCTCGACCTGCTGGCCGTTGAGCCGGGTGGCGTGTCGGGATGTGTCGGAGAGCGGAACGCCCTGCTGTGCGGCGGCGGACTGATGGTCAACGTCGATTTGCGCAGCGGCGAGATTTACATCTTTCACTCGCTCCGGGCGCTGAGGTCCCGCCGGCTGAAGCTGCAGGCCCCGCGCCTCGGCCCGCCCTTTGCCGGTGGCGATCTGTTTCAGGAGAAGGCCGAGGCGCGGGTCGAGCGGGATGGCTTCGGGGTCGTACTCCGCCTGCGCACCCCCTCAGTGACTCGACCGAGCGTGTGGTTGGAAAGAAGCGTCCTGGTTGGACAGGGCCCGCTGGTCAGGGTGCTGGATACCGTATTCAACGGAAGTTCCCTGCCTCTGGACCTTTCGGTGTCGCAAAGCTGGTGGATGCAAATGGGCCGCACCGCGTCCCTGGTCGTACCGGGGAAACAGGGAGTGTCCCGGCAGGCGTTCGGTTCGGGAGGACGGGATCTGGACGACCTCAGGCTTTCGGAAGAAGCGTCGGCCTGGCCCGAAGGATGGTTCTGCGTGGAGAAAGAGGATGGCTGTGTCACCGGCATTCTGTGGGACCGGGCCGAGCGGGTGAGCCCCGGCCCGTGGGGCAGTCTTCGAACGCGAGCCGTCCGCGTGAAGCCGGGAGAGTCTGAATCGCTCGACCCTGTCAACGCCATTGTCGGAGATGGGAACTGGCAGACAGTCCGGGCCTGGTGGCGGACCCTGTTCGGCAGCGTTCCGGAGGTCGAGACGTACGCAGCGTCCACGCGAAGGCCGATCGCGTGCGGTATCGAGCCGCGCCCGCTGGTCGTGGCGGGAGATTCCGTTGAAGCGACGCTGCGCCTCAATCACGTGGGAAGACACAAGCTCGACGGCAAACTCATACTGGAGGCATCCGACGGTCTGCGCCCAGACGTTAAGGCAGTCGATGTTTCGGCGCTCTGTGAAGCCGAGCCGGTTGTCCGGAAGGTGGCCTTTCGCTCCACGGCGCGGGTCCGGCCGGGCGTCGAGGATATCCGTGTTCGATTCGAGACCGAGGAGGCGGTCTACCGGTTTTCGGAGGAGGCGCTGGCCCTGCCCGCCGACGCGCGGGCGGTTTCGGTGTCGCGACAGGAAAAGGGCCGCGTCATTGCGGTCGACAACGGGATATTGACCGTGAAAGTCGCGCCTCCTTTCATGGGAACCGTGATTTCTCTCAGGCGCGACGGCAGGGAGTATCTCAACTGTCCGTACCCCGATGCTGAACCCCGCGCCTGGATGAATCCGTGGTACGGCGGCGTTTCGCCCGAATACGACCGGCTCGAGGATACGCTCTACAAGGAGCGGTTCCGGTACCGGGTGATCGAAAGGAAGGGTAGCCAGGGCCTGGTCTGGCGCGGGGTGCGCGTCCACTGCCGTATCGCACAGGAGCACGCCCGCGGACAGTCCATCGCGTGGGAATACCTGCTCGCACCCGGCGCGGACGTTCTGGCCATTCGCGTGACCTGCCGCGACGAGCTCGGAATCGGCGCCGACGGGGACCTGGGCTTCGGCGTCTGGCCCGCGTTCGCCGCGTCACCGGGGACCGCGACCTTTTATAACGCAACCGAAGCGTCAGTCTCTACGCTTGCGGCGCCCCACTGGACCAGCGGCGGCAACTGGAACTGGGGAGGGATCGTCGGGAAGAACGGAGAGGCGTTGTTCCTCAGCGCTGCCGGGGAGGGGGCCCGCGCCGCCGGGTTCGCCCTGGGCGAGGTCGGATGCTTCCTGCTGGGCAACCTGGACAGGTGGATGAAGGCCGGGGAGCGGATCGGGGCGCTGTTCTTCCTCCTGCCGACCACCAGCCTCGAGGAAGGAAAGGCGGGCGCGGTCTGGAGTGAATTCGACGCGCTGCCGTAGGCAGTCAATCGAACAATCTTGGCCAGGTACTAAGCCGATCAGACGAGATCCCCAGTCTTGAAATACCTGTTCACTTTGTAACGGAAGAGGTATTGGGAGAGGAGGATGAGAACCGTGCATCCGAGGATCTCTTGGATGTTTGTGAGACCAGTCCCCATTTCAAGCCATGAACCGCCTAATATCCCACCGCCAAACGCAAAAAGAAACCATAATGCCACAAACGAAATCAAACCTCGTCCGAATCGCAGAAGGATCCAGGAAAGGAATGGACTGAATAGATACATCAGGGTTAGAGGTCGGACAAATCCAGGGATGAATTCGAATGGCGTATCGCAGTCCGCGTAGAGCCACGCGAGGCATCCCGCAAGATAAAAAGCCAGTAGCATTATTCCACAGAAGGCAGTGGTGTGTAAGAAACTACCCCAATACGCGAGTCTCGCCATCTGATGCCGGGAAAGCGGATAGAGCAAATTGCCCTTGAGAACCAGCGATCCGAGCATGAGATGGAAACAGATGAACATGGCGGGAAAGATCGATACGAGCACGGTCATGTTAATTATGGAGGATGGTTCGAAAACCGCCTGATATATGTACTGTATACCCATCTCGTGAGATTCCCGTTCGTATCCCTTATAATAAGCCATCGAGATTACACAGAGTACGGCAATGACCGATATTCCCACGGTTACTACCGGCCATCCTCCACGAACCCGACCGAGATTTTCGTATTCTCCCGCGCGAATCCAATTTAACAGGCCAGCAATTGGTCCCTTGAGTTTCCATTGACGCCTCGATTTTCCCTTCGTGGCTGTCAGTTCATTGGTGGAGACCAGCGAATCCCGGCGGGCTGGATTGACTGCGATATTTCTCAGGAGGAACAGAGCGGCGCCCAGCATGGTCAGTAGGACACACAAAAGGGTCTGGGTACTGTAATAATCGACGATTCGATTGATCGAGAATCCGGCAACGATCAGAAGAGACAATGTAAAGATAGCCGCTCGGTTTCCCCAGATGATGCGCAGAGTCGAAAAATTCGGTACTCGACCCCTGCCGCATGTCACTCCCATACTATACCAAAGGAGAGCGGACGTGAAGATCGGCAGGGTCGGTCCGGGACCGCCGAACGATCTGTAGACCCACGTTATGATAAAGGCCGTGGCGATTCCGGCCGCCAACAACGAATAGAAGAACCGTCTTCGCAGATTGGGTAGCGTCCATGATATCAGCGTGTGCTGAAGTTCACGCACGCCCTGGCCGAGGCCATCTCCAACCATGGCCGCGAAAAGAAAGCTGAGGAAATTCAGTCGGCCCGGTGTGGGTATACCGGGGACTGGTTGATCTGGATAGAGAAACAGAAAAGTCGCGAAGGCATATCCATAGGCGAAGACGAACAGAATCGTCACTCGGCGCCACAGCAATCGGAAAAGCGAATAGAGCCACATGAAAAATCTCCCGCAGGACAACGCCTCAACGCTAATCAGATGAGATCGCCTAATTTGAAATACCTTTTCACCTTGTAGCGAAAGAGGAACTGGGAGAGAAGGGCGAGACCTGCAACCGCAGCGGCCTCGTAAGCGAAAGAGATGCTTGGACCCGATTCGAGCCACATCGTAATCAATATCGAATAGCCGATTATAAAAGCCGCCAGAATTACATATGAAGAAACTTTGAATTGTTCGTTCCGAAAGCGGACCCATTGGATAACCGGATTGCAGATGAACATCAGCAGGACAGGACGCGCGAGGTCGAGACCAGCGAAGATTCCGGTTAGGCCATCCAGCAGAAGAAACGTCAATAACATGATCCCGCAATGTAG
>JAAXHE010000315.1 GCA_012271065.1 Candidatus Latescibacterota bacterium
CCTCGTCAGTGTGCATTTTCAGCACGAGGAACCGCTGTGCAACAGGGATGCATTCAAGGCGCGTGATTTTCATCGGGATTGCCCTCTAACAGTCCGTTGACAAAGTCGCTCTGCAGGCGAGGCCGAAGACAAGGCGCGCGACCGAGTCCCATCCATCGATTCGGCGAGGGAGCGCAACGCAGTATTTCGCCCGCAAGGGCCGGCCGTAGCCCGGATGGACTTATTCAACGGGCCGCTTAGCTGAAAACCGGTCGGTACGGAGATATTCCGGTTCGACCGTCGGAATGCGGCACGAAAACCCGAAACGTGCGAAAATGACAAAGGCGTTTGCGGCAAGGAGCCGCAAACGCCTTTTTTTCTTCGGACGCGCGAAATATTCAGATCGACGTCTCATCTGTTTCGGCAGATTGGACTTCCGCCGTCCTGGCAACCGGCGACGCTTCATTTTCGTCCCCGGCGGTACACTTTCCCCTTATAATGGCGCCTTCTTCGACGACGATCGAACGAGCGGTGACATCTCCGTTAAATACGGCGCTGGCTTCCAGCTTGACGCTGCCTTCGGCATCGAGATTGCCTGATACTTCCCCGCCTATCACCGCGTCTCGTACCCGGACGATTTCGGCTTCCACTCTTCCGGAGGGCCCGATGACGAGGGTGCCGGAGGCGTGTAACTCGCCCTTGAGTGTCCCGTCCAAACGGATGCTTTCTTCCGTTTTTACAGAACCCTCCATTACCGTGTCTTTGCCGATTACCGTCTTGATGGCTTCCTGTTCCAGTTTCTGTTTAAACCCTAACATGCCAATATCCGCTTCCGTGTATTTGTCTTGTCTCTGCAGGTTGGTCAGGGACCTGTTTTCCGCTGTGAATCGGAATCCCTAGACTGAAAGGTGGCGGACGATGCCACTGAAGGGCCCGGGGTATCTTATCCCGGCATTCCGAATTCATCTTGAATCTATCGAATCGCGCACTGACCCTGACGAGGGCTTAGCTGCGCTGGCGACAGGTGCGCCATCCTCTCCGTTGCCGGCCGAGCGCCCGGATGCCCCGGGATTCGCGTGCGAGGCTGGAGCCAATTCGGAATCGGGCAACAGCATCTGACGCAGTTTCTGATCGGTTCCCTGGATTCGCTTCAGGGTTAGCGCCAGTTCTTCTACACGGGCGACTTCCGCGTGCAGCCTTGTGTTTTCTTCCTTGAGCGTTTGCGCCGTCTGTCTCCACTCCTGAATCTTCCAGATGAAGGCAAATTCCAGGACCAGCGTGACAAGGAGCAGGATCAACGCGCCGGCCACCACCCTCAACGGCCAATAGCCGAACTTCAGGACGACCGTACGCGAGCCGTCATCGGGGACAAAAAGGACCGACATCCTCCTGCGTCGTTGCCTGGCCACGCGATATGTCTCCCTTTCGGATGATCATGAGTCCGACTGTGCCGCCGTCCGGTATCGCGGGGTCCCGCAACCACGTTACACTTCGGGCGATGACGAAGAGTCGTGTCTCCGCGCTTTACCCTGTCACGACACCCTGGCGGCGCTCTGTTGAGATTAGGTTCCAGATCAGTCTTTGTCAAGAGTTTTAAGACGTGGGCGCCGCCCGACGGTGGAATTCCGGATTAAGGACCGGGACGGACGCCCGGACCGAAGACTCGCGTTCATGCGCGTTTCTGCAGCAGCCAGCCAGCCAGAAAAATCAGACCGCCGATGATGGCCAGGCGCAGCTCACGGCCAATGTCTTCTTCGTACAGGCCGACGAAGAGACCGTACCCCATATATATCAAACCGGCAAGTTGAAGGGTGCGAGCAAGCAAGCGCATTGGACACCCCGTCCCCGCTTCCTCCCGTTACGTCCGCGTCTTGCGGTGTCGATCAAGGGGAAGCCTTCCGATATTTTTGGAAACATTAAGCATTCGGCGATCTACAGTCAACGGTCCAGGTCAGCACCACCCTGGAGTCCGGCGGCAGCCAGACCTTCTGTCCTGGAAACAGATTGCCGAACGGTGGGGTATTTCAGGGATTGGACTCCTGGTCGGCGTGATTGTCCGGATACGGCAAATGCGAAAGCCGACATCCTGAGATATCGGCTTTCGGCTGCACGGTGCGCAGTCGGCGGTCTTGCCGACCGCTAACCCCGATCCCGTCTGCGGGAGGTTCTTGACATCGGCGCGAGCGGGACGCTAGAATGCCTTGTTGAGTTTCAGGCGAACGCCCCTTGTCTTGAGGTCGCCGTTGACAGCAAGGCCTATGCCCTTCATTTCGACCAGGTTGGCTTTCTTTTCAGGGGGCGGAAGTTCCTCATCTTCATCGGAAAGGAAGAGATGGACCGAGTACGCCAGGGTACCGAGGCCGAGGCCGAGCATGATCGCGGCCCGGGTGTCGCGGGACTTGCTCTCGTTGTAAAGGTCTCCCGCGGTCTGGGAGGAGGTTGCCGTTCTGTACTGTTCGTACGTGTCATTGGCGTCTTTCCTGGACGCGTGCGCCTCCGTAAAGAACCAGAGGCTTGCACCCAGCGAAAGCGCACCATAGAACTTTTTCGAGTAGAGGAAGTCCTTTGTTTTCTTCTGCGCCTGCGTGGGGACCGCTGAGACGAGAATCGTGATGACGGCGACGGCGAGAGCGAGGGTACGTTTTCGGCTGTCCATGCATCCTCCGGAAATCGATCAGCGCTTTATTCCACTAAAATTCGTCTCATTCATCGGTTTGAACAAGCGTCCCCCCTACGTGCTGCTCCAACTGAGCCAATTCGATCTGATACTGGAATCTGTCCTGCACCAGTTGGTTGCGGGCGGTAAAGAGCTGGAGTTGCGCCTGTTGACGCTCCAGAAAGGTGCCGCCGCCCAGGTTGTACCGCTGGTCCTGAAGCCTGAAGTTCTCTTCAGCGGCCTTCACCGCAGCTTCGTTCGCGGATATGCTTCGCCGCAACCGTTCGAGGTTCAGGTACGACAGCCTGATATCCATGGCCCGCTGACGTTTGGCCTGGTCCAACTGCTCCCGGCTCCTCAAGTACTCCAGCTTCTGGACCTTGACGGTGTTTACCGTATTTAAACTGTTAAATATCGGGATCCTGATACTGATACCCGCGCTATAAGAGTAGTTTTTTACGAAAAGATCTTCCACGCCAGCGAAACTGTCTCCCTGGTTCAACCGCCAACTGTAACCTGCGCTACCCGAAATCGATGGAAAGCGTACGTTGTATTTCGTGGCTCTCAGTGCATCCCTGCTTGCGAGCATCCTGTGTTTTTGCGCCAGTATCTGGGGACTTCCCGTAAGCGCCCGTTCCAGCGACTCCTGGTACGAGATGGGCGGCGGCGTAACTGAGAATGCATCCTCCGTCGGAAAAATGTTAACATCGGGACCGAGGCCCATGGAAAACGCGAGCTGAGCGCGCGCGATGGCAACGTCGTTTTCCCTGGCGATGAGCGCCACGCGATCGCTTGCGAGTAGAGATTCTGCGCGAAGGACGTCGGCGATCGTGCGGGAGCCGATTTCATACATCGTCTTCTCACGTCGAAGGTCCTCTTCCGAATAGCTGACCTGCTCCTTGGCCAGATCGAATTGCTCGATTCGCTGTAGAAGGGTGAAGAATCGCTGCTTCACCTGAAACGTGGTCTGTTGACGGCTTACCGACAGGTCCATTTCCGCGGCCCGCGCCGTCTTCTTGCTGGCCGCCAGGTTCGCGAAATCGGCGGCATCAAAGATGGAGATGCTCAGGGAAGACCCCACGGATTGAGACCCGCCCACACGGTCTTCGCCCAGCGTTGTGATGATCGTCTGCGTGGTCTGGTCGAAGATAGCGCCTTCCCTCGGGCCGGTGACGCTTCTTGAAAGACCGTAGTTGGTGCTAAGTTGCGGGAGAAAACTGTTTCGACGCTGGTCGATGCCCGCGACCGCTATTTCCCGCGCAAACCGGGACTGGGCGATTTCCGTGTTGTTGGCCAACGCGATTTCGATGCAGTCGGACAGGCTGAGATGCATGTCTCTGGTCGCCGGTTCCTCGGCCGCGGCCGGCGCGGAAAGGATGACGGCAACGGCTAAAAGCAGCGCTGTTCTCAGCGCGTTTGGCATACTGTGGGCTCCTATCTTCGACCCGTCTCCTGCAGGCTCGTTCGATCTTGCGGACGAAGGAGCGCAACCGAAAAATCCGGCCGCTGGATCGACTATTCGGGACAACGGCAATGGCGGTGCGATGCCCGCCACTTACTTAGACATCGCAAAATGTGAAAAGTTACGGGCAAATTGCCTCGCGCCGTTGTCAACGACACGAAAAAGAAAACAGAAATCTGCGGAAAAGGAAAGTGAAAACTTCCGTGTATCCGGACCCTGAACCGTCGGAGAGGCGCCGGATCCAGGGGTGCGAGCCGTTTCCTTGTTTCAGGCGTCACTCCCCTCGATCCAGGAGCGAATAGACGGTTGGGATGACGATGAGCGTGAGCGCGGTGGAACTGAAAAGGCCCGCAACAACTGTGATGGCCATGGGCGTGCGGATTTCAGATCCCGCGCCCAGCCCCAGCGCCATGGGCAGGAGCCCAAGAACGGTGGTCGCGGTGGTCATCAGAATCGGGCGCAGACGCACCGAGCCGGCACGGACGATCGCGTCGGCCTTGGATTGGCCGTTTGCGCGCAGGTGGTTGATGTAATCGACAAAGACGATGGCGTTGTTCACGACGATTCCCGCCAGCATGATCAGGCCCAGAAAAACCACGACGCTGAACGAGATTCCGGTTACGTAGAGCGTGAACAGAACGCCGATCAGGGCCAGAGGAATCGTAAAGATGATGACAAAGGGATGGATGAAGGATTCAAATTGCGAGGCCATCACGATGTAAACCAGAAAGACCGCCAGACAGAGCGCGAAGATCAGGCTTTGCAGTGATGTCTGCATCTCGCGGTTCTGGCCGCCGATGACAAAGGACACGTCCGCGGGGATATCGATTTCTTCGAGGGCCTTCTGGATCAGCCCCGTTGCGGTCCCCAGATCGATACCGGCGACGTTCGCGGAAATGAGTACGGCGCGCTGCTGGTCGATGCGCCGGATCTCGCTGGGGCCCTCCCGTACCTGTATGTCGGCAACAGCGGACAGGTAGATGGGGACTTCACCCTCGGGGTTGACAACGAGGCGTTTCAAGTCCGATACACCGGACCGATCGGCCTCGTCCACGCGAACCAGTACATCGATGCGGCGGTCGGCCTCCCTGAACCGCGTGACCACGTCACCCTGCACTTTTTCCCGGACCAGTGTGGCAACGCTCCGCAGATTGAGGCCATAGGAAGCCAGCAGGTCCCGCCGGTAGACGATCTGTACTTCCGGACTCCCGCGCTGAAGGCTGGACTTGACATCGTACAACCCGGGAATTCCGGAAAGAGCGCGTTCCACGTTCCGTCCGAGCCTCGCGAGGTTGTCCAGATCGTAGCCTCGAATCTCCAGCTCCACCGGCGTTTTGAATGTAAAGAGAGCCGGACGCGAAAAATCGACGGTGACCTGCGGTAGATCGCCCAGGCTGTCCCGTAACCGGGACATGAGATTTGCCTCGCGTTTAGCCAGAAAGGTGTCTCCGGAAATGCCCGCCCATACTCTCCCCGGAAAGTCCAGCCAGAACCGGACCAGATCGCCGGCGCCGTTTGTGGTTTCGTCGGATACGACAATCGTTACCCTCGAGGTATGTTCTCCCTGGTCGGAGGTGGAGATGGAGGTCTTGTCCACGCCCACGACGGTGGCAATGCGTGCAACGCCAGCTTCGTTCAACACCTTCGACTCCACGTCGGCAACGGTCTCCTGGGTGCGTTCAAGGGGCGTGCCGACCGGCATCGAGAGTTCGAGGTCGAATTCCCCGTGGTGAACGGCGGGAATGAGTTCACGGCCGATATCGGGCACCAGGACGTACCAGCAGAGAACGAACGGCAGGATGGCCATTACAATGACGGCAAGGCGGTTCCGCAACGCCCACCGGATCGTGGCAGGATAGAGACGGCTGATGGCGCCAAAGCCGCCTTCAAAGGCGCGAATAATCGGCGTAAGCAGCGGAATGGCGATGGCTGCCACCAGAGCCACAACCGTCAACCCCGCCGGAAAGGTGATCATCAGAAGCAGGATCAGCAGTTTGCCCAACAGGGTAATCGACTGAAAGATGATGAATCTCAGGACGACGTAGACCGGCCCCAGCACGAAGAGCGAGCATATGAAAAGAACGCCCGCGACGGCTGCGGGAATACGCGGAATAACGGCGAGACCGCTGCAGCTCAACGGCCACCGGCATGTGCGTCTGACGGCATTGATTGTCCATCGACCGCTGCCGGCGAGTCCTTCACCGAGCGCGACCGGCGCATTGAAAACCAGCAGATCGTGCCAGATGGCATGGACGATTCGGGACCCGAACGGCGTGGGATTCTCGCACCAGGCGCAAAGATCCCGCCAGGCATGGGCGGGTCGCTTCCGGATCTTCAGCACGAGGGCTGCGACAGGGAAATACAGGATTGGGGACAGGATTACGAGCGCGGCCTTCAGGGCGACGATGAGAAAAGCGAGGGCAACCCAGAGCGTTCGCCAGATGAATTCGAAAACCAGCCAGGGCACATAGACAACGGCCTTGAGCGCCAGGACGGTGACGCGTTTCGGAGATCGATCCCCGGCAAGTTCCTTAAACCGGGCGAGCGACCTGAACTGCAGCAGTTCCGAATTGAACATGCCGCCAACGGTCGAGCCCGTGTCACCGCTTCCGGGGCCGGTGATCCGCAACTGCCGGGAAGCCAGCATCGGAATGAAGAAGAGCGCAACGGCAAGTGACGCCACGAGCGAAAAGACCACGGTAAGGGACATATCGCCGAAGACCTGGCCGGCCACGCCCTCGACGAAGACAATCGGAAAGAAGACGGCGACCGTGGTAAGCGTGGATGCAAACACCGCGCCCCCGACTTCGCCGGTGCCCCGGACCGCTGCCGTAACGATGTCGTCGCCCTCTTCGCGGCATCGAAAGATACTCTCCAGGACGACGATCGAGTTGTCTACGAGCATTCCGATACCCAGCGCCATTCCACCCAGCGACATGATGTTCAGGGAGACGCCGAATATCTTCATGGGAGCAAACGTCGCGACGATGGAAATGGGAATTGCCAGACCCACGATTCCGGTATGCGAGGGATTCCTCAGGAAGACATATAGCACCAGGATCGCCAGGATGCCCCCGATAACGGCCGTCTGTTTCACTTCGTCTACGGATCGTTTGATGAACTGCGACTGGTCCGACAGTACTTCCACCTGCATTCCCGTCGGCAGCGAGTAGGAAATGAAACTCGTCATTTCCTTCAGTTGGACGAACTGTCGTACCTGCGCGGCCCGGTCTGTGGCATCGGCCTGTTTGATTTCTCCGGCTTTTAGTCGCTTCACGTAGGCCAGCTGCTCCGCCGTACCGAACAGACGGTCCCGCACCCGCTGCGCCGTGGCGACGATGTTGGCGTCGGCTTCTTTGAAGATATCGATTTCCACACTCTCCACGCCGTTGACGCGGGTGATGATCTCTCGATCCTTGTGGCCGCGGACAACGTCGCTGACGTCTTTCAGCCGGATGTCGGCTTCGTTTTTCTGTCCGATGACAAGGTCGCGAATTTCGTCTACCGTCCGGAACTCGTTCAGAGTGCGCACCATGTACTGGGTCTGGCCGTCCAACAGGCTGCCGCCGGCGAGGTTGACGTTTTCTTCGCGAAGACGCCGATTGATGTCGCCTATGCCGAGCCCCACCATGGCGAGTTGCCGTTCGTTGATTTCCACGCGAATTTCCTCTTCCAGGCCCCCGTGCACCCTGGCCGCGGCCACCCCTTTCATCGCTTCCAGGGCCTGCTTGATTTCTTCCTCGGCGATGAGCCGCAGGGCATACAGATCCGCATCGCCGTAGAGACCGATGCGCATAATGGGGTCCTGCGTGGGATCGTAACGCAGAATCAGCGGTTTATTGACGCCCCGTGGCAGGTTCAGCCGGTCCAGGTTCTCCCGCACCGTCTGAACCGCGTCGTTCATGTCCGTGTCCCAGCCGAATTCCAGGATGACGTCCGACATCCCCGGCCGTGAAATGGAGATGATGCTGGCCAGATTGTTGACAACGCCCAACCGCTGTTCTATCTCTCTGGAAATCAGGTTCTCGACTTCCTCGGGTGCGGTATCGGGATAATCCGTACGGATCGTGAGGGTGGGATAGGAGATGTCCGGCATCAGGGTGAGCGGCAGCTGCTGGTAGGAGATGTAACCGAAGACCGCTACAGCGAGGACGACCATAAAAATGGCCACCGGCCGGCGGGTGGTTATTTCGAACGTACGGGAGATCTGCTCCCGGGTGCGGGAGCGGGGATTTTGAGAATTGGTGTCGTCGTCCATTTTTTCCTGGTCCCGAATCAGCCGCATCGACGAGCAGGCGGCCCACCGTCATCGCTGCCGTTACAGGGTCTTAGCCCGAGGACTCCTGTTGTTCCTGCCCGGTGGTATCCGGTTTGGCAGGAATGCGCAGACCCTTGCCTTCGATCACCCGCACCCTGGCCTGATCCTTGAGGCCGTTCTGGCCCACGACCACGATGCTGTCGCCCGGCGATACGCCGCTTAGAACTTCCAGGTTCCGGGTATCTTCAAAACCCACGTCGAGTTGAATCTTGCGTGCTGTGCTGTCCTGGACGACGAATACATGAGGATAGCCGTCATCGTAGACGACGGCGCGTTTGGGAACCAGCAAGGCCTGGTCGTGCGTGGCGGTGACGATTTTCGTCGTGACGAACAAACCGGGACGCAACCTGCCCTCCTCATCGTCGATGGCCAGCGTTACCCTGAAGGTGCCGCTGTTCGGATCGACAACCGGGCTTATGCGAATGATACGGCCCGGGAAATCGAGGTCGGGCAGAAGATCCGTGGTGATGCGGGCAGGCTGGCCGACAGAAATGTTGGGCAATTCTGATCCGGGTATGTGCGCTCTGGATATGAGACTCTTCATGTTGACCAGAACATAGAGTTTGGTCGTCGGCCCGATCCTGTCGCCCAATTTGACGATCCGTTCCGCCACGATCCCGGATATCGGAGATCGGACCGACGCATGGTCCAGATCGAGCTGAGCGCGCTGCCACCGAACCCTGGCCTGTTCCAGGTCGAATTTGTCGCGTTCGTAGTCTTCCTTGGAGAGCAGTTTTCTGGAAAAAATCTCCTCCTGGCGTTTAAAGTTGCTCTCCAGCTTGAGGTAAGCGATTTTGGCTTCCGCTTCAGCGAGCTTGAGCTGGTGATCGACAAGGTGAACAAGGACCTGATCCACTTTGACCCGATCGCCCTCTTCCGCCAGCACGCGCTTCACGAGCCCCGATCCATGGGCATATACGTCCACGGTCTCTTCGGCCTCTACCTTGGCATTGTAGAGCAGGTATGAGGAGATCGAACCCTGTTGAACGCGGTGGACCTTTACCGGTACTCCCTCCGGTGTTTTCTTCTCTTTTTTCTTCGCGGCCGCCGTCGAGTCGACTTTCGTTGAATCGGTCGCGGAATCGGTTTTGCCCTGCTCGCCGGATTTACCGCCACCGCACCCCGCGAGTGCCCAAACTGCAGAAACCAATGCCAGTACAGCCAGGTGCCTCTTCATGCGCATTACCGTCATCCGTACATCCTTACCGGGCGATAGGTGGACAAACCGGCAGTATCTGGAATAGGGATCATCGTTCGCGGGTCAGGCGTGCGTTGCGCCGAACGTGCGGGCTATGTCGTCCTGCGGGTGAAATATCCCACAGTCTTTGACTCCCCAGTCTGCCCGGATGTTTCGCAAAAAAGCCTCTGGGCCGCCATAAATGCGACGGCCCAGAGGTTAGGCATTCCGGCGCGCAGGTCAAATGTGGGTTGAGTCAACCTTCCACGGCCTGTCTGACGCTGGATGCAACTTCGTTGTAACGTCTCGAGATTGGAGAATCCGGGTCGACGGCCGTGATCGGGGCGCCGGTATCTCCACCTCTGCGAATCCGCGTGTCCAGCGGGATTTCACCCAGGAGCGGCACACTGTATTCAGCAGCCATCTTTCTGCCGCCGCCCTGCCCGAAGATATCGGTACGTGCATTGCAGTTGCCGCATATATACGTACTCATGTTTTCAACGATACCGATAACGGGTACGTCGACGGTGTTGAACATCTGGATGCCGCGTCGCACGTCCTCCAGCGCCACGGATTGGGGCGTTGTCACAATCACGGCGCCGTCGATGCGCGCGGACTGAATCAGGGTCAGCTGGACATCGCCCGTCCCGGGCGGCAGATCGATAACGAGAAAGTCCAGAGGCGCCCACGCAACGTCCCGGAGGAATTGCATCACCATCTTGGCCAGCATGGGCCCTCGCCAGATCACCGGCGCTCCCGCTTCGGTGATGAGACCGAGGGAGATCATCTTTACATTGTGACGTTCGAGAGGAAGAATCCCGCCGTCAGCGTCCATGCCCGGTGCTTCGTTCACGCCCATCATGATCGGAACATTCGGACCGTAGATGTCCGCGTCCATCAGACCCACCGCGGCGCCCTGCGCGGCCAGCGCCACACAAAGATTGGCGGCCGTGGTGGACTTCCCCACGCCGCCCTTGCCGCTGGCAACGGCGATCAGGCGCCTGACGCCCGGAATGGGCGCGGGTCTTGGGACGTTTGCGGGCCTGTTCAAGACAGGGACTCCTCGGAACGGGCGGCGAGTAGCGTATTCAATCCGGCTTTTTGCGGCTGCTGCGGACGCAATCGGCGAGAATGGGTATACCCGTACGAATTTCGTCGTGTGTTGCGAATCCGAACGCGAGCCTTATGTACGGTACATCCATATTCGATACGTGGAAGGCTTTGCCGGGCGCATAGTCAACACCCACTGACTCCGCAAGCTGCTCACACGCAACGGTGTCGGTGACGTCGGGCAACTTGACCCAGATAAAGAGACCGCCCCTGGGCCGGCTGAACCACTCGAATGCGTCCGGGAATCGCGACAGCATTTCAAACATCAGATCGCGTTTTTTCCTGACGATCGCGTTGATTCTATCCACGTGCGACCGGAGTTCCTCTCTGAAATACTCGTAGACGATGGCCGCGCTGAGCGCGCTTGTGCCTCCGTCGCGCCGATATTGAAGAATGGGGTCGAGGAGATCTCGAGGCGCCGCCAGATAGCCCAGACGGATCCCCGGGCCCAGGATCTTCGACAGGGACTCTATGTGAATCACCGGCGTATCGTGCCCGAGTGTCCAGAGGGCGGGTTCGTGATGGTCTTCGTAGACGGTGTCGGCGTAGCAGTGGTCTTCAACCACAGGAATGGCGTAACGGCCCGCGATATCCAGCAGTTCACGGCGCCGGCCGAGCGGCATGATTGAACCCGTGGGGTTCTGGTAGGTTACCAGGGTGTAGATGAATTTCGGTTTTTTGTTCCTTGATACAAGCCGGTCCAGCGTTCCTTCCAGGGCGTCCATCCGCATGCCATGGGCGTCCAGCGGGATGCCCACGAGTTCGGCCTTTTCCTTGCGGTATGCGCTCAGGGTGCCCGAATAGGAGTATTCCTCGAGCACAATCACGTCGCCGGGCGACTCGACGAATACTTGGGCCATCAATGTGACCGCCTGCATGGAGCCCGTGGTAAGCACAATCTGGTCGACCGGCAGAGCAACGCCCTCCCGGTGGGCGAACCTCCGGGACATGAGTTTCCGGAGCGGTTCGTACCCCAGCGAGCCGGGATAGCACGCCAGTTCATCGCCCAGCTCAGGCAGAATGCGCATTGCGGCTTCGGCCAGGCCTCGATTGGGAAAGGAGGCCGGATCGGGGCGGCCGCTGCCAAAGGGAAAGGTTTTCACTCCGTATAGTCGTCCTTATCTATCGGTCAGCTGGCGCCGGATGTTCCGGTCGCACCTGCAACCAGCCGGAGTCGGCATCCGTCTCTAACCGGCAGCGCTCAAGTGTCCTGTCCCCCAAATACCTCACCATTCTACCGCCAATTCATCCCGTCTCGCGGCGTTGCCTTCGCTCGCCGACCTTACGCAGGTCGCCTGCCCTCTGGCGCCTTGCGAGCCAGGCGACTCGGCGGCCGAATTTAAGCAACTTATTTCCGGGACATAAGGTCTAGATCCCTCTTTCCTTGCCCCGGATTCTGGGGTCGAGCGTGGCGAGAAGCTCGTCGTCTTCCGTAATCTCAATTGCCCGGACATTTGCCGCCGCACTCCCCTTGCCTAGCGTGTATCTGACTTCCGACTTCAGGTATTGGGGCGCGATTTCTCCAAATCCTTCTTCGACCGTGACCCATTCGTTGCCTTCGGAGTGCACTCTGGGCGCGCTGACCGCCCAGTCCAGGTCCTCTTCGAGCACCAGTCGTCTCGTGAGCACCTGAAACAGGGAGGACGGGATGCGGGTTCCACCCGATGCGCCAAGGGTCATCACGGGCTCGCCGTCGCTCATGATGAGCATGGGGCACATGTTGTTGACAGGCGATTTGCCCGCGTCCACCGAATTTGGGAGTCCGGAACCGGGATCGAACCGGGACATGCCGGCGTTCATGACGAGTCCCATCCTGGGAATGGTGACAAATGAGCCGAAGCCGGGGCCGTGGGTCAGGGTGAGGGAAGCCATATTGCGGTCGCGGTCTACAACCGAGATGTGGGTCGTTCCGCCGTACGAAAGCGGACGCAGCAGCGCCTGCCCGCGCGTACCCTCCGACACATGATCGGCGATTTCGCGGCCCGTCGCTCCGATCTGGACATCTGAAGTCAGGGTCTCAAGCGGGACCTTGACGAAACGGGGGTCGCCATAATGCCTGTACCGGTCCAGCCAGGCGGCACGTATGGTTTCGGTCAGCCCGTGGGCGAGACGGGCGGCGTCGCGCGCCCAGAGGTCCAGTTCGGCTACTTCGGCGATGCGACACATTTGAAGTACGGAGAGGCCGCTGGAACACAGGGGTGGGGTGTACAGGTCGTAGCCCAGACACGAGGCGTGGAGGGGTTCGACGTGGCTGGAATGATAGTTCGCGAAGTCGTCTTCCGTGAGTATCCCGCCGTTTTCCCGGATGTATTTCACGATTCTCCCGGCGACTCTTCCCCGGTAGAACTCATCGACGCCATTTTTTGCAACCTGTTCGAGGGTCCGGCCCAGACTCGGATTGGAGGCCCTGTCTCTGGTTGTGGGCGTCGCGCCGTCGACCAGCAGCAGGCGTTCGGTGTCCCGGAACGTGCGGATCCGTTTTTCGTGCTCGCCTACGGCGTCGGCGTACTCGGGTGACACCCGAAAGCCGTTCTTGCAGGCGCGTATGGCTGGAACAAGCGCCTGATCCAGCGGAATTCTTCCGTATTTCTCGAGCGCCGCGGCGAGCCCGGCGAGAACGCCCGGAACGGAGATCGCGAGGCTGCCGATCTCATTGGCCCTGCTGCTGACCAGCGATCCGAAGCGTCCGTCCGAGCGGACCACCTGGAACATCCTGCTCGTGGCGGCCCCTGGCGCGACGGTGTTGAAGTCGATGCAGCCGATTTCCCCGTTAATATAAACCATCAGGGCGCCGCCGTAGCCGCCGATTCCCGTGTGGTGCGGCGTGACCACGCAGGAGAGCAGGGCGGCCGTGACGGCGGCATCGACGGCATTGCCGCCTTTTTTCAATACGTTGACGGCTGCGGCGTCGGCTTCCGGCTGACCGACGACCGCGGCCTCCTCGAACGTGGCTGACACTTAGGAATACCCTCCTTCAGTCACACGAGATTCACGCATACGCAGGTTCGATAATATAAGTGCGCCACGCGCACGTCAAGGGTTTTTTTGCCATTTGGCGTATTTCGTCTGTCGGAACCCGTTACGCCTTAGTTGAACGGGCCGGAAGGGGCCGCGTTTGCCGGCGACGGCATCACCGGGAGCCGTTTCCCGTGGTGACGTATATGGGGCTGGTCCAGGCCTTGGCGCCGTCGGTCTGGGTCACACGCACCCAGTAGGGATGGCAGCCGTCCGGCAGTTCGGACTCCCGGCAGGTGAAGCCGGCTTCGTAGCCGACGCCGTCGGGCGCCTGCTCGAATACGACGGCAATGTCGATTCCGCCCGCGGGAATCCGTACGGGCCCTTTCGCAATTTCCCCTAGTGTAACGGCGTGGGAGACGACGTCCGTTCGAAAGTCGATGGTCGCCCGAGGCGTGGCGTCGACGGTGAGTATGACGCCGTCGGCGTCTCCGGTGGTTACGGATTTCCAGGTCACGGAACGGTCTGAAACGGACTGAATACCCTCCGAAGCCGAATCGAAGGCATATCCTTCGGCGCAGCGTATGCGGCCCTGCTTGAGGGTAAGGCCGCCGTCCCAGCGAACCAGGCGGTTGCGCGCGCGAATTCTCTGGCCCGACCAGGCAATGCGTATCCTGTCGTCCGCGCGGGGGATGGTCGAGGGAAAACTGTGTACGAGCTTCAGACCTCTGAATACGTCAATGCGTTCGATAGGCGCCGTGCCGATCACGTCAACGGCGATTTCGGGCGGATGCAGTGCCGTCAGGTCCGAGCCCATGGGGTGTCCGTCGGCGGCGACGTTCACGAGGATCCGCTGGCCCGTGGTGCCATAGCAGCGACGGTTTTTCAGCGCTTCCCACAGCCCGCGCCGGCTGAGTTCGGGAGCAAAGACACAAGTAAGCCCTCCGTACACTCCGAAGGATCCGCTACCGGGGTACGCGGCGCCCGGTCTGCCCTTGTGGTCGTCGCTTCCGGCAATGAAGCCGACCCGATAGCCGTTTTCGAGGGCCCACCTGAGGAACCATTCGAATTCGCCCCACTCGGAGTAGACTTCGACCAGGCGTTCGAAGTCGGGATCGTGCCAGTCCAGATTGGCGTAGCGGCCGCCAACGTGCGGCGCCAGCAGGACGTCTCTTCCCTTCATCGCCCTGTAGAGATCGGATACGTGCAGGCAATCCGTGTGGTCGTCCGATTTGTCCGGAATCAGCACATGGCTGGAGCGGTGCAGGGGGCCGGTGTCTCCTGGAAAGTAGACGTTGCGGTCGCCGCCGACAGGGGTGTTTCCGGACCATTCGTACCCGACGAACGCAACGAATCGGCCGGGGTCGTTCTGCACGTTCGCCTGGCGTTTGATTTCCTCCCAGACGGATTCGGTGATCTGAAAATCATTACCCTGATGTCCCGCGAAATCGACAAAGGCGGATTCACGGGCGAAGCGAAAGTACGAGGACACCGGGTTTGTTCCCACGGTTTCTTCGCTCTGCCCGTGCAGGTCGCCCCAGTACGGACGGTATCCGGTCCCGGATTCGACGCACCACAGCGGGTTGCTTTTCGCTTTCAGGCTCAGAGACCTGTCTTCGGCCTCGATTCGAAAAACACCGCGTGCAGGCGCGACGACATCGTCAAACCGGCGGGTCCCGCGGTCCTCCGGGCGAAAACGGAACGTCTCGGGGAGCCCCGCCAGCCCGCCGGCATCCACCGTGACTTCGCCAGTGTAGTCGCGGCAGGGGTTGCCCCACACGTCCTCGGCCTTGATCCCCGCCCAGGCGGATTCGCCAGGCGCCGTTTCGGATGCGCAGACGGCGACAAGCTTGTGGGGGGCGCCGCTCACGATGGGTACGGTGGGCGACGGGACCTCCTCGTAGACCCAGGTTCCGCACCAGTCGACCGCCACGCGGAATTCGAACCGGTCCTTGCAGAAGGTCTGCGCACGGATCCCGGGAGAGCCGCCGGAGGTGTCTCCCAGTGTGAGGGTGACCGTGTCGCCTTCGGAAAGAGAGTCGTCGTAGACGTCGATGGTGACACACAGGCGCCACGGCCGCACGTAGCGCTGTCGTTCAAAGGCGGGTCGAAGCGACGCGGCCCCCGTGGTGGATACGGAAGCGTATCCCGGGGCGTCGGGTTCGGCGAACTGCGGCGCCTGCCAATCGCTTACGTCGCGCCAGGCGATCTTTATGACGCCGCCGTCATCCACGCCGTATCTGCCGGCGTGATAGATGATGCGCCAGGTGCCGGTGGCCCCGGCCGCGACCGGTCCCGCGGGGTCAATTTCCGCCCACCCGTAACGTTCGCGAATTTCCGCGTCGCCCATTTCGATTTCGCTCTCGGATGCGGCTGACAATGGCCGGCCGTCGCCCGGACGGGTTTCTTCAACGGGCTGTTAAGGAACGGCCGCGAATGTGGGGAAGTGAGTTCCCGCGATGCATTTCCTGCCGGCGCGTAAGGATATCGGGCAGATTAAGATATGGCTTATACGACATGTGACAAGCGAAATCAGGGCAGGGATTCACACGCCCGTTCTGCTTGACGTCTGGTGGTTTTCGGGTTAACTTTGCGGCGGATCGCGTCGTTCGATTTGCCACTCCCTCCCCCCGTTTTCAGCCCTGCAGGCTCCCGGTCAGATCCAATGTCCGAAACCCTCCCCGTCATCAAACTCTATTCCAGGAGAGACTGCCATCTGTGCGATGTCGCGAAAGGACGCATCCAGTCGGCCGGAAGGCGGGTGCCGTTCCGGCTTGAAATCGTCGATATCGACGGTGATCCTGAACTGGTTGCGCGATACAACGACCGGGTCCCGGTCGTACACGTAAACGGGGAGGAAGTGTTCGCATACCGTGTAAACGAGAGGGCCCTGGTGCGAAAGCTGAAATCGCTGTCGAACTCGTCAAGGAGAAAGTATGGGTGGGGATAACCTGTTCGCCGCTCTGGAACCGGAAGCCCCGCTTGCGGACCGGATGAGACCGCGCAGCCTGGATGAAGTGCGGGGGCAGGATCACCTTACCGCGCCGGACGCGCCGTTTCGCAAGCTGATCGAAAGCGACCGGGCGCCGTCGATGATCTTCTGGGGACCGCCGGGCTCGGGCAAGACCACGCTGGCGCGGCTCGTAGCCGAGTCCACGAAGAGCCGGTTCGTGGCATTCAGCGCAGTCACTTCGGGAGTGAAGGAGGTGAGGGAAATCGTCGCGCGCGCAAGTGGGGACCGGCAAAGCGGGCGGCGGACGACCCTATTCGTCGACGAGATTCACCGGTTCAATCGCGCCCAACAGGATGCGTTTCTGCCGCACGTCGAAGACGGCACCATCAGCCTGATCGGGGCCACGACGGAAAATCCCTCATTCGAGGTGAACGCGGCGTTGCTGTCACGGACCCAGGTGTTCGTGTTGAATCTGCTGGACGTACCGGCGATATGTGAAATCCTGAACGCCGCGCTGGCAGCGGACGGACGCGGACTCCCTGACCACGGCGCCGACGCCGACGCTCTGGAGGCGATTGCGGCCGCGTCCGAGGGCGACGCCCGACGCGCGCTCAATGTGCTGGAAACGGTCGCGGCGTCGCTGGAGAGCGGCGTGAAGGCGACTGCCGAGTCCGTCAGGGCGGCGATGGGCGGCAAAGCGTTGCTCTACGACAAGAGCGGCGAAGAACATTACAACCTGATTTCGGCGCTTCACAAGAGCCTGAGGGACAGCGATCCGCATGCTTCGCTGTATTGGCTGGCGCGGATGTTGGAATCGGGCGAACACCCGCACTATATCCTCCGGCGTATGGTCCGGTTTGCGTCTGAAGACATCGGGAACGCGGACCCGAGGGCGCTTTCGATTTCACTGGCCGCAAGGGAGGCGTACGATTTTCTGGGCAGTCCCGAGGGCGACCTGGCCATTGCGCACGCAGCAGTATACCTGGCCACGGCGCCCAAGAGCAATTCGGTCTACGCGGCTTACGGAAAGGCGCGAAGGGATGTTCAGGAGCGGCCGAATCTGCCTGTACCGATGCACCTCAGAAACGCCCCGACGGGTCTGATGCAGGAACTCGGATACGGGCGGGACTATCAATACGCACACGACGACCCCGACGGGGTCGTGGCGCAGAGCCATTTGCCGGAGAATCTGGAGGGTCGGATCTATTATCGTCCCTCCGACCGGGGTTACGAGCAGCGGATCCGGGAGCTGATGGACTGGTGGGAGGCGTTGAGAAGGCAAAAGTCGCAGGCGAAAAGCGCAGCTGATGACGTTTAACGTTGAAAAGTGCATCCGCTGTTGTGTATATTGTAGAGGACTGTTGTGCGCACATCGGCTTTGGTCGACTGTGCGCGGAATCTACACGCATCGAGCAACTGGCCTGAAAAACATCGGGAAGGGAGGCGAAACATGAGGCTGACCGGAATGCTCCACGTAACCTATCCGCCTCCAGAGGGTTTCTGACGGATCCGCAGTCTTATATGTTGCAACTCGATCGCCCCTCCGGAGCCGCGGGTAGGGATTTACCCCGCGGAATTTTTGTGCCCGCATGTGCGGGTTGTCGTTATTCGGAGGTGACGATCGGTTTTATGTACAATTCTGATTTCTGGGAAGTCCCGCTGAATCAGCGGGACCTTGAGAAGATCCCCAACGAGAATGGAATCTGGTTCGAGTCGCGTGAAGACCGGCGACTGCGATACGTGCGGGAAGACCGGGTTGCCGCAGTGGCAGTCCAGATTATCGAAGCGTTCCCGCATTGCCTTACGGACAGACAGCAGGAGGCGGCCCTGCTGTATTTTCGCCATGGGAAGACCCAGCGGGAGATCGCGGAGATTATGGGAATCTCTCGCCGCGTGGTCAGCCAGCACCTGTTCGGCATTACGCGAGAGGGACGGCAGGTGGGCGGCGCGATGCGCAAACTGCGGAAGTACTGCGAAGCGGAGTCGCTGGGACCGGGCGCCCCGGATACCGCGTCCGGATGAATGTCACGACAGACGTCAGACCGCCCACTGTTTCATCTTCTCTTCGTCCAGTTCAACGCCCAGTCCCGGTTTCTCGAAGGGTTCGAGCGAGCCGTCGCGGTACCTGAACGGTGTCTTGCAGATGTCGTCCACCAGGAGGACCGGCCCGACCAGGTCCGACGGTACCGTTACGTTTTGGGAAGCAACGGCCAGGTGGACGAACGCGGCGGTGCCGGGACCCATTTCGACGGTACTGCCCAGCAGCACGGGGACGCCGGCCGCCTGTGCGATATGAATCAGACGTTGACTGCGCAGAATGCCGCCTGCCTGTGAGGGGATGACGTTGAAGACGTCCACGGCCCGGTGGCGTATGAGAGCGGTTGAGAAGCCGTCGTTCAGGTCCGCAACGTGTTCGATGATCTGAACGGGGGTCTGTTTCCGGACTCGAGCCAGGGAGCGGGCCGCCTCATCGGCGTTTTCATTGATCCGCCCGGGATTGTCATTGGCGACGGCGCGGTTCACCGCGACCACCGGCGTCTCGCAGGCGTCGATGCCGGCGGCGGCCATATCCCGGATTTTTTCAATGGCCTCGTCCTCCTCCCACGCGCCGCTGGCGTCGGCTTTGAAGTAGGCGTCAGGACCCGCCACCTGGCGAAAGCGCGCAATGCGGTCCAGATCGCGTGGATGATCCTCGCCGACCTTGAGCTTGAAAGCCCGGAGTCCCCGGGAGACCATTGTCCTGATTTCATCCTCGAGCGCGTCGAGCTCCTCCTGCAGCGAGACGCCCCGCCGCATATAGGCGACCCAGCTGACGTCGACGCGTTCCTGACGGCGCCCTCCCAGCAGTTCGTAAAGGGGGGCGCCGTAGTGTTTTCCGGCAAGGTCGAGCAGGGCGATCTCCACGCCGAAAAGAGTGAGGCCCCGGAGTTCCGGGTGGATGCCGGCGGGAAGTTCATCGGCGATCCGTGCGATCAGGACGTTTCGATCGGCGACGTCGCCGTGCATCAACACTCGAAGCAGGAGATCCCGCAGGCCGTCGGCCCGGAGCGGATTCATCCTGTCGGCGATGTCCGGGACTTCGCCAAGCCCCACATGGTGCGTGTCCGTGAAGAACTCGAGGATCTGATATCTGGACCGGCTGAGGTCTTCACCGGGCTGCAGGTTCTGCGGGTCCGCGGCATAGGTCGTGTAAATGCGTGGAACCGAGACTTCCCTCACCTGGATGTCCGTGATCTTCATCGATGCGGTCCTTCCGGTTTAGCCCGAACCGGTGATACCGAGCAGATTACGTGTATACGACATCAGACCGGCCGTGACTATGCTTGCTATGAGCAAAACGCCCGCCGGCATCAGCTTCCGGGTCCTGATGAATCGACTCAGGGAGATCCCGGTAAGCAGCAGGGCGAGCATCAGGCCGATGAGCAGCCCGGTCGCCGGATCCGTACGTCCGGTCCACCAGGCGTACAACGCAACCATACCGCTGATGCCGCCGGCGGCGAGCGACACCGAGCTGTCGGATTTGAGCTTGCCCACCAGGCCGCCCGCGATCAGCAGGAGACCGTAGAGCGCGAGAACGGTTTGTGCGAGTTGGAGCATGGTTTACCTCCGGTTACGTATGTCGATTAACCCGGGCGGTATTTCTCCACGGTGGCCATATCCAGCTTCACGCCCAGCCCCGAGCCTTCGGGCAGAACGAAGTGCCCGTCCTTGACGACGAGGGCGCCGTTCACGACGTCCGCCACGCGGGTGAACGGCAGTTCGTCGCAGGGCAGGGTCGCATTTGGAATGGTTGCCTGGACATGCGCGGAATAGGCGGCGAGGACACCCAGGCACAGGCCGCCCATCTGCACCCAGCACGGTACGTCGTCGGCCTCCGCGATGGCGGCAGCCTTCTTCACCTGCTGAGCCGGTCCCCCCAGGTTCACGTAGTCGATGCATTCGGCCTTCAGCGCGTTCAGAACACCTGCAGGCGGGCCCAGGTGCAACGCGATCGGGATGTGGGTTTTCTCGCGCAGGAGGCGGTACCAATCCAGATTGTTCTTGAGCACGGGATCTTCGAAGTTGGCGATCGTCCCGAAGGGTTCCAGTTCTCCTGCCAGGCGTGCGGCGACCGTCGGGTGCCGGAATGCGGTGTTGGGATCCACGCCCACGGTGTATTCGGGACCCGTGGCCTCCTTCATGAGCCGGATGGTTTCAACGATGTTCCAGGGTCGGGCCTTGAGTTTGTGGTTGGTGAATCCCAGTGCGGCGCCGATCTCGGCTTCGGCCGCGGTCTCCTCCGGCTGCATGGCGCACGACCAGTAGGAGACGGGTATTCGGTCCCGCACTTTCTCACCGAAAAAACGCCACAGGGGGATGCCGTAGGCCTGTCCGGCGATGTCCAGGAGCGCACATGTGAAGGGATCGGGCTGGGCGAACGGATCCAGATCGAGAGGGTCCATTCCGGTCAGCGCGGCGGCTCGTTCCGCGAATTGGGCGGGCTCGCCCTGGCACTCGCCGATTCCCTCGAGTCCGCCGTCGGTGTGGATGCGGCACAGCGTGATCGAATAGACTTTGGGATGGTATCTGGCAATAACCGGTATGGGCGGGACCTCCACTTCGAAGAGGTCGATTTCTGTGATTCTCACTTCGGGCCTCCTTTGAGCAGGCACTGCTTGACGGCTGCAAGGCAGATTTCGACGACCGTGTCCGTATTCATGACAAGCGCGTGCACGTCGTCGCGATTGCCGGACATTTCGATGAGGAAGGCGGCCTGCGTGCCGCGCTCGGCCGCGTATGAGATGCAATAGGGCTCGGGAGGACGGAATTCGGTGATGCGGTCCATGTTCACCTGCTGGTACGCGCCCCCGTACGGTTTCTGAGTCAGGTAACGGTCTTCCAGGCGGTCCCTGATGTCCGCGTGGATCGCGGCGAGCAGTGCCCCGTCTCCCTTGTGCGGCAGCATCATAATGTAGTCGGCCGTATGGAAGTCGATGACGCACAGCGGCCGGTACCTGTCGATTATGCGCTGGATGACCCGCGTCTCCCGTTCGGATGCGGCTTTCGCGCCCATGTAATTGTAGTCCCAGGGCATCCGCACGTCCTGCGTGTATTGGAAGCCGTCCCAGTTGCAGTCGAAGTTGCGGTTCAGATCCACGCCCCGGGAGTTCTGGCGCGTGAACCGGTCGAATCCGCCAGGGTTCTGCACCGGCAGTATCTTGATATGCAGATCGCGGGTATTCAACCCCTCCACGTTCGGATTCTCGCACAGGACTTCCGCGAGGCGAAGCAGTCCGTACGCGTTCTCCCATTCCCAGCCGTGTATGGCGGCGCCGAAGTACATCGCGGGCCTGGATTCATCGCCCACGTTCAGGGAATACATCGGCCTGCCGTCGCTGGAGCGTCCTTCGTCCTCCAGATTAAGGTCCGGATACCGCTCCACCGCGTCGAACATCAGGTCGACGAATCCATCGTAGGATAGTCGTTCCGGATAGTGTCTGCCGTAACGAACGGCGTTGTTGACGATGTTGCCAAGAAACAGATATTTGTTCGTGCTTCCCCATGAATTGTACCAGGGTCGCACCGGGGACGCGAGGTCCATGGCCACGATCCGACCGTCTCCGACGCCCTCTTCGAGCATCACGGCGCCGCTGTTCAGATTTGATATGCCGAGAGCGGCGACATTATCAAAGTATTCCAGACCCAGGACCTGACGCTGGAACATCTGGTTGGCATAGCTCTGGTCCGGGGCACTCGTCACGGTCCCGTACCACCACAAGGTGTCGCCGACGGCAAAGCCGCGGGTCACGTCGTTCTCGACCTCGATTCGCATCTCGGGTCGAATGCGGTCCTGCACGTGGGTTTTGCTGAATTGCATGCCACGATTGCGCGCGTACTCGAAGAGACAGGAGATGACCTGTCCCCCGGATTCCGCGAACTCGGTGACGGCGCCGTAGTCCAGTTCATCCAGATTGCGACCGTCGTTTACGACGGTGATCACGAACTCGTAACGACCGAGAACGCCTGCGTCGTAAGATTCGCTTGTAATGTCCAGGCGTCTTACCTTGCCCGGGTAAAGGACGTCGAGATCGGCCCCCATGGTTCCGCCGGGACCGTCCGAGAGCAGGAGGATGTTCTGATCGGGTTGCATGGCGCTTACCGCTTTCAGGTGCGGGCGATGCGTGAAACCGGGAAGATCGAGCGGCTACGATCCGGTGATTGCCGGAGGGTTGACGATATTTCTGAGCGGCTGGCCGAGCAGGGCTCTTCTGCAGGTTTCGGCGGTACCGGTGCGCAGGTCCACAAGGCTCTGCTCCGAGTAGAAGGCGGAATGCGGCGTCAGTAACACGCGATGGTGGGCGGGATGGCCGGGATTGCGCCAGGCGACGACGAGCGGGTCGTCTTCCTTGAGCTGTTCCCATTCGAAGACGTCGATACCCGCCCCGGCCAGACGTCCGGATGAAACCGCGTCCGGAATCGCCGACGTGTCGACGATCGCGCCGCGGGCGGTGTTCACAAGGTACGAGCCTTCGGGCATGAGCGCGATGGCATCGGCATCGATCAGGTGGCGGGTTTCGTCAGTAAGCGGGCAGTGGATGCTGAGCGTGAAGGCCTGGCCGAGAGTTTCTTCAAGGGACTCCACGCGTCGTATTCCAAGGGCCTTGGCGTATCCGTCCGGCTTGTACGGATCGTAAAAACACACGTCCATACCCAGCGCCTTCGCGCGCAGTGCCGCCGCCGTACCGATACGGCCGAGGCCGACGATGGCGAATACGCTGCCGCGGATGCGTTGCAGTGGCGCCGCCTGGGTGGGCGACCAGGGTCCTTGTGACGCGCGCAGGCGTGAGTTGAGAAATGCGGCGCCCCGGATCATGGAGACCGCCATGCCCACGGCCGAATCGGCCACGTCTTCGGTCCCGTAGTCCGGCACGTTGCAAACCGGAATGCCCAGTTCACGGGCGCGCGCCACGTCTACATTGTCGAATCCGACGCCGCCTCGTGCAATGACTCTGCAATTCCGGAGACGGTTAAGGGTCGCCGCGGAAATAACGATATAGTGATACGGAACAATGGCGTCGGCGTCTTCGATCCTGCCCGCGAGTTCGTCTTCCCGCGTTGCGTTCAGAACCCGGACGTTGGCAACGTCGTGAAGGATTTCCCTCTCGAGATCGGGATTTGAAATGAAATCCGTGATGACAACGTCTGATTTGCGTCCGGACATATCGGATATGGCAACGTGATAGAGAGAAGGGTCGGGCCGCGGGTCGCGACCGATCGGGACAACAACCTATGTTCGTATTCCAGGCGAGTCAAGCCCATTCCGGTGAGCCGGAGCGGTCCGGGTGGACGGGTCGCGCGCCGGGATTTGCCGCGCCCTTCAGCCGTCGTAACCGAGTCTGCGCCAGCGTGTGTGCGCGTATCGGATGGCGTCCACGCCGGGTTTCACAAAGCCGCGCGTGCTGGGAGGGGGCTGCCCGGGACCGGCGTCCTCCGGGTAGGGCGACCAGTGGTCCTCCACGTAGGGCCTGCTTGCCGTCTTCCGCCGAAAATCGGGAATGGGATATGGTGCGCCGTTTTCGAGGCATGACCGCCAGGCCTGCACGCCTACGGCGGCCATGGCGACGCCCCGGTACACGTTCAGGTAGGGCTGGCGGCCCGACCGGATGGCGCGTGCGAAGTGGAAATTGGTCCAGAAGTCTCCGCCTCCGTGGCCGGCCTTCCGGGCAAGATCGCCGTGTTCCGGCCAGTCCGCGGTGTACGTCCGGTCCAGCGGCTGACCCTTGTCCCGCAGCCAATCTTCGTGATGAATGCGGACGCAGCTCCAATGGTTGGGTTCGGCGGTGGCGATGAGGCCCCGTTCCCCGTGGATTTCGTAGCGCACCCGGTGTACGGAACTGAGCTGCAGGCCCAGAATCCGAAAGACGGCGCCGTTATCCATGCGTACGAGAATCAGACCGCCCTGATCTCCCACGCGCACACGATGCGGAGACTGGGTGGGTTCTTCGACGATCGACAGCGCGTTGACGCAGACGGGCATGGTCCCGGTGATGCACATCAGCGGTGCGAGTGCGTGGCTGCAGTAATAGGTGGGCGGGATCCAGTTGCGCCAGTGATTCAGGCCGGGGGAGATGCCCAGGCGCCAGTCTTCCTCGGCGGCGTGGTTGTATTCCCCTTCGGCGTACGTGACGCTTCCGATCTCTCCGCTGCGGTACAGGCGGCGCAACTCCTGGTTGGCAGAGGAGAAAGGGTAGTTTTCAGCGAACATGAAGATCCGGCCGCTGGCTTCCACCGCGCGACAGAGGGCAACGCCTTCGGCGAGCGTCTTGCACGCGGCGGTTTCGCTCATGACGTGCTTTTCAGCCTGAAGTGCCTTGATGGCGAATGGCGCGTGCTCGTGGCTGTAGTTCGCCAGGATGACCGCATCCATTTCATGTTCGAGGAAACGGTCGTAGTCCGTGTACGTGGCCACACCGTATTCCCGGCCGACCTGTTCGAGCTTCTCCTTCCAGATGTCGCAGAGCGCCACGAGTTTCATGCCCGCCGTGTCGGTCGCGCCCCGGGCGAAGCTCTGTCCCCGGCCCACGCCGATTATGCCGACCCGGATGGGCCGCTTATCGGTCTGATGCTGTGTCATAAGCGGTGCTCCTCACGCCCTGGACTGTGGGCATTAATCGCAAATCTAACGCGACTGAAGTCGCTCAGGGCGATCAGGCTTCGAGCAGCCGTCGAAGATACGCGCCCTGTTCGCCGACCTTGGCATCGTCTTCGCCGGGCCCGAAGTCTTCCAGCGAAAGGTACCCCGAATAGCCGACGTCTTTGAAATCACTGACGATCCGGGCGATGTCGGCGATACCTTCCCGCATGTCAGCGAAGTCCCACTCCCAGACCTGTGCGCCGGTGTCGTCGCGTCCGGTGACGACGGGCTTGCCGTTGCCGATGTGGCAATGGGCGAGATAGGGACCCAGCAATTCCATGCCCATCCTGGTATCTTCCAGACCTACGCGCAGCATGTTCGGAATGTCGTAGATGGCGCCGATTCGGTCCGGATCCAGGTCTCGCAGCAGCTCGATAGTGCGCGAACAGGTGACGGCGACGGTGCCCACGTGGATTTCGTAGAGGATTTTGACGTTGAATTGTCGTGCGGTTTCAACGAGGTTCGCGAAACCTGCGCGTGCATTGAGAAACTGGGGCCAGTAGGGCTGCGTCCTGTCGTGCCCTGGCGCGCCGATGCGGATCATGGGCGGGTTGTCCGGATTCAGCGTGGCGGCGCCCCGGAACAGTTTCTCCACGACTCCGGACTCTTCCAGCGTCACGTTCGGGGCCAGCGCGATCACCTGTACGCCGGACCGTCTCTGGGCCGCGCGGATCGCTTCGGCCTTATGAATGATATTGTCGGGGCTGACGTCGGACAGGTGACGGCCCCAGAAGGAGGGTTCCTCGGCATCGTCTTCGGGGTTGTAACGACAGCGCAGCTCGACGCCGTCGTACCCGTGTTCGGCCAGCTTGTCGAAGGTGAGATCCAGGTCCCAGCGGGGTAGCATTACGGACGTACAGGAGAGTTTCATAGGGCCTCCGGCTTCGCGGACGGTTACGGAATGAATCGGGTTTTCGGCGTGATTGACAGAATGAACTCCGTGAGCAGGGCAACGGTTCGATCCAGGTCCTTCAACGAGAGAATTTCCACCGGCGTGTGCATATAACGCAGCGCCACGCTCACTAGGCCGGTAGCCACGCCGGCGCGTGTGAGCTGAATGGCGTTCGCGTCCGTTCCGGTTCCGCCCGCCGCGGCTTCGATCTGATACGGCACATCGGCCTTTCGCGCCGCATCCACGAGGCGCTTGAAGACGACCGGATTGATGTTGGCTCCTCGGGCGATGACGGGGCCGGCCCCCACCTTCAGGTCGCCGTCCCTTCGTTTGTCCACGTCCGGATGATCGGTGGCACAGGCGACGTCCAGGCCGATGCCGAGGTGCGGGTTGATTCCGTAAGCGCTGGTTTTGGCGCCGCGCAGCCCGATCTCCTCCTGGACGGTGGCGACGGCGAACAGGGCGGCGCCGGACGTCTTTCCGGCCCGGGAAACGCAGCGCAGGGTCTCCGCCGCGACGTAGGCGCCCATCTTGTTGTCGAAAGCGCGGGAGGCGGCCAGGTCTCCGCGGATGACCTCGAAATTGGGATCGTAGGTAACGGGGTCGCCGATGTCGACGACTATTCCGGCCTCCTTGTTGTCCGATGCGCCAATGTCAATCCAGAGATCGTGGATACGTGGCGTCTTCTTTCGGTCTTCGCCCGTCATCAGATGAATGGGTTTCTTGCCGAATACGCCGGGTATGGCGCCGGATGACGTGTGTATGCGGACTTTCCTGCCCGGAATGATGTTGGTGTCGAAGCCGCCGATCGCATTGACGTAGATGAATCCGTTGTCGTCGATATGGTTGACCTGGAAACCCAGTTCATCCATGTGCCCGGCCAGCATGATTCGCGGGCTTCCTTTGGCATTGTGGACGGCAATCGCATTGCCGTGCGCGTCGAAGGTAACTTTATCCGCGTATTTCTTCGTTTGCGCCGTCCAGACGTCGCGGACGGGACCTTCGTACCCGGATGGACCGGGCGCATTGAGCATGGATTCGAGAAAGGCACGGGAAGATTTGCGCATCGGTCTCCTTTCAGGAAGCAGAGCGTTTTCGGCAATGTTCGATAACGCGAATCAATTCGCGTGACTCATGGGTCTTGATATGGGGCTCTGCGCTTTTCGTCAACGTTTCATGGATGTTCGCGTAAAAATCGAGTTGGGCTTCGGAACGAATCGGCACGGTCTCTTCCCGCCAGGGTAGCCGGTCCTTGTTGTCATAGCTGCGCCCCGGCGCCGCACCCTCGAAAACCCTCAGTTCCGGCGCCTGATCGGGATCGTAATACCGGACTTGAAAGGCGTTTTCCGACTGGACGAGGGTTCCAAATCGCCCGCACACGTGCCAGGGCGGAAGGGGCAGGGCGGCCGCCTGATTGATCTCCAGATCGAGGAGCTGACTGCGCCGGGTCCTGAGCCAGACTTTCACCACGTCGTCCGCGTCACCACGTGTCGCGACGGACCAGAGATTGCATTGTGTATCGACAATGGGCGTGCCGTCGGAGAGATACAGCAACTGGTCGATATAGTGGGCGCCGTAGTTGTTGAGCATACCGCCGCCGTGTTTGCGCAGGCTCTGCCAGTCGTTTCGGCGCACGTAACGCGTCAGCAGGCGGCGGATCAGGTAGACCGGGCCAAGGATTCCACTGTCGAGGATGCCTTTGAGCGTCTGAGTTTCAGCCGCAAGACGATGCGGCTGGTAGACGAGCACGCGCCGACCGTGCCGCTCCGCCTCTTCAATAATGCGGTCGGCCGATTTGAGGGTCGTGGTCATCGGTTTTTCAAGGATGACGTGACAACCTTCGCTCAGCGCTCTCCGGGCGTGACGTTCGTGAAGTCTCGTAGGCGTGGCGACGACCAGTATGTCGGGGCGCTCTTTTTTCCAGAATGCTCCGGAAGTCTTGTAGGTCCGGCAACCGGAAAGTGCGGCGGCCTCCTCGAGACGCTCGGGGAGCGGGTCGATTACGGCGACGAGCTGGAAATCCTGCGCGTCTTTGAGTTCGTTGAAGTGCCTGGACCATCCGGCCCTGCCCAGTCCCGCGATCGCTACATCCAGCTTCTTCGCCATGGGCGCATCCTGAAAAGTTGACGGTTCCGCCTTCTCTGTCTATATTCCTGCGAACGGCGTAGAAGATAAATCCTGCGACCCAAATGTCCACAGAAATCATGAGGGGTTTTCGCTGGTTTCGGGCGTAACGGGTGCGTGTATTCCAATCAGGAATCATAATCGGGAGGATTGCGGTGGGAAACGGGTCAGAACGTCCGGATGCTTCCGAGGGGGTCAGATCGACGACGATGCAGGCGGCCATTCTGGGCATGCTCGTTGTGAATGTCCCGCTGCTGCTGGTCAGCTTCGGGATGGGTTACGCGTCACGGTTCGACTGGATGTCCGTATCCGTAAGCGCCCACCTGAAGGTGGGGCTTCTTGCCGCGTTTCTGACGGTGCTGACGCAAACGACAACGATGTTTTACTTTATGGGAACGGGCTCCGCCATCAAGTCCGAGGTCCGGGAGCGAGGTCTGAATCCAGAGTTTCTTGCCCGCGCCCGCGCGTTCAAAGGCAGTTTCTTCTACCTTCTGACGCTCGGTATTCTGCTGATTATGGCCGCGGCGATGATCGGCGGCGGCGCGCACGCCGACCTGCTGTGGAGCGGCGGCGAAGGGGGCCGCACGTTTTATCAGATCCTGCACGAGGTCCTGGCGATCCTGAGTCTTCTGGTGAATATGATCGCATTCGCCCTCACCCCTTTCTATATCCAGAAGAACAACCGGCTGCTGGACGACGTGGGAAGTACCCGGGCCGCGGCGCAGGAGTAGACTGTCACGTGGGGACGGGTATCGCCGCCCGCAGGCGGAACACGGAGGAGATATGGACAACCGGGAGGTCGCAGAAATCCTGGAAGAGATGGCCACGTTGATGGAATTGAACGGCGACGGCGGTTTTCGCATACGCGCGTACGCCAATGCCGCCCGGGCAATCGATTCCCTCGGGGATCCGGTTGCGGCGCTGGCAGCAGCGGGAAAGCTGGATTCGGTCCGGGGAATCGGAAAGGGTCTCGCGGGCCGGATCAGCGAACTCGTGGAAACGGGCCAACTGCCCGGTCTGGATGAATTGAAGGCGTCGGTCCCGGAGGGATTGATGGAAATGACTGAAATACCGGGACTCGGCGCCAAACGAGTGCGCGCAATCTATGAAGAGCTGGGCATCGTGGACATCGATGCGCTCGCCAGAGCCTGCGACTCGGGCGATCTTGAGGGGATGAGCGGATTCGGCCGGAAGACCGCCGAACGGATCGCACAGGGTATTCAATACATGCAGAAGCACCGGGGGCAGTTTCTGTGCAATGGTGCAGGCCACGACGCGGCAGGGATTCGTGCATTCCTCGAGGACCAGGCAAACGTTGATCGCGTGGCCACGGCCGGATCGATACGGCGCCGCAACGAAACGCACAGCGCCCTGGATCTCGTGGCAAGTACAAAAGAACCCGATGCGTTGGCCGGGGCATTCACCGGTTATGGAGAAGTGGACGAGGTTGTCGAAGCCGGAGAAACGCGGGTGAGTGTCGTGTTGAAGTCGGGCATGCGCGCAAACCTGTGGCTGGTGGTGGAGGAGGCGTTTCCGACTGCGCTCCATCACGTGACGGGAAACGAGGCGCATGTTGCGCAGATGCAAGACAGCGCGTCTGAAATGGGACTGCGGTTGAACGAGTACGGATTGTTCGACGGCGAGCGTAGAATCCCCTGCGGAGACGAGGCCGCGTTGTTCGAAGCGCTGGGGCTGTCCGAAATCCCGCCGGAACTGCGCGAGGGCGGAGACGAGGTCCGGCTGGCAGGCGCCGGGGAACTGCCTGCTCTTGTGTCACGCGCCGACCTCCGGGGGACGCTGCACGTTCATACCCGGCACAGCGACGGCCGTGCGGACGTCATGGAGATGGCGAAGGCGGCGGCAGATCTGGGTTACGAGTATATCGGGATATGCGACCACAGCAAGGCCGCAGCCTATGCAAACGGTCTGACCGAGGACAGGGTCCGCGCCCAGTGGGAGGAAATCGACGGCGTGAACGCTGAACTCGAAGATATCCGGGTGTTGAAGGGCATCGAGGTGGACATACTCGGCGACGGACGGCTGGATTTCGAGGACGAATTCCTCTCGGAGTTCGAAGTCGTCGTGGCGTCGGTGCATTCCAGGTTCGGCATGACCGAATCCGAGGCGACGGATCGGATCGTGCGCGCGGTCCGGAACCCGAACGTACACATTCTGGGACATCCCACGGGGCGGTTGCTGCTTTCGAGAGAGGGCTACCCGCTGGATCACCGCGCCGTTATCGACGCGGCGGCGGAGGCGGATACGGCCATCGAGCTGAATGCCAATCCCCGGCGGCTGGACATGGACTGGCGGCACATCGGATACGCGAGGGAAAAAGGCGTGAAGATTTCCATTAATACCGATGCCCACAGCATAGAGGGACTGGAGCAGATGGAGCACGGACTCGGGGTCGGCCGTAAGGGTGGACTGACCGCCGCGGACGTTCTGAACGCGATGACCCTGGATGACTTTCAGGCCTGGCGCGCGGAATCCAAATAAACGGGAAACATGGATGGACAGTACAAGGACACATACCGTCGATGCGGTTCTGTGCCTTGCCTTGTTTGCGTGTTTTTCCGGTTTTATTGATTTTTGCTCCTAATCCTGCCTATCCTGTATATCCATGTTTGATGTTGTTCGCAGCCATTCGGCGATAGTCTCCAACTGCAGACAAATCGATAGCCGGTATGTATCGGAGGTCGCGTGACCCGCGAGGAGATTTTCGACACCGTCCAATCTCTTGCCGGAGAGAAGGACCTCTACGCCGCCAGCGAGTTTGTGCTCGGACTCTGGGATGAGACCGAGGTGGTGAAGGTTTTTGAAGACCTCCTGCTCGACTGCTATTGGAAGGCCAGGTCCGTGGAGCAGGTGATCCACTTTGCCAACGTGGGCATCCACTATTGTCTCACACATGCGTGCGAACGCGATGAGGGCGACGATTCCGCGAGGGAGCTTCGGTTCGCCGCCAAGAGGTTGGCCACCAACGCCGCGTCCTTCACGTGGATCGGCTGGGACGAACCGGGTATTGAGATTTCGCCCGATCAGATGCGGCACGGAATCGCCTTCGCGCGGTACGCCGTTCGGCAACTCCATGACCTGGACCCGACCGACGCGCAGTTTGCCTTTACATACTGGTATCTCGGCGCGCATCTTATGGCGGATGGGTCCCACGCGGAGGCGCTGGCGGTATTTATTACGACGAAGGATTACAACGAATCGGCCGGCGACAATCCGGACTACCAGACCATGATCGAAGGATACATCGGGCTGGCGAAGATCCTCTCGGGCGACGACGAAACCGGCGAATCGGAATTCGACGCATCAATCGCCGCGCTTGAGGCCCGCGAAGGCGAAGATGCCGCGTTCTTCGCAAAACAGCTCGTAGACGTACGGACATTTTTCGAGAGACGCAAAGGAAAAGGCTAATTGCCGGGCAGGGCAGCCACAAGGGCTGCCCCTACAGGTTCGAAATCGCTGCGGGATACGGACTAACGCGATGGGACAAACACACCAGGGAAAGCCGAAAACCTGCTACTGTCGCATTTTGCGACACTTCAAGGTTCCCTGTTGCCTAAACCGGCTTCACGTTGTTCAGCCGCAACCAAACAGTCGGAAATTAGCGCGCGAGTCCGTTGGCGTTGCAATTACTCCCCCCTTGAGAGGGAGTCGCAGAAGCCGAGCCCGTCCCCTGAGCACTTGCCCTGAGCCTGTCGAAGGGTGTCGAAGGGTCGGCGACGGCTGATGCGGTGGGGGATTTCTACGCCTTGCGGTATGCAAGCAGCGTGATAATTCTTCTACGGATTTTGCATTGAAGTCGTACTGTAAAGATCTAAGGATCGGTAGGTGAAGACGTAAGAAGACCAGGCGGCATCTCGCCGGTCAGGCGCTGAGGGTTGAGCTCGTCAGGCTCGGGTACAGTCAGTAGCGCTCGCCTTTCTTCTTATATTTCATGAGATTTTGGTACAACGGATGATTCTCCAGGAGGATCCGATGGCTGCGAGAAATTTAACCGCGGTGATTAAAAAAGAGGATGAACTGTACGTTGCCGATTGTCCGGCATTGGGTACGGTAAGCCAGGGCGCATCCCAGAAAGAAGCGTTGGAGAACCTCAAGGAGGCCACAACACTCTACCTTGAAGAAACCGGTGGTGGGAACGTTGAGAGCGTACTCACGTAGGACGGGATTGACCGAGGATAGATTCTAAGTGTAATATAGACATTGAGTTATACGAAAATCGATAAGGGTTTGTCGGCAAAACCGACCGACCCTTTTTATTTTTCGGAGACGGGAACGATACTCGGTTGACTAACGAACAAAGTGTGCTCCCTGGTCTGGAAACTTCGTTTCGGTTAGAATCGCGTCCAAATGCAATTGACGATGTAATACACCCCTTCGGCACTTGGGCATCCGGAGCAGACTGATTTTGAACTGGGTTTCGGTAAACGCGTATGATGCACAATTTCGCGTAATGAGTGAACGACAATCCTCGCCAACGATTCCAACAACCCCCGCGGAGCCAGTGAATTCGGATGAATGACGTATCCCTCTTTATTTCCGACAACGAAAATAATAATATTCTATCTTACATTTTTTCCTTGACAAGAATTAATATAAATTCTTAAATTAGAACTAATATTGGTCTGGGCTATTTGCCAAGATCGGCTGGTTCGAGTGAAGTTAGTGATTTGTCGCCAGCGTCAGAGATTTACAAACTGGAGGTGCGAGATGACGGAACGGCCCAATCGGAAGGCTCTGACTGATGCGCTAGACATATATCGCGACGCGATGAGACCATTCATTGTTCGCTGCCTTAAGCGCGTACGTAGTGGTACAGTAGACGACCATATACGAGCCGCTCTCCGTGATGATCGGTACATCCAGTTTGAGGAGAACTTGAGTAAAGGCCGCGGGATTGATGAAGCAATAGATATCACCGACTTCTATCCACTCGTGAAGAGATATTGGAATGACGTTTTCGCAGGTGTCCTTGAAAGAGTCAAAAAACCTTGGGATACTCTACATAGGATTGCCAAAGCGCGGAACGACGCAGCACATCCAGGACGCGAAGATCTGGAGACTGAGAACGTATGTGAGCGCCTGACGGAAATCGCAATGGTACTTACTGCGATCAATGAGACCGGTAGATGTCAGGAGATCGAGACGATCAGGAGCGAGATTATGCCCTTAATGACTTCCGCTCACAAGTTTCGACAGGGTGGACGCGACGTCTATGCATTCGTTCTTGATCTCGAGACCCTCGACAATCAGCTTCCCGACCGTGTAGATGATAAAGTCGTCAAGGACGCCAATCGTCCCCTTTCACCAAGTCATGCTGACAGCATTCGGAAGTACCTGGAGACCCGCGACGATTGGCTACTTGGAACTCTGTTGTTAGGTGTCTCCCCAGACGCTGTCGATTTTCAATCCTATTTGGAAGAACCGAATGAAGTCTGTTCAGTAGGCGACTTCCGAATTCGGACTGATGCTCTTGCGAGCATGAAGATGTTTGACGGACAGCACCGGCGGCGGGCAATTAAAGATGTCCTTTTCGAACTTTCACATAACGTACGCCATGCCGAGAAACTCTCGGCTCTGAGAGAATCCTCGTTGCCCGTGATGGTCTATGTCGAGGACGATATTAAAGCCTTACGGCAGATGTTCGCGGATGCGGCGCAAACCAGAGCGATTGAGCGAAACACAGTAACCAGATTTGACCTGAGAGACGCGTTCAATTTGGCCGCGCTGTGGATTGCGGAAAACAGCGATCTGTTCGCCGACAGGGTCGAGATGGAGCGTTCATCGGTCCCCAGGAGCAGCCAAAAGATCATTGCAATTAACCAGTTATCGATGACACTTAAAACGCTTGAAGTTGGTTATAAGGGCCGCGTCAGAAAAGAAAGGAATGATGAATACATGCTGGATCTGGACTCGCTATACGACCGGTGCTGGACATGGGCAGACGACTTCATGCCGACCGCCAGAAGCGAGTACAACGACCTCATGGCGGGAGAGCTTGACAACTCCGAAATCCCCGACAAACGTGCTACTACTATGGCCTACAACGCCACAGTCATACGGATTTTGGCTGGCTGCTACTATGAGTGGACAAGAAATGGAGCCGATTGGTTGCCGTTAGCTGAATTCCTCAGTGGCGTATCGCTTAAACCGGGGGTTTCCGAAGACTCCTTGTTGGTCGATGCGGGTGTGGTCGCTCCAGGCGGTACTTCACCTGAGGCTCGGCAAAGTCTCGTATTGGAGGCGATCGACTACATCGTACAGCAGGCAGAGATACAAACATCCCGATAGAGAGTAGCAGGACCGAGCGTCACGCGAGAATCAAAATGGAGGTTTACGATGGCACTAAGAATCGGACCAATGGAAAACCAATACAGCCTGCGGGTTCCGTCCCATCGGTTTCGGCAAGGAGGCCGAGATGTATATTACTTCTCTCTCGATTTGGAAACGCTCGATGGCCTGCTGCCACAGCGTGTGGAGGACAACGTAGTAAGGGAGGCGAACCGGAGATTGACCCCAAGTCACGCAAGAGCAATAAAGGAATACCTTGAAGAACATGATAACTGGCTGTTGGGGTCGTTACTGCTTGGGATAGCCCCCAGTGCGGTGGAATTCAAACCCTACACGGACGATACCGACGAGTCGGCCAATGGAAACTTCGGTGAATTACGTATCCTCACAAACCGTGTCAACACAATGAAGATTTTCGACGGCCAGCACCGGCGAAGGGCCATTCAGGACGTACTCGCCGATTTGTCGAGTTCGCCCGGTGAGACTCAGGCGCACAAACTCGAGTCCCTGAGAAACGCGTCGATGACCATAGTTCTGTATGCAGAAGACGACATCAAGACGTTACGTCAGATGTTCGTCGACGCATCGAAAAACAAGCGCATTGAAGGTCATACAGTTACGAGGTTCGATCAACGAGATGCATTCAATCTCACGGCGGTTCGCCTCGCCAAGAATAGTCGCCTGTTCGTTGAAAGAGTCGAATTCGAGCGGTCCTCAGTTGCCGCGTCGAGCCATCATCTGCTGGCTGTCAATCAGCTTGCTGCAATATTGAAGAACATCGAGGTCGGCTATGGAAAGCGGGTCAGCCGGGAACTGAATGCAAACTACATTATAGACATCGATAGCCTGTACGAGCGTTGCCGCGTTTGGGCCGACGAGTTTATGCCAGCCGCCAGAAATGAATACGGCGGCCTCGTGTCCGGGGCGATAGATGATGACGAGATACCTAGGTTTCGTATCACGACGTTTGCATACAATGTCGGCTTTATTCGCGTCTTGGCAGAGTGTTATAGAAGATGCATTTTAGAACATGGCTCCTGGAAGCCCCTGGCTGAGTTTATCAAGACACAGTCGATAGATTATGGGGGTAGACATGGCGTGCTGGTAGATGCTGGACTGGTCAATCCGGCCGGCACGCAACTGTTCTTGCGTCGGCAGGAATTAACCAGAGCCGCAGACCACATCGTCGCCGCGGCGATCGGAGCAAGAGAAGAAACAACCCAAGTGGAGTCACCATAGGCGAGACACTCATAGAGTCCAATTTATCCAGTGTCGAAATCCTCCCAAGCCAACCATATTTGTATGCATACGGGTTCGGATCGGGAGCAATAGGACGTTTGTGGATTGTTTCTCACACTATCCTTTATTGTTGGTCACGGGACATGAAAGGCCAATAGCGAATGGCTTCAAGAAAGAAAAAATACATCATTATTGGGGCAAATGGTCTCGAACGCACGACGACGAATTACCTCGTCGACTGCGTACCTTGGTATAGTCTTGCGAGGGTTCGAAACTTAAGAGACTACGACGTTGTGATCTTGAACCTCTTACCATTTTCTTCAAATGTAGCGCAGCGCAGTGCTGTGGATTGGGCTAAGTTTCACGCCCTTATTGACATGAGAGCAACAATCAATATTCTCCAGAATGGAGGAGCGATACTAATCTCAAGTTAAGCGAGTTTTTTCAGATATAAAT
>JAAXHE010000243.1 GCA_012271065.1 Candidatus Latescibacterota bacterium
CCACACGGTCATCGTGCTGCCAGCAGGCGCCCCCAAAACGGCTCGAACACGACAAATCCGTCACAGAACCCGCTCTTTCGTTTCTCTTCTCACTCGGAAGCTCTTTCTGCTTCCTTAAATTGCATCCTCTGACGATTCATGAATTAATCGGGGTAAATACCCCGGGATAGAATGGTGCGTCGAATTATTGAATCAGGATGCTGCTCCGTTCAAGAGTCCGGCAGGATGCGGGTCTGTGGTCTGCCGGGAATGCCTGTGAAAAATTGAATTCGACGGGACGGACGTCAGCCACGCCGGCGACACGATTCCCGTAACTGCGCCCAGGATAGTGGCATAAAAAAACGCCCCCGGACGGTTGCCACAAAACCGGGGATGTCTATCTCGTCGAGGCCGGCAAGAAATAAGAGGATGAAGACGCCGATAACCGGAAAAATCTGAAGCTTGCTCGTCGGCTCAATGATTACAGCGACGGGAACGAGGAGAATCCCGGCCGCAGTGTAAGCGACAATCGAACTCAAGCCAATCCGGTCGAGGGGGCATTCGAGAAGCTTGGCTACAACAATCAGCAACCCGATCGGCAGCAGGTCTTCGATCATGGTCGGCCTTTCAGTATCTCGGGAGATTCAGGCGGGACCGCCCGAAACCGGAATACGACCGGACGCAACGCCGTCCATTCCATTTGACGACGACATGAAAACCGTCCGGCGCACCCGGTATGGCTACGGTGTCATTTCCAACCGTGATGCTCCCGCAGCGAACAGCATTTGCTTGCGCGAAGCAGTCCCGGGCCAACCCGATACTATCCTCCGACTGCTGCCAGCGCTTCCGATCTGGTGGCGTAAACCGGTATGATTTTGTCGAATCCGCTGATCTCAAAGACCTCCCTGATCGGATCAGAGAGCGAGCAGACGACGAATTCCTTGTCCTGTTTGCGAAGCGTCCTCGCGGTCAGCAGGATGACCCGGAGACCCGCACTGCTTATATAGGAAAGGCCTTCAAAATCCACGATCACCGCTTGACCGTCTTCGTGCTGGGTGATTGCGGAATCGAGCGCTTCCTCGAACTCACGGGCATTGGACCCGTCGACGCGACCCTCAGCCTTCGCGATTAAGGTTCCGTCGTCCCGTTCGGTGTTAACCTCCATCGACCGATCTCCTTATTTATGGTGACCCGACCTCTCAGTTACCATATATTAGATTTCATTCACGGATGTGCGCCGAAGCGATTAGATAACAGGATTCTTTCGATATGTCAAGTATTTTGTTCAGGATTTCCGCGCGCCGGCTCCTGGTCGAGCATTCCGGTAAATGGCGGACACGAAGTGACTGTTGAACTGCCGGTTGGCGGACATCCGTGTTTGAAAAAGTCCAGATAGTCCTGGAGGGGTTTCAACCGGAGCCCCTTTTCTTTTGCCTGGGCGGCCAGGACGTCGGGGCGGTGTTCACGCTGTGCGCCGGTGGTGAGTTCCAGGCCTTTCCATAGCAGTTCAAAGCTCTTAGCCTGGATTATTCAGTGCGCCGTGAAAAGGCGCGTCTGTGAGTTGAAGACAAAGATCAAGTTCCATCTGCCGACCTGCCTGCTGCAGGCAGGCGGCGTTTCCACTCAAACAACTCTATGCCAAGATCATCCACAATCTCGCAGGTTGTGTTCCATGACCCATCTTGACAGGACCACGCCTTCACGTCTTCGAACGCCACAACCTATGCCGATGAACACGCCTGCGCTCTTGTACACCGCTCGATGGTCGAACTGTGACTTCCTGATGCTACGGTGCGGCCAGCACCCGACAACCAAACGGGTCTGACACTCCAGATCCACCACAGACACGTTTTTCTTTTTCCTTCTTTCACTGGGAAGCTGTTTCTGCTTCCTGAATCTCCAATTCGTTGCAATTCATGAATTAATCGGGCTAATACTTCGATAGCATTTGTTGCGTGGCTCGTGATCTTCTACCGCCGAATAGGGCGAGTTCAGAGGATTGCCACGTTTTGTCGTCTCACTGTGCCGTGAGAAGTCCTTGAAGGGCATGCCAATAAGAAACCCGCCATCGAGTAGACTCAATGGCGGGCAGCTGCCGATTTGGTTTACGTGAGTGTATCACATCCGCCACCGGGTCCCGTGAAGATTGGCCGAATTGACATTGCTTACAGGGCGTACGACGTCTACTACGCTTCCCGACAGCGTGAGATTAAGGGTTATGTAACTGATGCGGTTCATTATAACGGTTCCGTGTACGGGTTTTCGCCGGTTGAATTCCCAATGAAGTAATCATTCACCCGAGTGATGTCAAGGCGAATCGGGCGTCCGGGTTTACCTGCCCTTACGGCCGTGTCCGCGGGCCTTTCCTGATCGCTTTCGTCCCCCGGATTTCATTTCGTCCAGCTTCTCCATCTGTTCATCGGTAAGGACGGCGTTGAAGTCCTCCTCGAAATCCGCTTTCAGGTCTCGCAGCTTGTCCCTGACACCCGAACGGTCGCCTGACTCCTGAGCACTGTCGATCGCGGCTTTCACGTCGGCCTGGTAATCTTCATACAATTCATTGAGATCCGTGACCTGTTGGTCGCTCAGGCCAAGGGAATCGGTCAGTGCGGCGATGTAATTTCCCCACCCTTTGTCCTTCCTGCGGGCGGCTGCATTGGCCCTGAGTTCCTCGAGTCTGGCCTGTTGTTCGTCCGTCAGGACGTCTTCGAACTCGTCCTCATATTCCGCTCTCAATTCCTGCAACTCCGACCGCAGCCCGGTGCGGTTACCCGACGCTCTCGCGCTGTCGGTCAGGGCCTTGACGTCCGCCGCGTAGGATGCGTTCAACTCCTCGAGCGCTGTCGCCTGTTCGTCGCTCAGGCCCAGAGAGTCGGCCAGTGCGTCCACGGAGATTCCCCATCCTCTATGGTGACCGTGGCTTGATTTGCTGGAGCCATCGCTATCAGGTTTGGAACTTATCTCATCCGTGGATGCCTTTGAGGCCTGTGATGCGCTTTCAGTGGACCCGGCCCCGGTTGGGGACTCGACGGGGATTTTATTGCCGCATCCGAGGATGGTGAGGATCGTCAGGCCGGCAACGACGGGCGTGATGGCAAATCTGCGAAACGACATTTACGACTCCTTTCTTACCCGGCTCGGTCCGTTAAATTGAAGACGGTTTTTCGCTTCTGCGGTCCTGACCGGGATCTCCCATTCCCTCAAAGCCCTTCCCGTAGCCGCGTTTGCGCCACATCTTGCGGAATCCTTCTTTCGGACGATCCCTTCGGATCTCGCGAAGCCTGGTCCGTTGCTCCGGGGTCAGGACGCTGTTGACCTTGAGCCGGTGATTGACCTTGCTCTCCAGAATCAGGGATCGCGCGTTGTTTACGGAAGCAACCCGCGCTTTGACTTCAGCAGGATCGGGGTTGTCCTGCCGCATGGCAGCCCTGAGATCCAGCCTGGCCACCTTGAGGTCGGCCCGCAGCTGCGCCATCTTCTTGGACCGCTCCAGGTTCAGGCCTTCCAATTTCGTCCGTTGTTCCGCTGAGAGTTCAAGGGCTTCCATTGGCGCCTTCCGGGCTTTCTTCCAGCCGCGTTTGCCGCGATGCGCGTCCGATGGCAGAGCCCAGACGACGGCAATTATAGGAATGACAACGGCAACGATGAGGGCCAGACGTTTCATGGTACTTCTCCTTTCGGTTTCCCCGGCTTGAGGATATTATGGACGGCTGCCCGGCTGAATGCAGACGCACGCCCTGCAAGAACTTTACACTTTGGACAGATTAATTTCTCTGTGCGTTCCAGGATACGTTCAGAAATCCAGCGCCCTGCCGACGGACCTGCGTCTGAGCTGGCGTTTCCATCCCATACGTCGCTCGATACCATGGGTAATTTTTTCGAACTTCCCTAACTGATCTTTACGCAGAAGAACTATGATTTCCGACCAGGTCTTTCCGGTTAGGGATCCGAGTTGCTCGTCGCGTTTCTGAAATATCCGGCGCGTTGCGCCTCGTCCATTTTTTTCGATCCGTTCTATTCTCGTCCGTTGCTCTTCAGATAAATCCAGGTCCAACCTTCGGTGAAATCCCCGATAATTAAAGGGCTTGAGCGACTCGATCCGTTTCGACTGCCCGGGTGTTAGAACGGCGTTCATTTTTTCTCGCGTATTCTCCTGCCGTGTCCTCAATTGCTTCCGGGTCTTCCTGCGCAGCTCTTGCATCGCCGCCCAATTTCTATTCAGGATACGTCTCACTGTCGCCTGTTGTTCTTCGTCGAGATCCAGATCCCTGGTGAGTTGTTGCAGAATTATTGCCGGAGAAACAGGGCTTGTCAATTCGTCGAATCTCTCCTGCTGGTCCGGCGTGAGGATATCTCGAATCCGGGCCCAGGTTTTCCGTGTGACCGTCTCGGTTTTCGCGCGGATCTCCCTGCGCATCTTGCCCATTGTCACACGGCCTTCATCCAGGATCCCTTCGATTTCGGCCCGTTGCTCGTCGTTCAGTTCGAGGTTGCGAACGTATCGATTGAGAAGGCGCTCCGCAGATGCGCCAAAAGGAGGCCTGCCGCGGCGTTCCAACCGGTCGGAACGCCGTTGATCTTTGCCAGGGGGAAGCCAGCGCTGATACGTTGCGCCCAGGGCTGCTCCGAGTACGAAAATGCCCAGCGCCAGCAGGACGGCCTTCATGCGGGTGGCGTTTGTCGACATGGGCTACCTCGTCTGCAAAATATATAGAATGTCGTCGCGGGAGGGTTCCTCCTGCGAGAGCATGGCGACGTCCGATTCCTCCCACTGCACTTTCAGATACTCGTCAAGCGTATAGGCGGGTGCTTCGGTGGTGAGATTGCCAATGACGGCCAGAAGCAGGACCGCGGCCGCCAGAACAGGAAGAAACCTTTTGCCGACCCACTCGAACTGTATCCAGGGCTCCGCCACGTCTTCGACGATCATTCGCCGTGCAATGCCTTGCCACAGTCCGGGCGACGCGGATTCCGGTCTGGCGGCAATGAGACGTTGAATGCGCGTAAGATATTCCAGTTCCTCCCGACAGGCGGACGAGACCGCGAGACGCGCCTCAACCTCGAGCATCTGTTCGGCCGGGAGGTTGGATTCCAGATATGCGGGCAAAAGTTCCTTGACTTCGGAGTCTGTCATGGCGGCGTCCCCTCTTTCCACTCGTTGTAAACGGGCCGCAAGAGGTCCCTGAGATGCGCCCGGGCCCGGGAGAGGCGGGATTTGACCGTACCGACCGAACAATTCAGCGTTTCTGAAATCTCTTCCTGCGACATGCCTTCGATGTCTTTCAGCACGATAACGAGCCGATGGTCGGGCGAGATCAGATTCAGTACTTCCTGCATGGTTTCCTGTAGTTTCAGGCGTTCGAAATCGTCGGCAGGTGTTCGGCGTTCCCACAGGTGTTCGGATGTAAAGTGTCCGGAATCGAGGAGTGAATCGAGCGACGTTGAATCTCGCCGGCGTTTCTCCTTCTGAGCCGCGTTGAGACAGACATTGACGGCGATTCTGTAGAGCCAGGTGTAGAACCCCGAGTCGGCGCGGAATCCGGGCAATGCCCGGTATGCGCGGATGAAGGCAGTCTGGGCGGCATCCCGGGCGATCTCCCGGTCTCCCAGAATTGAACACGCAAGATTGTAGACGCGCCCTTCATAACGTTCCACAAGGACGCGAAACGCCTGTTGATCTCCCTCCTGGCAGCGTCTGACCAGATCCAGATCTTCACCCATTCGGGCTCCTGGAAACGCGGCATGGATCCAAACCGACAATCAGGACCGTCGCGTCATCCGGCAATAATCCGTAAATCGCAGGCGAACTGCAGCGTGAATTGACATCGTGCCCGCAGATTGCCTTTCCACACACTTAGACATTGACGTTGTGGCTGGCGTTCCCTGCGGACACGAAAATCCGGATGCTGCGTCGCAACATCCGGATTTTGACAGGTTGCCCGTGGATCTACTCAGTGATTATGTCTGCAAATGTATGACCCGCCGGGATCATGGGAAGCACATGTTCCTGATAGGGGACGATTACGTCAAGCACATACGGGCCGGAAGTCTCGAGCAGGTGCTCCAGGGCGCCCTCCAGCTCTTTCTTGTGTTCCACGCGCGCTGCCGGAATGCCGAAACCCTTGGCGATATTGACAAAATCGGGGTGGATGCCCCCTTCCGGATCGCCTATGAAGGTGTGGCCGCGGTTGCTTTCGTAGAACCTGTCTTCCCACTGAACCACCATTCCCAGGTGCTGGTTGTTGATGATGATGGTTTTGACGGGCAGTTTCTCCACGTAAAGCGTGGCCAGTTCCTGCACGTTCATCACAAAGCTTCCGTCGCCGTCGATATTCACGACCAGGTCGTCAGGTCTGGCCAGTTGAGCGCCCAGAGCGGCTGGCAGGCCGAATCCCATCGCGCCCAGCCCGCCCGATGTGAGCCAGTTACGCGGTTCGTCGAACAGGTAATATTGGGCGGCCCACATCTGATGCTGTCCCACTCCCGTTGAGACCACGGCCTTTCCGTCCGTCATTCGATACAGCAGGTCGATGGCGTGCTGAGGAAGGATCGCGTCGTCCGCTTCCTGATAGGCGAGCGGATGTTTCTGTCGCCAGGTTTTCAGTTCGGTATGCCAGGCGTCGTAGTCTCCGGGTACCACCTGTTTATTCAAGTCCTCAAGGGCGTATCTGACGTCGCTGACAACAGGAATGTGCGCGGTCTTGTTCTTGTTGATTTCCGATGGGTCGATGTCGACGTGTACGATCTTGCCGTGTTTGCAGAACTCCTCGAGCTTTCCCGTAACGCGGTCGTCGAAACGAACTCCCATAGCCAGCAACAGGTCCGCGTGGTTGATCGCGTAGTTTGCGTAGACGGTTCCGTGCATGCCGACCATCCTGAGCGAGAGCGGATGGGTTTCCGGGAAGACGCCAAGCCCCATGAGCGTTTGCACGACTGGAATGCCGGTTTTGCTGACAAGCTCCCGAAGTTCTCCGGCGGCGCCGGCGGCCACGATGCCTCCGCCTACATAAAGGACCGGCCGTTTGGCTTCCCGGATCGCGCGGACCACGTTTTCGATGGCTCTGCTGTCGGCCCTGATATGAGGATTGTAGCTTCGAATGGCCACATCGTCCGGCCAGACCGGCGCATGCATGGCCTGCTGGACGTCTTTCGGCACATCGATCAGTACCGGTCCCGGCCGGCCGGTATTAGCGATATAGAACGACTCCTTTACGATGCGTGGTATATCCTCGATACGGTCGATCAGGAAGTTGTGTTTGGTGATCTGCCTGGTGACCTCGACGATGGGTGTTTCCTGAAAAGCGTCGCCGCCCATCACGTGTGTTGCCACCTGACCCGTTATGGCGACCAGAGGAACGGAGTCCATCTTCGCGTCAGCCAATCCGGTGACCAGGTTGGTGGCTCCGGGACCAGATGTGGCCAGACACACGCCGACCCTGCCCGATGCCTTTGCAAATCCTTCTGCGGCAAATATTTCACCTTGTTCGTGCCGACACAACACGTTTCGGATCCGGGAACGTGTAAGCGCCTGATGGATCTCCATGCTTGCGCCGCCGGGATATCCGAAGATGACATCGACACCTTCACGGACGAGCGCTTCCACCAGAATGTCCGCGCCTTTCATCGGAGCTGGAGGAGGCGAAGACACGTCTCCAAACGCCACCTGCTTTTCAGGGCGCCCGTTGGTTTCGGATGCGCGGATTTGCTCGGATTTCTTTGCCATCTTCAGTGTACTCCCGAGATTAAGAAGCCATTCTGCGGTTAATTAATGCAATATAAACACGCACCGGCGATCCGTCAAATTCATGTGGAAAAACCGAAAATAAAAACGCCGTCGAATCGATATCGACGGCGGGCTGAGTGCGTGTATCTGCCATTCCGGATTATAAGCCCTGCCGTCCAGGGGATACGGGTACCAAAAGAGCGACGCCAGGGTTCACGTTATCGTTGCCCGGGACTGGAACGGATATAACGCGCAGATTCAATGTCACTGGATGAATCCCTTACGTAGGCCGCGGGCCTGTAACTGCCCGGTAATTTGATCCGTGGAACATCGGAGGCGGTGTGTTAGCGGATGATCTGTCTAACCGGGGAATATAGTATTGGATTCGACCCGAAAAGTCAAGGTGTTTTTGATGCCACGTGGAATTCCGGCAGGAGACCAAGACCATTTACGGGGACGTGGTCTATGCGAGTCGATTGCATTGCCGCCTGGGCGCATGTGCCAAAGGTCTTGCAGGCTCTGGCTGTATATGCCTATTTTGAGGGGTGCGCGTTCGTCGGAGCTTATGATATTGGAATAGATCGGAAACGTAAGGGGGTAACGCCAATCCTGGCGAACTCACCGCACATTCCCGGTGCATAGCGTCAATTTTCTTCCAATTCCCAGATTTTGTCCCGGATGGCAGCGGCGCGCTCAAAATCCTCGTCCTCGACGGCTTGAGCCAATTCCTCCTTGAGTTTTTCCTCCGGACTCTGCGGGCGTTTGCTCAGTATTTCGTCTTCCAGTTCCTTCAGGGACTCCTGAGAGCGCTTTTTTTCAATTTCAAACTCTTCGGCCTCCACGCCCTCGAGGTTCGAAATCTTCGTTTGCGTGTCACCGATTATCTCGAGAGCCGTGTCGTAATCGTCCTGCTGAGTTGCGATCATTACCCTTGCGACGGCGTGGATTCTGAGAATGTAAGGCCACCACTTTTCGAGGTTTTCCCTGTCTTCCGTGCGTTCGGCGTACCTGTTGACAAAGCGGAATACGTCCATATTTCTTTCGGTATCGCGTACAACCCTGTTGTAATCGCGAATCTGCAGAAGGAATACATACCTTTCGTATATCCGCCGGCTTTCGTCGAAAATCTCGGAACAGGCGTGCTCATCCAGACTGAAGCCCGCGGGCGACCCCGAGGCACCCACATGTTTCTGCAACTGCTGTTTGTGATAGTCTAGGACAAAGGTCTGATTATAGGGTTTCTGTCCATCGGGCCGGCCATCCAATTCCATTTGCAAGACGCCCTGAAACGCACCTTGATCGACACGCACCTGAATTTTCTCCACGCCCCGGGGATCGATTACTTTTCGGATGCTGTTCTGGGGATCGTAGGGCCAGTTTTTCAGAATCGGTCCGATATCCCCTGACATGACATGGCTCCAGGGCTTGGACGGGTTCCTCGGCGCGGAAGCATCGGCCGAAGGCCACCGGCTGGTTTGTGAGGTCGCCACGTTAGTCAAATGTAAATAAGTCCGAAACAAAAACAAGGGCAAAGCCGACCGCCCGGGCTACAGGTTCTGAAGCGTGAACCAACGGGTTCCGCAGTTCCGCATTTCGAATAGTGGTGAGCGTTTCTGGCGGATTTCCGGTTCACAGTCAGGCGGGAGAATGGCAGGACCTCAACTTAGAGATGGTGAACTGCTGAGACTAAACAGTTAATCGCGCATTTGCCCTGGGAGAGTTCCATGACTGCGATTGTGAGGTATTTTCGGTTTGAAGAGAACGGGGCCACCTTCCGGACAGAGGTGATCGGCGGGCTGACTTCATTTGTTACGATGGCCTATATCGTGGCGGTGAATCCGGGCATGCTGTCGGAAGCGCTGGGGAAGGATCTTTTTGGAGAACTGCTGTTCGCGACTTGCATTTCAGCGGCCCTGGCGACCCTGATTATGGGCATTGTCGCGAACTATCCGTTTGCCCTGGCGCCGGGGATGGGTTTGAACGCCTTTTTCGCGTATACCGTAGTGCTGGGGATGGGTGTGCGCTGGGACCTGGCATTGGGCGTCGTTCTTGCATCGGGTATCCTCTTTACGTTGTTGACGCTGGTGCGCGTGAGGGAGGCCATCATCAACGCGGTGCCCGACACCATCAAGCATGCCACTGCGTGTGGCATCGGACTGTTTGTCGCATTTATCGGATTGAAGAATGCGGGAATCGTGGTGGCGAATCCAGCAACGCTGATTACACTTGGAGAAATCAGAAGCGGACCCGTTGGGCTTACGCTGCTGGGTGTGCTGGGTACGGGGGTCATGTTGGCAAGAGGCGTTAAGGGCGCCATATTGTACGGGATGCTGGGTGTGACGGTTCTGGGAATGTTGACGGGCGTGAACGCAGCACCTGAAGGGTTTTTCAGTCTGCCGGCGTGGCCTGAGCAGTTGTTTGGCGTCGCGGCTGTAAACCTGGCGGCGGCATTCGATGTAGGTTTAATCGGCGTGGTCTTTGTTTTCCTGTTTGTGGATATGTTCGACACCATGGGTACGCTGGTCGGGGTGTCGGGCAGAGCGGGATTTCTGGATGAACGGGGCCGGCTGCCGCGGGCAAACCGGGCGCTGCTTGCCGATTCATTGGGTACGGTATTCGGCTCTCTGTTCGGGACTTCGACTGTGACGACGTATATCGAAAGCGCTTCGGGCATTGCAGCCGGGGCGCGAACCGGCTTCGCGAGCGTTGTAACCGGCGCCATGTTCCTGCTGGCCCTGTTCCTTACGCCTCTCGTGGAGGCCATTCCGGCGTTTGCAACCGCGCCGGCGCTAATCGTGGTTGGGGTACTGATGATGGCATCGGTGGTTAACGTGAAATGGCACGACGTCACCGATGCTTTGCCGGCATTTCTGACCCTGATCGCCATGCCGTTGACGTTCAGTATTTCGGACGGTCTTGCGATGGGGTTCATCGCGTTTCCCATTGTAAAGCGGCTTGGGCGACAGGGGGACGAGGTGAACCCCCTGGTGGACCTGCTGGCGGTGATATTTATCGCCAGGTACCTGTTTATGGATTGAAGAATTCCACTTCAAGGATTGCGGGAATATGCGCATCGGCATCGATATCGGCGGCACGTTTACGGATGTTGTGGCAGTTGACGAAGACGGCCGCGTCAAACTGTGCAAGTTGCCGTCCACGCCGGAAGATTACGGCAGGGCCATAATAGACGGCGTAAGTCATGTTGTAAATGGATCCGGGGTACACGTGAATGAAGTCATTCATGGCACGACCGTGGCGACCAATGCCGTCCTTGGCGGCACGGGCGCCCGGACCGGGCTGATCACAACCAGGGGATTTCGAGACGTACTTGAGATCGGGCGTCTGCGGATGCCCCGGTTGTACGATCTCTCCTGGGAGAAGCCGAAGCCACTTGTGCCACGTTATCTCCGTCTGGAGGTGAACGAACGGATTGCGGCAGATGGCCGCGTCATGGATCCGCTGGATGAGGAGAGCGTTCTTCTTGCGATCGAACGGCTGGTTGAGGAGCGTGTTGTTTCGATCGCGGTTTGCCTGCTCAACTCGTATGTGAATCCGGATCACGAAATCAGGATAGGTGAGTTGCTGCGTGCGGCCGGGCGATGGACTGTGACGCTGTCCTCGGAAGTCCTTCCTGAAATCAAGGAATACGAACGGACCAGTACCACAGTGATTAACGCATACGTGATGCCAGTGGTACGGAGCTATTTGAGCGATCTTCGCGCACGACTTCAAACTCTGGAAATAAATGCGCCGCTGCGGATCATGCAGTCAGGGGGAGGCGTTACCGACGCTGCTACGGCGGTCGAGCGTCCCGTGCAGATTCTCGAATCCGGGCCTGCCGCGGGCGTGGTCGCCGCCGCGTCGCTGGGGCGTCGCATCGGTTGCATGGATCTGATTGCATTCGATATGGGAGGGACCACGGCCAAGGCTGCGCTGATCGAAAACGGACAAATATCACGCATTTCGGACTACGAGGTGGGCGGCGGGTTGTCCGTTGCCGGGAGGTTACTGAGCGGTGGCGGGTACGCCACTAGGGTACCCAGTATCGATCTGGCCGAGATCGGAGCTGGCGGAGGGAGTATCCTGGAGGTCGACGGCGGTGGAGCGCTTCTTGTCGGACCCGCCAGCGCAGGAGCGGACCCGGGTCCGGTCTGCTACCGGCGCGGCGGAAAACGGCCTACGCTTACGGATGCGAATCTGCTGCTTGGATACCTGAATCCCGATGGACCGGCTGGGGGTTGCCTTCCTCTGGACGTCGCGTTGGCACGCAGCGCGATGCGGGAACGTATTGCGTCCAGGATGAATCTGGGGGTGGCCGAGGCCGCCCTGGGGGCGCACCGGATCGCGGTTGCACGTATGGTGAGAGCAGTGCGTGCGGTTTCGTCAGAGCGCGGCCGGGACCCCCGTGAATACTCGTTGCTGGCTTTCGGCGGGAGCGGCCCTCTCCACGCCGTGGCGATGGCCGGTGTACTGGGTATACAGAGCGTATTGGTGCCGCCCGCGCCCGGGCTCTTCAGCGCCATCGGTCTGGTCTCGGCAGGATTGCAGTACGATCTGGCACGCACCCGCCTGGGTCGACTGCTGGAAGCGGAACCGGATGAGCTTCAGTCTGCCTTTGAAAGGATGGCGGAAGAAGCTGGAGAACGGTTGCCCGGTTCGGCATTCGAGAATATCGTGGATCTCAGGTACGCTGGGCAGTCCTATGAACTGCCGATCAGGGCGCCCGGCGGGTCGTGGAACCGTGGTACCCTCGTGGACCTGGGGAACGCGTTTGAAGCAGAACACGAGCGCACGTACGGGCACCGCGCCGAGACCGACTCGGTTGAAATCGTTACATTGAGGATTCGCGCGTTCCTGCCCGGGCCGCCGATGCCCAGCGGGAACGACATCGACGAACCTGATGAAGGCGCCCGGATGCCCGGCACACGGCGGGCATATTTCGGGGAGCGTAAGGGATGGATCGAGACACGGGTTTTGACGCGGAGCCAACTGAAGGTATCGCCTCTACGGGGCCCGCTGATTCTAGAGGATTATGACGCAACAACGCTGGTTCCGCCGGATGTTCGCGTGCAACTGGATGAGTGGAGGAATATCGTGATTGACCTGGAATGAATGCGGTTTTAGCGGACGTTTCAGTATAAAATGCGGGCGGTCCAAAGGATCGTCCGCGTTTCGTTACGTGCCTGGATGCAGCCGGGACCGATAAGGCACGGGGGTGTCATGTGCGCGCTGAACAGGATCGGAGCCCGCTCGTGCGCGCAACGCCGATTTGCAACGTGTCCGGGTCTATGGCGACGCCGTAGTGCATTTCTGCGGACCGGATAGAGACCTTTCCGTTTCTGACGTCGTCGAGGACGTGTTGAGGGTCGCGTTCCAATGGATTGCCCCAACCGCCGGCGCCTGCGAGTACGTGCCGCAGGGTGTCCCCTCTCTTCAGATTGAGCAGCGTCTTTGAGGGCAGTCTCCTGGCTTCGGCGTGAGGGTTCAGGATGTTGCTGGATGGGGACCCCGGCTTTCCTCCCGACAGGCCGTAAGGCCGCGAGTTGTGACGATCCGAGCGGATCTGCAGGGTCGCGAGTGTTTCCGTAAAACGGTATTCGCGCACGATCGAGCAGGAACCACGGTATTTGCCGGCGCCGCCGGTGTCGGGCAGGAACCCGTATTCCAGGATCCGGATCGGATATTCGGCTTCAACGACTTCGGCGGGGTTATTGGAGAAATTGACCACAACACTGGCGCACCCGTCGATTCCGTCCCGGTCCGGCCGGCCACCCCACCCACAGAAGAGGAACTCGAGAAAGACAAAGGGGGTCCGGTCGGCGCGGTATCCCCCGATCGAGATTCCCGTGTCTCCTCCGACTTCGCACGCGGGCACGATATGCGGCGCCAGCGGAGCGAGCGCGCCCATAATCGCGTTGGCCAATCGAAAGCCGGTGAGGCCGCGGGCGGCTACGGGAGCGGGCGGCACAGGGTTGGCAATCGTCGCGGAGGGGACGCGGACGTCAATGGCACGGAAGAAGCCGGAGTTGGTGGGGATGTCCGCGCGCATGAGACAGCGCAGACAGGCGTAGACCGCCGACCTGGTGAATGAAGCGACACAGTTGATGGCCCCCTTTACCTGGGGTGCGGTGCCGCTGAAGTCCACCGACAGCGCGCTGCCGTCTACCTCGACTGTGACGGCGATTGGGATCTCATCAGGGTCGATACCGTCGTCGTCGAGTACGTCCGTAAACGTGAAACGCCCGTCCGGAAGAGCGTCGATTTCTGCTCGCGTGAGGCGTTCGGCGTAATTCAGAAGTTCGGAAAATCCGCTCTGGAGGCGATCGTAACCCTGTTCCTCGGCGAGTGCGACGACCGCTCTTTCGCCGATGTGGCAGGCGGACAACTGGGCGCGAAGGTCGCCAAGGGTGTTTCGGGGAACGCGGACGTTCCGCTCGATCAGGTCGAAGATGGCTTGCACCGGGCGGCCGGCAGCGTAGAGTTTGAGCGGCGGAATGCGGAGGCCTTCCTGAAAGATCTCCGTGGAGTCGCAGGCGTTTCCCCCTGCGACCCGGCCGCCGATATCGGTGTGATGCGCGATGGCGGTCGTGAATCCAAGCAGGCGGGAGTCGACGAAAACAGGTTTGTAAACGTAGATGTCAGGCAGGTGGGTGCCACCTTCATACGGATCGTTGAGGAGAAAAACATCGCCTTCGTCAATGGCGTCGCCATACCGGCTCAGTACGGCGGCAAGCCCGTCCGGCAGGCTTCCCAGATGCAAGGGAAGACAGAGGCCCTGTGCGACCAGCCGGCCGTCGGGATCGCAGAAGCCGGTGGAAAAATCCATCGAGTTTCTGAGAATGGTTGAATAGGCCGTGCGAACGACAGTGAGCGCCATGTCGTCCACGATGGATTCCAGCCTGTTCTTGAGGAGTTGGAGTTCGACGGATGTATATGTCATTGGCAATGGAAGATGAAGGGCGAGCCGGACCTGCGGGGCTCTGGACGATGGCGGACAGACTACAGCGGCGGTCGGTAGTCAATGGATGGAGGGTCGGTTTCCGGTATCTGCAGTGTGTCCCAGAAATCTGTCCCGGTAAACGGAACACGTCTCAGGTCGGGAATTGTAATGGGGGTACCGCCCAGATCCGCGGAACGTGCGGCGATTATGCCCGGCAGGGCGTATTCGATTGCGCGGTAGACGTCAATCGAAGAGGGTCGGTCCTTAAGCAGGTTGTCCGTAAATTGCCCGGCGACTTTCAGATCCGTTCCCCCGTGGCCGCCTGTCGCATCGTCGACGGCCGACCCGGAGTCTGCCGTTGCTGGCGACGACCACGGCGTCGGGCTTGCGTTCCAGGAGATCGTCAAATTCAACCAGCACTTCGGTTGATGAGCCATGGTTGTCCACGAGGACGCGCGCCTGGTCGCGGTAATAGGGAAAACGGTCGCAGGCGGCAACGACTTCGGCCTGATCCAGTGCCAGGAAGTTGCGCAGATGGGCAATGCCCCGCCGAAGGCCGAGAACGCCGATTCTGATTTTCTCCATCGTGCAGTCTTCCGGGCAACGTTGAATGCGGTCACGTAATGATTTGGACCGGACGCGGCGGAACGCCACGGGCGGCGACGCGGTTCTGGAAACGGATTTCCACGCGCATGGCGGTCTTCCTTTACGGCTAACCTTGATTCGTAATTCTTCGGG
>JAAXHE010000090.1 GCA_012271065.1 Candidatus Latescibacterota bacterium
ATTACTCGCTTATTTAAGGCCTAGTGGTCCAGGAACGATGGTTAGAATGTCCGAAGGTTCTTTTTATAATTATTCGATAGACTGGTATGAGTGGACTGAGGAAGATTGGGATGCAATGAGTATTCCTCATTTAATGGTTTTGCTCAGTGGTGAACTTGCTTCAGGAACATGGACTTCTAAAGACACTGGCCATGTAACCGCAGAAGCTGAAGCAGGTGACGGTACTACGATTTATGAATTGCAATGGACATTTGCTACATTGTCTATTACCAGTAACCGATTGATATTTTCTAATAATGGGAATTCTCCATCTATCACATTTGATCCGCTTGAAGCATCGAATACAAGAGCTGATGCCCTGGGGTATCGAATCACAGCAAGCATTGGTTCTATAAGCGAATTTGTAGAAACTCGCCAAAATACGACTGCAAAACTTCGACAACAGTATCATGACAGAAGCATTAGAGTTCCAGGACAAAATAGTCGATGGATCAGTGGTAATACTCCTGTTAACCAACCTGAAATCACTGATGAATTCCCAATCTTACAAGATAAATATACGGATTGGGTACGATTAACAAACAATAATGCTCTCACAACACTGCCGATTCACAGTAGTGCCCGCACACCAAGAAAGCAAGTTTCTTTGGGTGAAGCTGGCTCGAAATACAGTCTCCATCAATATGGGTGTGCTTATGATTTAACACCTATTCCCTCTGGTGGCGGCCCAAATCCAAATGACCCTGCTGATGATCGGGCAGAAATTGAAGCTATTTGGGAAATTACAATGGAACACACACCACCGGAAGGAGAGGCACACGAATATGGTAATAACGCAGTTCACATTGGCGCGATTTCCTATGAAGGTGGAATCACAGTCCTTATCCCATAAAGGAGAAAAGTAATGAGCAAATACATAATTTTTATCATTTGGATGGGCCTTTCACAATCGTTATTGGCCCAAGTGAGACATTTCAATACTCAACAACTCACGGGTGTTGATATTGCCGTTCGTGAAATTTTAAGTAATAACTCAGAACAATTGATTTGTTTCCGTAGACACGGACCCACAGATCTTAGTGATATCTCAATTTTTGAAATTGTCGGCAATCAACTTAATAAGGTCTGGGAGCATAATCATGGGGCGATAAATTTGTCCTATGATTTTGATACCGGAGACCTTAATAAGGATGGACAACTTGATTTTGCTGTTGTGGGTATGGGACGCCATGACAATGGTGAAACAGTTTCTATAAGTCACGTATTGCTTTATTTAAGCAATAGTGGTTATCGAAACTATGAACATCATTTGTTAGCGAGACCCAGGCAAGTTTTCCATTTAGCGATCGGTAATATAGACGGAGATGATCAACAAGAGTTTATCATTGCTGAAACTATTAAATCGACGGAGGATTGGTTTGACGTAGAATTAAAAATCGTACGATGGCGTAATGATGCATTTTCAATAATTGAAACTGGTATTGTTGCTCGCCATCCAGAAACCTATTGGACTGATATACGACTTAGAGATATAGATAATGATGATCGAGATGAGGCTCTTATTAGTGTGTCGGACGGAGATCATAAATTACAGATTTATGATCTGGATAATTTGTCACCTGATATCCAGCCTTCTCGTATTATCCCCAAGCAAGAATTAAATTCACCCATATTGGTTAGTAAGAAAGGAGGAATTTTTGAACTGGGAGTACAACGACCAAATCTTATTCCACTTGGTCCCAACCCTGCTTCTAAAATTATCCCCATCACCCTCGCCAATTTAGATCTCAATAATTGGCATCCTATTGAAATAGTAGAATCTGAAACTGACGTGGTGGTTGTGAATAGGCCCGTTGGACAATGGAGCCGTACTCGACAAATCAGCATCTATGAAAATAACGCTGACTAACCATTGATAACCTTGTAAACTCCTGTCTACGACCGATACAGAATTGGAAGTTGGTACAGTCTACTTCTATCGGGTCCAGGCAAAGAATGAGGCAGGCGCAAGCGGTTGGTGGCACCTTTCATCCCCGTTACCCATGAGCGACCGAAGGGAGTGAATAAGAAACGGGGATGAGAGACGCCCTACAACTGGCATCACCCATCTTCCATTACCCCCCGGACGTCCGTGGGTAATGGAAGATGGGTGATGCCTGCGGCCGCCTTCAGCGCTTCCGCCTTGTCCGTTCGTTCCCAGGCAAACCCGTCCTCCGTCCGACCGAAATGACCGTAGGCGGCGGTGCGTTCGTAAACCGGGCGAAGAAGGTTCAGGCTCCGGATAATGCCGGACGGCCGTAGTTCGAAATGCTCCTGGACCAGCTTTCCGATATCCGCGTCGCAGATCCTGCCCGTCCCGAACGTATCCACGAAGATGGATACGGGCTCAGCCACGCCGATCGCATATGCCAGCTGCACCTCGCACCGGCTTGCGAGCCCGGCCTTCACCACGTTTTTGGCAACGTACCGCGCGGCATAGTGAGCGCTCCTGTCAACCTTGCTGGGGTCCTTTCCTGAAAACGCCCCGCCCCCGTGCCGCCCCACGCCCCCGTAGGTATCCACGATGATCTTCCGGCCGGTCAATCCCGTATCCCCGTGCGGACCTCCGACCACGAAACGCCCGGTGGGGTTGATGTGATAGATCGTGTCCCCGTCCAGATAATCCGCCGGGATAACCTTCTTTACAAGATGCTGTTTCATATCGTGGCAGATGCGGTCATGTTCCACGTCGGGGTCGTGCTGCGTTGAAATCACGACCGTATGTACGCGTACGGGCCTGTCGCCATCGTATTCGACGGTCACCTGCGACTTGCTGTCGGGGCGCAGATACGGAAGCGTTCCCCGGCACCGGAGCCCGGCCAGGGCCATCACCAGCTTATGTGACAACATTATGGGCATCGGCATCAACTCCGGGGTCTCACGGCAGGCATAACCGAACATCATGCCCTGGTCGCCCGCGCCCTGCTCTTCGTGCAGTCCCTCACCCTCCGAAACCCCCTGGGAGATGTCGGGTGACTGCGTGTGGAGCGCGATCAGCACACCGCAGGACCTGTAGTCGAATCCGTACGCCGAATCCGTGTATCCGATACGCTGGATGACGCTTCGCACGAGTTCCTGTATATCCACCCGGGCCTTCGTGGTTACCTCACCCGACACGATCACCTGGCCCGTGGTCACCATCGTCTCGCACGCCACGCGCGACCGCGGGTCTTCAACCAGCATCGCATCCAGGACCGCATCCGAAATCTGGTCGCAGATCTTGTCCGGATGCCCTTCGGACACCGATTCCGAGGTAAACAGGCGCCGCATGTGTGCCTCTCTTCCAGTCGTGGGACCAGTACAATGCTTCGTTCGGTTAACCATGGCGAGGGGAAGACATCCGTCAATCGGATACGGCGAAATATCGCCCCGGAGAGAGACCCGCCCTACCTCTCGATTCGGGCCGGCTCCTCTTCCAGTTCATGCTGCGCTTTACGCGGACCCTGCATTCGGGTCAGGGCGCCGTGCAGATATTCCCGAATGGCGCCGCGCGTGGGCAGGGCGAGCGCCTCTTCCGCCACAGCCCTCGCCTCTTCCATGGTAACCGACCGGATGGCCTGTTTGATCTCGGGAACCATACGCGGGCCGGCGCTGAACCCATCCACACCGAGACCCATCAGGAGGACACAACTGTGCGGGTCGCCGGCCATCTCCCCGCATACCGTGACCGGGATGTCGTGGCGGTGCCCGGCGTCCACGACCGATTTGATCAGACGCAAGACGGCGGGATGATACGGATCGTACAGGTACGCCACCCGTTCGTTCCCTCGATCCACCGCGAGGGTGTATTGGACAAGATCGTTGGTCCCGATACTGAAGAAATCCACTTCGCGCGCAAGCTGATCGGCCACGACTGCGGCCGACGGCACCTCGATGACCGCGCCGACCTCGCAGTCCTCGTCGAACGGCACACCGGACCGTTTCAGTTCGTCGCGGGCCTCGGCGAGCACGGACCTGGCTTCGAGCAGTTCCTCCACGCCCGATATCATCGGGAACATCAGCTTCACGTTGCCGTGCGCGCTGGACCGGAGGATGGATCTCAATTGAACCCGGAACAGGTCTCTGTTCGCGAGTGAATGCCGGATGGCGCGCCAGCCCAGAAACGGGTTGGTCTCTTCGGCGACATGCGACGCCTGCGCCAGCTTGTCGCCGCCCAGGTCCAGTGTGCGTACCACCAGCGGATGAGGCGCCATCTGTTCGGCAAGACGGGTGTACGCAGCCGTCTGTTCGCCTTCTCCCGGAAGGCTGGATCCCGCAAGATAGAGGTATTCCGTACGGTACAGGCCGATGCCCTCAGCACCGTAAGCCAGGGCGGCCCCCCCCTCTTCCGGCAATTCGATGTTGCCCTGCAGGCACACGCGAACGCCGTCGAGGGTTTCGGCCGGCACATCGGTAAACCTTTGCAGGCCCTTCTGCAACTCGGTGAACCTGCGGGCTTCGGCACGGTACCGGGCAAGCGTGTCCGGGTCGGGCCGGATACAGACCAGCCCCCGATTCCCGTCCACAACGGCCGTGTCCCCGGGCTCGGCGGAGGCCAGGGCCGCCTCGACGCCCACAACCGCCGGGATTTCGAGCCCCCGCGCGATAATCGATGCATGCGAAGTCGCCGCGCCCGCTTCGGTGATCATGCCCAGCACGCTGTCCCGCTTCAGGCGCGCCGCATTGGAGGGGGTCAGCTCGTGCGCGATCACGATCGCCGGGGCGGTCATCCGATCCAGCAGCGAGTCCTCACGCTGGCACAATCTGGACAGCACACGCCTCTCCACGTCTAGGATATCCGCGCGCCTCGCCCTGAAATAGTCGTCCTGGATTGCGTCGAATTGACGGCGCACCTTCTGCAGGGTCAGCCAGAACGCATACTCGACGTTTACCCGATCCTTCCGGATCGATGCCATGGTAGGCGCTCGCAGTGCGTCGTCGTCCAGGATCATCAGATGTGCGTCGAAAATCTGGGCGTGGTCGGGACCCAGCTTCTCCTCGACACGAACCCGCGTGGCCTTCAGGTCTGCGGCCACGGACGCCAGCGCATCCAGAAACCTCCGTACCTCGCCTTCGACTTCATCTTCCCCGATGCGCCGGTAGTCGACCCACGGCTCCTCCGGGTCGTGAAGATAGACCGGACCGATGGCGATGCCGTTCGATGCCTGGATGCCCTTCAGTACCTTCATCGGTTTGAGACCTCACACGCGAGAAACGGCGACTGGCCGGAATGCCGGATCCATCGGGCGCGTTCAGTTTCCGCAGCGACGCGTCCAAGTGCCGGTTCAGTCGAATTCGCCTTCGATCATCCGGATGATTTCGTCCAATGCTTCCTCTTCATCCGGACCCGCGGCCCGGACGCAAATTTTCGCATCCGTCTCCGCCGCGAGCATCATAACGCCCATGATACTCTTGCCGTTGACTTCGAGCCCGTCCTTGATCAGGGTAATCTCAGATACATACTTTGCGGCCGCCTGCACAAGAAGGGCCGACGGCCGCGCATGGATACCCAACCTGTTTTTCACCGTGGCTTCTCGTTCCGCCATAACCTGTTCGTGCCGTTATGTAAGCCCATGTCGGAAGCTAACAATCTATCTAAATCCGGCCAACCTGTCAAGCGCCGCCCGGCCACTTCATGCGCGCCTGCTTTCCCTCCACAAGCCCGCCTCCAACACCGGTTGAAACAAAAACCGCCAGATTCCTTCCTGGCGGTTGCATTGGCCATGTTCGCCGCGGGCAGACCCCTACCCGCGGTGGACGGCCCCGGCGAATTCACGGACCAGCGCCGGGGCCCGCTTTGCTTCCAGGATACTGCCCACCACAACAAAATCGGCGCCGGCGGCCACCTTCGCGCCGGCATCCCGCGGTTCCCGGATGCCTCCTCCTGCAATCACGGGTATGGACACATTTCCCGCAACCGACGCGATCATTTCGTCGGCAACCATCCGCTCGGCCCCGCTGCCAGCATCCAGATAGACGCATTGCATGCCCAGATACTGGGCGGCCAGTGCGTGCGCCGCCGCGATCTCCGGCTTGTCCCGGGGCATCGGTTTGGTATTGCTGATATACTCAACTGTCGTCTGCCGCCCGGAATCCACCAGCATATACCCTGTGGAGATCGTCTCCAGGCCGTACGCCTTGACGATTGGCGCCGCCTTGACCTGCTGCCCGATCAGCAGGTCGGGATTTCGCCCGCTGATCATGCACAAAAAGAGAATCGCATCCGCCGCTGACGAGACCTGGTTCATGTCGGGACCGGGAAAAATCAGCAAGGGCAGTCCAACGGCGCGTTTGACCTCCCTGACCACGCGGTCGAAATCTGTATAAAGCAGAAAACTGCCGCCCATCAGCAGGGCGTCAACTCCGTTTTCGGCGCACATCGCTGCCGTGTGAATAAGGTCCTGCTTGTCCATCCGGTCGGGATCCAGAAGGCCCAGGAACCCCGCGCCCCGCTCTCTGACAACCGATTCAAGGTGGTCGTATGTCGACATGAGGACGATCTACCCTTCCAACTGTAACCGGACGATTCGAGGGACCTGGCCAAGCGCGTCGGACATCTTTTCAGGATGCCTGCCGCCTGCCTGCGCAAGATGGGGGCGCCCGCCGCCTCCACCGCCCACCAGCTCAGCCACCGCCTTGACGATATTTCCCGCCATCACGCCCCGCTGGATGAGGTCGTCCGTAACCACGGCGATCAGCGAGGCCTTTCCGTTCAGCGCGGCGCCAAGCACGCCCACGCCGGAACCCAGGGTTTCACGGAGCCGGTCGCCCATTTCCCGAAAGGCTTCCATGTCCGCGGGCTGGACGGCGGTAGCCACCACCCGAACCCCGTCCACGTCCACCGCGGCGCCCGCCAGGTCGCGCATCTGCTCCCCGGCCGATGCGCTCCGAATCGATTGTACCGTCCGCTCGAGTTCCTTGCTTCTGGAGATCAGGCGATTGACGCGATCGGGCAAAGCGCCGGCCTCCACGCTCAACATTTCCTCCAGTTCGGCAAGGGTGGACCTCTGTTTCCTGATGAGCGCCTCGACACCGGCCCCCGTGACCGCCTCCATACGCCGAACACCGGCCGCGATTCCCGTCTCCGCCGTCAGCTCGAGCATGCCGATCTGGCCCGTCGATCCAACGTGTGTACCTCCGCAGAGCTCAAGGCTGAAGTCCCCGATCCGCACCGTCCGAACGATATCCCCGTATTTTTCGGAAAACAGCATCCGGGCGCCCGTGCGACGCGCTTCATCGAGATCGACCATAGCGGTATCCACGTCGAGATCCCGGCGGATCTCCCGGTTTACGATACGTGCGATCTTTTCCTGCTGTGCTGGCGTAACGGCTTCGAAGTGGTTGAAGTCGAACCGCAGCCGGTCCGGCGCGACCAGCGACCCGGCCTGATTCACATGGTTGCCGAGTACCTGTCGGAGGGCCTCGTGAAGCAAATGGGTAGCGGTGTGGTTTCGGGCGGTTTCCATCCGGCGCCCCGCGTCAACCCGCGCCTCCACGTGCACGCCCTCCAATGCGTCTGCGCAGCCCCGCGTCAGGCGCCCACGGTGTACGATGCCCTCGCCCGAGCGGAACGTCTCATCGACCGCCACCTCCAGATCCCCGTTTTGAATCACGCCCCGGTCGCCGACCTGCCCACCGGCTTCGGCGTAGAAAGGCGTCTCCCGAAGGTACACGTCCACCCTGCCATCCGCCGCCGCTTTGCAAGCCACGACGATCGTGTCGAGCGCCAGGCGTTCGTATCCCACGAACTCGGAATGCTCCGACGGAAGGAAATCGTCGGTTACCGCCTCCTGCGAAGCGAAGACACGCCGGCCCGCCTCGCGCGATCGCTCCTGCTGGGCGGCCATCTCCGCTTCAAATCCGTCCAGGTCCACCTCCAGCCCGCGCTCCGCGCACATCAGCTGAGTGAGGTCGATTGGAAAACCGTAGGTGTCATACAGGCGAAAGGCGTCCCGACCGGAGATTCTCCCATCCGCGGAAACGACCTCGAACATCTCCAGCCCCCGGTCGAGCGTCTTCCCGAACCCTTCTTCCTCAGACCGGATGACCCTGGAGATGTGATCGGCCTGTTCCGCCACCTCGGGAAACACGTCTCCCATGACTTCCACGACAACGGGCACCAGCCCGTGAATGAACGGATCGTGCATCTCGAGCGTGCGCCCGTATCGCGCGGCCCGTCTCAAGATACGCCGCAGCACGTACCCGCGCCCTTCGTTGGACGGCAGCACCCCGTCCGCAATCGCAAAACAGAGCGTGCGTATGTGGTCGGCGATAACCCGCATCGCGACCCGATGTTCATCGCTGTAGGGTTTTCCGGTCACACCGCCGATCGCGCCGAGAATGGGCCGGAACAGATCGGTATCGTAAGTGGATTCCACCCCCTGGAGCACGGTACAGATACGCTCGAACCCCATGCCGGTGTCCACGTGTTTATCGGGCAGCGGATGCAGAACGCCTCCTGCATCCCGGTTGAACTGGATGAAGACCAGATTCCAGATTTCCACCGTATCGGGACCGTCGAGGTCCGGAACCTCGCGGAACCACGACGAGGGATCGTCCCCCAGGTAGTAGTGCACCTCCGAACACGGACCGCACGGACCGGTTTCGCCCATCTGCCAGAAATTGTCCGTCTTGTCCAGCCGAATCACCCGTTCCGCGGGAAGATCCGTCACCTCCGTCCAGAGCGCTTCCGCCTCCTCGTCCGCCGCCAGTCCGTCGGCGGCGTCACCGCCGAATACCGTGGCGCAGAGTCGGTCCCTGGGCAACTGCCAGACCTCGGTCAACAACTCCCAAGCCCACGCGATGGCCTCACGCTTGAAATAGTCTCCGAACGACCAGTTGCCCAGCATTTCGAAAAACGTATGGTGCTGCGCACTGAAGCCCACCTCTTCCAGGTCGTTGTGATGCCCCGATATGCGGATGCATTTCTGGGTATCCACGGCCCGGCGGTAATCCCGGCGGCCGGTGCCCAGAAACACGTCCTTGAACTGATTCATCCCCGCATTCGTAAACAGCAGGGTGGCATCTTCCTGCGGCGCTACGGGCGCACCGGGCACGATCGTATGGCCCTTCCCTTCGAAGAAGCGAAGATATTCCTCGCGGATGTCGGCTGAAGTTTTCATGATTAGATGTGGAATCAACAATGGTACGCGCGAATCGCCGCGACCGGATCCGTACGTGGGACCTCGCACGTTTGCGCCTTGTGCGGCCGGTTCCGGCTCACGAATCCGGCGCGCCGTCGTGTCCGCTCTCGCTGAATTCCAGCCAGGCCCGCTCCGCTGCCGAATGCGCCACGGCTCCGAACCCGCGTCGCCCGAGGAAACCGTACATACGGGAAAGCGCTTTCCGCCTGTCGACGCCGTCGTATTGCCTCCTGCGCGACCTCAGGAGATCCAGGGCGATAACTTCGGGATCGACGCCCTCGAACACCTCGTCCAGCGCGTCATCCGCCGTAGCAGCGTCGATTCCCCGTTTTTTCAGGTCGTGACGGAGCAGCGCCCGGCCTGCGGGCCGGATTCGCATGCGCTCCTGAACGAAGCGAAGGGCGTAGTCCCGATCGTCGACCAGCTTCAGCCGCCGCAACTCATCGACGGCCTGTTCAATTACGGACTCCTGAAACCCGCGCCGGCGAAGCCTCTCTTTCATTTCCGCGCACGAATACGCACGCGCGCCAAGGAGTCGAAAAGCCGCGTTCTTCGCACTTTCGGCGGAATTCCGGCGATCCGATTGCGAGAGGGAATTCGGTTTCATCCGCGGCGCCTCGATGGGTGGGAAATACGGTCGTCCGGCGTTCCGCTTCGCCGCGCACGTACGACTCCAACCGCGTGCGCTGCCCACTGCGCCTCAGGCGTTGCCGCCCGCCTCCGCCGTACCGTTGTCCGCCAGACCCACGGCCTCGCGCACCCGGGATTCGATCTCCCCCGCGAGTTCAGGGTGTTCCTTCAGATGGTTCTTGACGTTTTCCCGCCCCTGTCCCAGGCGATCGTTGCCATAGGAAAACCAGGTGCCGCTCTTGCTGACAATACCGTGAAGTTCCGCGATATCCAGAAGACTGCCCTCTCTCGAGATGCCTTCTCCGAACATCAGATCGAACTCCGCCTCCTTGAACGGCGCGGCCATCTTGTTCTTGACCACGCGGACGCGGACCCGGTTGCCCGTAACTTCCTGACCCTCCTTTATGGCGCCGATGCGGCGGATGTCCATCCGTACGGACGCATAGAACTTCAGCGCGTTTCCGCCCGAGGTCGTTTCCGGATTGCCGAACATGACACCGATTTTCATCCTGATCTGGTTGGTGAACATCACGCATGTCTTGGACCTGCTGATCGATCCGGACAGCTTACGCAGCGCCTGTGACATCAACCGCGCCTGCAATCCCACGTGGGAATCGCCCATGTCTCCCTCGAGTTCCGCACGCGGCACAAGCGCCGCGACCGAGTCCACCACCACCACGTCGAACGCACCGCTGCGCACGAGCGTATCGGTGATTTCCAGTGCCTCTTCCCCTGTATCGGGCTGTGAAATCAGGAGGCTTTCCAGATTGACCCCAATCCGTTCCGCGAGTTCTACATTGAGCGCGTGTTCCGCGTCGACAAATGCGCACGTACCGCCGGTCCGTTGCGCTTCTGCGATAACGTGCAGGGTCAGTGTGGTTTTGCCCGATCCTTCCGGACCGTAAATCTCGACGACGCGGCCCCGCGGAACCCCGCCCGCGCCGAGGGCGACGTCCAGCGCGAGCGCGCCGGTTGGTATCACTTCAACGGCCACCTGCCCTCCCTCTTCGCCGCCAAGCCGCATAATGGAACCCTGGCCGAACTGCTTCTCAATCTGCGAAATGGCCAGATCGATGGCCTTATCCTTGCCGGCGCCATTGGATTTTGCCATTGCCTTGCCCCTCCTGCCTGAATTTACCTGTTGGATCACGGCGCAGCCCACGGCCATTGAGGAGCCCGATTCTCTGCGCCGCAACATGTGCGATCATCAAATATAGTGAACATTTGTGTAGGAATCAATACTGTTTACTGCGTGAGCTGCAGCAAGAACAACCAGGGCGGGCATGCAGATCGGAATTACAATATATCCGCAGTCCAACGGGAAGTCAAGCCCTGCCCGTTCGGGAAATGCCATTCCGGGACGCCTTGCCTTTCGGGTCGATCAGTCCGGCCCTCGTGACCCTGAGAGACGCGCGTGGCCCAGCGCGTTGTACACGGCGCCTCCAGGCCGTAACTCACTGCTGTACAGTGATAAACGGTCCACTCTGAAGTGCGCGGGCGGGACGGCCCCCGTCAATCCGGAAGGCAAACGCACCGACCTGTTTCTTGTACGGGCAAGCGTCAGATGCGGATGAAACCGTCGTCCTTCTCTCTCGAACCCGATCTCGAACATGGCGTCTTCCACGTCCGCCTGCAGCCTGTCCAGGATTGCGGTTTCCCCGCCCACGTCCAGCCAGACCACCCGCGCCCGACCCGGATTGGGCGCACCCACCCCGGCCGTATGCAACGCCATCGGCGGCGTCTGTCCCGCCACCGCCCGCATCGCCTTCAGAATGACCGGCACGGAGGCGACTTCGACGTTACCCAGAAACTTGAGCGTGAGATGCAGGCCCTCGGGCCGTACCCATCTCAGCCGCGCCTCGAGGTCCGCAAGGAATCGTCTGGCGGCCTGGACGGCCGGGATGACGGACGCGGGAGGTTCAATCGCCACGAATGCGCGAAGCGTCGACATCAGGCGTCCCGTCCCGAAAATTCGTCACCATTCATCCGTCAAATCATCCCGTCTCACGGCATTGCTTCTGCGGCCTGCACCGAGCGACCTGTCGAAGTGCCTTCACCCGGCGGCCGAATGTCGGCAAATTATCCCCGGTACAGAACGCTAACCACTCCACAGGGGCAGGCCCGCCCGTATCAGAAGGTTTCCGTAAATCCCTGCGATCACGTCGTCCGTCACCACGCCCCACCCACGGGGCAGCTTCTCCGACGCGCGCACCGGCGGCGGCTTCAGGATATCCAGTAAGCGGAAAATAAAAAATCCGGCAACCCCCAACCCCGGTGACAGCGGCAGGAAGGCTACCGTGACGTAAAACCCCACGAACTCGTCGATAACAACCGGCCCGGGGTCCGGTCCCAAGGCCCTCTCACCCGCGGACGCGGTGTAGACAGCCACCCCGGAAATCACGATCAGAAACAGGATCCACGCAAGGACTCCGAAACCCGACGCATAGGTACTGGCCACCAGGTACGGAACCATCGCCGCTGCCGTGCCTGCCGTGCCCGGCGCAACCGGCACGTATCCGGAGAAAAAACCGGTGGCAAGCAGCCGGGTCCACGGATTCAAGTCAGCGGCCTCCGATCTCCTGCTCAGGCCGAGTCACGGCCGTGCTCCACCAGATAGAGGACGCCAGACACGACCGCCAGCAGGGTTACCGCCGCTACCAGGACGTTCAGCACCATCTGCGAACCCGAATCCACAAGCACCAGTGGCTGGGAGGTCAGCTCAGCGGTGATCACGCGCACGTTGATGAACACAAGGATGCCGAAAGCAAGCACCAGCTGCAGCATGGTTTTCCACTTCGCCAGCCGGGAAGTAACCACAGGGCGTCCCTTGCGTATCGCGTACACGCGCAAAGACGTGATCACGGCATCCCGGATCAGCATGGCGCCAACCAGCCACGCCTCGACCATACCCAGGAGTACGAAAGAGATCAGGGCGGAAGAGACCAGCAGCTTGTCGGCCAGCGGATCCATGAACCGTCCGAGGCTGCTTACCGTCTTGTCGCGGCGTGCGAACCAGCCGTCGAAGAAATCCGTCAGCGAGGCCACGGTGAAAACAAGCAGCGCCAGGATCTTGTTGAAACCGCTGTCCGAGAAAATCAGCGCCAGGAAGACCGGCGTGAGAACGATCCTCAAGCCCGTCAGGAAATTGGGAAACGTGACCATGCGGTCGGCGGGCTGCGGCTTGGGCAGCCGGATCCCCTGCGAACTGCCGCGGAGTGTGTCGGTACGGTTCATAATTCTCTGCGCCCATCCAGCGCACGGGAAAGCGTAACCTGATCGGCGAGCGCGAGGTCGCTGCCAACCGGAAGGCCCCTGGCGATCTGCGTTACGGTCACGTCGTGTGTTCCCAGGATCTGTGTGAGGTATTGCGCGGTCGCGTCGCCCTCGACGGTGGGTCCGTTCGCAAGGATGACCTCCTGAATACCACCGCCGTTGAGGCGCGCCACGAGGGATTGAATGTTCAGTTCCTCCGGCCCGATACCGTCCAGAGGGGAGATCCTTCCACCCAGAACATGATACAGTCCGCGATAGGCCTGCATGCGTTCCATCGCCAGAAGGTCCCCGACGAAATCCACCACCATCACCTGTGAACGGTCCCGCCGCTCATCCCGGCAGATTGGGCATGGGTCGCTCTCCGACAGATTGAAACATGTGCGGCAGGCCCGGACCCGGGTCTTCACTTCCACCATCAGTTCGGCCAGCGCGCGTACGTCTTCGTTCTTCCAGGTCAGCACGTCCAGCGCGATTCGCCGCGCGGACTTTTCGCCGATGCCCGGCAGCCGCCCCAGCCCGGCCACCAGCCGATCGATGGCGTTGGAAGCCATCCTGACTCTCCTCGAAAGCGGATACCCGGGCCACGGCGCTTTCGCCGGGCTCTTTTCCGGCACAGAACACCGGCGGTCGTCAGCGCCTAAATGCCCAGGTTGACGCCCGGCGGCAACATGCCTGACGTTGCCCTCTGCATTTCACGGTCGGCCATCTCCTGCGCCTTCTCACGGGCCTGCTGAATGGCGGCCATGATCAGATCTTCCAGCATCTCCACGTCATCGGGGTCCACCACCTCCGGGTCGATCCGGATTCCCACGACCTGTTGTTGTCCGTTTGCCCGCGCCACCACCATGCCGCCCCCTGACGATCCCTCGACTTCCTTCGACGCGAGTTCTTCCTGTACTTTCGCCAGTCTGGCCTGCAGCTTCTGGGCCTGCTTCATCATTCCCGCCATGCCCTTCGCCATTGCGCCCTCCCCTGGTGGAGCTATCTTCTCACGACTTCCCCATCGAAGATTTCTATTGCCATCTGGACGCGATCGTCGGCCGGAGCGCGGTCGTCCTGTGTCGCGGCGCCGTCCCCGGCCTCGTCCAATTTACACCGGACGCGAAGAGAAACGCCGAGGACTTCGGCCGTAGCTTCCTCCAGAAAAGCGCCGTTGCGCCTGACCTGTTCGGCGTGAAACGTCTTGTCTGCCGCGAAGGCCAGGTCCAGACGGCTGTCCTTCAACGCCACGGGTCTGCCCTCGGCCAGAAACGTCCCAAGACCCAGTTTCCGCGCCCTTACATGGTCAACGAGTTCCGGCCACTTCTCCTGTACGCCGTCGAACGTGAGGCTGCCGGCCGGGGAAGGTTCCTTCTCGCCTCGCGGCTCTGCGGGTGGTAATACGGGCGCATCGACGACCGGCTGCTTCGCACCATCGGCAACGTCCGGCGGCGCAGTGGCACCAGCAGGACGTGGAGGGGCCGCCGGGGCCGGTTCGGGGCTTGCGGCGACGGGCGGGTCGGGCTGTCGCGAGCCGGACGTCCTGCCTTTGCGCAACAGGACTTCCAGCCGGTCCAGACGCGCCATGACCTCCGTGACGGACTCGGAGGGCGCCATCTTCACCAGTTTCAACACCGTCAGCTCCAGCCAGAACCGGGGATTCGAGACCCGACCCAACTTTGCTTCGAGATCGGAAACCGCCTGCAGCATGCGCAGGAGATCTTCCTCATTGAATCGCGCGCCCGTCTCGCTGTATCGCGCCTGATCGGCCTCGGGCAGATCGGCGCCTGCAAGGCCGTCCGATACGCGGGCCACGAGCAGGTGCCGGACATGCTCCAGCAGGCCCTGCGTGAATTCGCCGGCATCGCCGCCGCCATCCAGCACAAGCCCCACCTTGCTCAGCGCCGTTGCCGTGTCTGACTCGAGAATGGCCTGCGTCAGATCGAAGAAGACGTCGGCGGGAATGACGCCGAGCAGATCTCTTACGGCGTCGGCGGAAACAGGCCCGTCTGTAAACGCGATGGCCTGGTCGAGCAGATTTTCGGCGTCGCGCAGCGCGCCGTCGGCTTTCCTTGCCAGAAGAAACAGCGCCTCGTCTTCAGATGCGATCTCCTCCGCATCCAGGATCTTTCTGAGCTGCCCGACAGTGTCCTCGGTGGATATCCGCCGGAAATTGTACCGCTGGCAGCGGGAGAGAATCGTTTCCGGCATCCGGTGCGGCTCTGTGGTGGCCAGGACGAACACTACGTGAGGCGGCGGCTCCTCGAGCGTCTTCAGGAGCGCGTTGAAGG
>JAAXHE010000171.1 GCA_012271065.1 Candidatus Latescibacterota bacterium
GGCCAGACCTGCGTCACCGACTTCACCGCCTCTGCCCTGCACAGCCTTATCGAGCTCTGGACCCGGACAGTCGCCGTCGAGGAAGAGTTCGTCCGCGTCAACTTCCACTTCGACTACGAGCTGCCGGAGGTGAGGGTGAGGGCGGAACGCGGCGAAAACGGGGCCCGTGTCGCCGTGGTCAACCGAACCGGAAAGGAGCTGCGGCTGCGTTTCCCGGGCTGGGCGGATGAGGGGACCTGCGCGGTGACCGTCGACGGGCGGCCTGTCGAGGCAACCGTGGAGAACGGGTTCGTGGTGGTGGCGCAGGGTGAAGGGGCTACGACCAGCGAGTTGCGCTTCGCTGTTCCCGAGTACGAGGAGGATGAGCTGTCGCGGGACGCGTCCGCCGAAGAAGACACGGTGACCTTTCGCTGGCGCGGCGACGAGATCGCCGGCGTCAGCAGCGGCGGGCCCTACATGGCGCCGCATCCGGTATTGCGCAGGTCGCTGCTATAGGGAGGTTGTGGGGGCCTGGCGCGGCCTGCCAATCACCCGATGGAAGTGTGATCGGCAGGTGGAGACGAGGCGAAGGGAGGAGAAATAACAATGCCTGCCAATTTGGGATTTGGGCAGGCAGTTGATCGTGTTACGGGACAACGGGCTAATCCAGAGCGTCGAGTCGTGTTTTGTTTGCGGTAATACGTTCTCCGAAAGAATCCAGGCGAGCATCGATTCTTTCCAGTTTTCGATCAATATCTTGTCTTAGTTCACGAATATCGGCTTTTAGGCTATTAATATCAGCTTTGAGACTGAACATTGTAATGAGAATAGCTGCAAGTGCAACTATAGTCGGTGTATTCATCTTGAGCACATTACTCCATGTGGTGTTTCCACCATTCATTGCGTACTCCCGTCATTGTCAATTGGATGTCTTCTCCGTAAAAGTACCGGATAGAATTCACCTTGTCAAGCCGATTTGTTGAATTATTGTGGAAGGTGATGGGCGTGAGGCGACGTCGTCCGACGGTGAGAATTTCAATGCCGAGAACAGCAGTTATCACTGTCTTAATATGAGAATTTAAGTCCTTTTTTTCCAAGGAGTACTGAACGAGATGACTTCACGAACGAAAAAGACCAAACCTGAAGAGCATGTTGATCCCTTTTCTGAACTGACGTGGGACGATCTGGAGGAATGGGCCGGCAGTCGCATCGTCGCGCGGGGTCGGACCTATCAGAGAAAAGGGGCCGTTCTGGAGTTGCAACGCGCGGATGACGGCGCGCTGGTCGCCTCGGTTGTGGGCAGTCGCCTCTACACCGCAAGGGTGAGCATCGACGGAAGCAAGGAGCTGATATCCGAATGCACCTGTCCCTACTGGATGACGTGCAAACACGCGGTTGCCGTCGTAGTGGAATACCTGGAGATGGTCAGGACCCGAACCGCCGTCGGCCGGGTTGAGGCGGACGATCCGCGCCTCGAGGAGTTGGACGCGATCACGGAAGAAGACGAGGAGACACTGGAATTCGACGTGGAGGAGGACCTGGAAGAGGAGCCGCTGGAATCTGACGTGGATGAACCGGACGAGGAATCTGCCGAGACACTTTCGGAAAACTCCGGAACCGGTCAATCCGGAGACTCTTCCTTGCGCGTCTACCTGCAAGAGCATACCAAAGCCGAACTCGTGGAGCTGCTGTTGGAACTCGCCGAAGCGCACGACGAGGTGCGCCAGTCGCTCGAAAACCGCCGCAACCTGACCTCGGGGGAGACCCGCAAGGTGCTGAAGCGCATCCGCTCCGAGATCGCTGCCCTGGAAGAACCCGCATGGGAAAGCCACCATTACGGCGGGTACCAGGTGCGCAATACGGATCGCCTCAAGGCAATGCTCCAGGCGCTGGTGGCGTCCGGAAAGGCTGACGCCGCCGTGCGACTGGGACCGGAACTGCTGGCCGCGGGCACCCAGGCGCTGGAGTACGAGCACGAGGGAGAGTCAAGGGAAGCGATCGGCGATTGCCTCGAGGTTCTTTTTCGGGCCCTCGATAGAACGTCCATGCCGCCTGCGGACCGGATCGAATGGGTCCTGGACATGGCCCTGGCGGACGAATACGAACTTTGCTGCGAAGGATTCGAAAATCTGTGGGAGGAAGACTATGCGAGAAGCGATTGGTCTGAGGTGTGCGACCGTCTGGCGCAGCGTTTGGCCGAGTGGGAGCAGCCGGTCCGGGACGATGAGCGTTCGAGTGACTATAAGCGAGACCGGATCGCCGACTGGCTCATTCTTGCCCTGGAGAAGGCCGGCAGACAGAAAGAGATCGTCCCACTGTGCAAGCGAGAGGCCCACATCACCTTGAGTTACAATCGTCTGGTGGGTCGCCTGATGGCCGAACGCAAGTGGGACGAAGCGCGGCGCTGGTGCCGGCAGGGAATTGAGGCAAATTCCGACCGGTATCCAGGCCTTCACGCGGAGCTTCGAGAGCAGCTGCAGACAATCAACAAGAAAAGCGGCAATCCACTCGCCGGGGTTGCCCTGCAGGCGGAGGAGTTTTTCGCCGGGCCCGGAGTGGAGGGTTTCCAGGCGCTGTGCAATGCCGCCAGCGGGCTGGGCGTTGGCGAGGGCGTCGAGGCATGGTGCAGGTACTATCTGCAAACCGGCCGGCGGCCGAGAAGCGGCAGGAGACGAAAGAGCGACCCGAAGATGGACTGGCCGCTGCCTGCTCCGGAAGTCGAAATGCCGGCGCCGCGCGGCCACGATGAGGCGCCTATGGTCGACGTGCTGATGCGGTTGGCCATTGCCGAGAAGAAGCCGGACGAGGTGGTGAAGTGGTATGACGATTCCAAAAGGACCAGGGCTGAGCACTGGCAGCGTGACGCCACTCTCGACGATGAAGTGGCCGACGCCATCGCGACCACCCATCCCGACCGGTCCGTGGCAATCTGGAAGGAATTGGCGGAGAACGAGATCGCCCGTGTAAAGCCGAGCGGATACCGGGAGGCCGTACCGTATCTGCGCCAGGTCAGAGATGTACTCAGCCGTTCCGGTCGCGAGGGGGAGTGGAAAGAGTACCTGGCCGCTTTGAGACAGCAGAACAAACGCAGGCCCCGGTGTCTTGAGGAGCTATACAGGCTCGAGGGTGGTCGCCGGCGCATTGTGGACGGTTGACCTTGATTCGTAAGTCTTCGGGGACGTTAATTCGAATATGTTATTGTAAATAAAGGCGATTAGACGGCGGATTACCAGGATAAACCAGGTCACTGGACGTGAAGGGAATAAACGTCCATCTATACGTCGATATTGCTCCGTGTCGGAGGGCTTATTCGCATCGCCGCGTTGCTGTTTATTCGGATTGAGGTTAATCCCGGAGTGCCGGTTCTAGAATCCGGATCGAAAAGAACGAAATAAACGGAGGTCGTCCATGGATATGAATCTGAAGGGAAAGGTTGCACTTGTGACGGGGGCGAACCGCGGGATCGGTCTCGCGACGGCCAGGGGTCTGGCGACGGAGGGCTGCAACGTCGCGATCTGCGCACGGAGGGAGGAGACGCTCGCGGAGGCGGCGCATCAGATCGAAGCGCTCGGCGTTCACGTCGCCGCCATTCAGGCCGACGTGCAGGATCCGGATGACGCGAGCCGGTTCGTGGATGAGGCCGCGGCACAGCTTGGCGGGATCGACGTCCTGATCAACAACGTCGGCGGACGGTCCGGCGACAGATTTATGGATTCGACGCACGAGGATTGGGTGGACACCTTCGACAAGAACGTATTCCACGGCGTTCGGTTGACCCGGCTGGTGGTCCCCCACATGAAGGCGCGCGGCGGCGGGTCGGTTGTTTTCATTTCCTCGATCTCGGGATGGATTCCGCAGCTGAGCGGCGCGGTGCAGTACGGGGCGTCCAAGGCCGCCCAGATCTTCATGGCCGAACCCATTGCACTGGAATTGGTGCACGACCGCATCCGCGTGAACGTGGTTTCGCCCGGATCGATCATTTTCGAAGGCGGCGGGTGGGCCGGGCTCCGTGATGAAAAGCCGGAGGTATTCGACGCTTACGAGGAGAACGGTTTTCCCATGGGGGGCCTGGGCACGCCCGAAGACGTTGCAGACGTGGTCGTGTTCCTGGCTTCGGACCGCTCCCGCTGGGTGAACGGCGAGAACATACGCGCCGACGGCCTCGAACAGCCAGTACCGGCGGTACGTCCGTGGTGAGCAATGGCCAGACAAGGAATCCGGGGATGACGGGTCCCGAGGAAGATCTGGAGGTGCGGCGTTCCAGGACGCGCGAGATTATTGGAAAACTGAAGGGGATCTATCCCGACGCCGAGTGTTCGCTGACGTACGAGAACCCGCTCCAACTCTTGATTGCGACGATGCTCTCCGCGCAATGTACGGACGAACGGGTCAACATGGTGACGCCGGTCGTCTTCGAGCGCTATCCCACGGCAGCGGACTATGCTGATGCGCTGCCGGAGGAGTTGGAGGACCTGATCCGTTCAACGGGGTTCTTCCGCAACAAGGCGCGAAACATTAAGGGCTGTTGCCAGGCGCTGGTTGACAGACATGGCGGCGAGGTGCCGCGTTCAATGGATGAACTGGTGGCGCTGGACGGCGTTGGAAGAAAGACCGCCAACGTCGTTCTGGGCAATGCATTCGGAATTGCCGAAGGCGTCGTCGTGGATACGCATGTTCGCCGGATTTCCAATCGTCTGGGCCTGACCCGGCGGCAGGATCCGGTCAAAATCGAACAGGACCTGATCGGTCTCGTGCCGAAAAAGGACTGGGTGGACCTGCCGCATCTGTTCATCCATCATGGGCGGGCGATTTGCAGCGCCAGGGCGCCTGACTGCGATGCGTGCGGTGTGGGTGCGCTGTGCCCGTCGCAAGGACGCGCATGATTTTTCTCGCAATTTGAAGTGACCGGTTCGCGCATCACACGTCGACCGATCGGGATCGCCCGGTCAACATTTTCGCGGGTTGCGTCAAACTGAAAAATTTCTGAAAATTGGGGCTTGACTTTCAGTACGCGTAAGGATAAATTTTCGTCCGAAAAATTCGACCTGGAACGGTTAGAATCCGCGATCCGGTCCGGTCCGATTGAGGGACGTTGTGTGGTTTTGCGGGCATTTTCGGGAGAAATGTATCGACATCATTTCCTGGTGTCGATATTGGATGTAGATTCCGGAAATCGGGTTTGGCGCCGGGGAGATGGAAGGCGATATGGCTGAAAAACTGACTCCAGAAAAGCTGGCGTTTTACAAGCAACTCCTGGTGGAAAGAAAAAAAGATCTGCTGAAGCAGACCAGCCTTGAAGATGCCGATATCAACGAGCTGAGAAGGGATCGCTCGGCGGATCCGTTCGATATGGCCGGCAACGCCACTTCTCTCGAGTTGATGGCGACGCTGGGCAACAATGAGCGCCGCGAGCTTGCGGAAATCGACCACGCGTTGGACAAGATCGATGACGGCACATATGGTATCTGCGAGGTGTCCGGGGAACTGATCGGCGAGATGCGCCTGGAAGCCATTCCCACGGCGCGTTATACCATGCAGGTGCAGCAGGAACGGGAACGGAATCCTCAGATTGTCGACCGCCCGAGGCGGCGCACAATCTCGGCGGAAGACCTGCCCATGAGCGGCGACGAGGATTCCTGACGCGGAGCGAGATGGGAACAAGAAAGGCGACTCCTGAGGGAGTCGCCTTTCTTGTTGTCCGGCAGTAACCCTGGATGCTCCAGGCCTGCGCCTTGTGCATCCCGCACGCCCGCGCAATCAACCCCTCACGGCTTCGACCATGCTGCGGCAGCCGTGGAGGTAGATGCCGGTGTCTACCGACAGGGCGATGTAACGTACTCCTGCATCGATCCAGCGATTGGCCGCTTCGGGGCTGTCCGCGAAGGTGCCTACGGTGAGCCCGGCCTTGTTGATCTCAACGGTGGCCTCCCGCATCCGGTCCACCACCCTGGGATCGCTCACCTGGCCCGGGATGCCGAGTGACTGGGAGAGGTCGTACGGCCCCAGGAAGACGACGTCCAGGCCGGGCACGGCGATAATGGCATCCAGGTTTTCCAGGCCCTCCACCCCTTCCACGTGGATCAGGACCATGGATTCCCGGTTTAGCCGTTCGAAGATCTGGCCGCCTTCAGCGAAGTACCGGGCCGCGCGGGTGTAGGGCGAGACACCCCGCATCCCCAGCGGCGCGTACTTTGCCGCCTCGACGAGGGTCTCGGCGTCGGAACGGGTGCGTATCTGCGGGACCTGGACGCCCTCCGGGCCGATGTCCAGCGCCCGGAGCACCTGGGGCGGGTCGTTTTCCCTGACGCGCACAATCGGGGAAATACCCGCGCCTTTTGCCACGCGGCAGAGGTTCTCGGTGGTCTCGATATCCAGCGGGCCGTGTTCGGTATCCAGGACAACGAAGTCAAACCCCGCGTACGCGGCGATCTCGATGAGCGCGCCGGACGCGAGGTTGACGAACGGACCCAGGGCGACCTCGCCGGCCTTCAGTTTGGCCTTCAAGCTGGTTTCAGACATGGTGTATCTCCACGACAGGGGTCAAGTCATTTCGGTTTCGATTGCGATAGGGAATCGGGATTGATAACCCCCCACCGCAGAGTTTGGGAGCGCATGCGGCGGACGCATTTCGCCCAATATAGGTTGCCCCGAATGTTGTGTAAAGCGGAAAGCCCCGGCGCCGGACCGCTTGACATTCGAATGCCGCATCCGTATATATGTGATATAAGATCAGCAAAGGGGAGGAGGTTGGAATGAACACCGATTTGCGGGAATTTGCGTTGCGCCTTAAAGTTATCGAAATCCTGAAGCGGTACACCTGGGTTCGACATCAGTTGAGGGTCATTCAGTTGTGGAAGAAGCTCTACATCCATCCGAATTGACGCGTGCTGACTGGCTGCTTAATAGGCGCTCGGGCGGGGACGGTCCGGGCGCCTTTCTGTTGTCCGGAACAACCTCTGAGCGGCTTCCGAAAGACGTCAGGTCCCAACACGGGCACATCCCATGGTAATGATTAGGTGTTGATCGACATCCGTCCATTCGTTAGATTTCCGCCCGATATGGCCTCCGGACAGAACAGGATTCGCGTGGTCTTCGACCGGTTGATGGATGCTTTCGGACCCCAGGGATGGTGGCCGGCTGAAACCCCGTTCGAAACGATGGTTGGGGCCATATTGACGCAGAATACGGCCTGGACGAACGTGGAACGGGCGATGGGAGCGCTGAGAGCCGCGGGGGCTCTTAAAGCCCGTACCATGCTGGAAATGCCCGACGCCGAACTGGAATCCCTCATCCGTTCCGCGGGCGCCTTCCGCGTAAAGGCCAGGCGGCTGAAGGCATTCCTGGCGTACTACGTTGTCAGGTACGATGCGGACGTTTCACGGATGAGGGATGTCCCGACCGGGCGTCTGCGCAAGGAACTGCTGTCGGTAAACGGAATCGGACCCGAAACCGCGGACTGCATCCTGCTGTATGCGCTCGAAAGGCCGAGTTTCGTGGTGGATGCATATACGCGGCGGGTCTTCGTGCGTCTGGGACTGCTGGACGCGAGACTCGATTATCACGACATCCAGCGCAGGTTTCAGGCCGCGCTGCCGGCAAGCGCGGCGGTCTACAACGAGTATCATGCATTGATCGTAGCGCTGGGCAAGCGCGTCTGCACGCCCGCGCCCAGGTGCGGGGCGTGCGTGCTGAACGCGGTATGCGAGACAGGAGGACAGGATGGCCCGGTTTGAATTGTGTTTTAATACGAGCACGATACAACCCACACCCGTCGACGGGAAGATCCGCATCGCGGGCGCCGCGGGGTATGAGTCGATCGAGCTCTGGAACGACGACCTGACGGACTGGGAACAGGGCGGCGGAAAGTTGTCAGAACTCAAACGGATTCTCGATGACCACAATCTCGCGGTGCCGGACGTGGTCCACCTTTCCGGGTGGATGGATGCGGCCGAGCCGGACTTCGAAACAGCGTTGCTCGATAAAGCCCGGCGGCTGATGGAACAGGGCATGGCCGTCGGCGCGCCCCGGATCATCGCCGGACCCGCGCGCGGTCGGGTAGACCTCCAACGGGCGGCGGACCGTTATTGCCGACTGATCGAACTGGGTCGGGAAGTGGGATGTCTGCCCGCCCTCGAATTCCTGGGATTCGTGGACCACGTGAATAACGTGGACGTGTTGATGGAGATCGTTACGCTCGCGGACCATCCGGATACCACGGTCGTGATGGACGCGTTCCATATCTATCGCGGCGGCGGGCGGGACGAGGATATCCTGAAGGTTCCCGGTTCGAAGGTGGCCATGTTCCACATTGACGATGCGCCGAAGACAGACCGGAGTCGTGAGACGCTGGCCGACGGGGACCGGGTATATCCGGGCGACGGGATTCTGAACCTGCCGAAGATGCTGGAGTTGCTGGCCTCGCAGGGGTTCTCCGGGCCGGTGTCGCTCGAATTGTTCAATGAAGACCTCTGGCGCCAGGATCCGGGCGAAGTCGCCCGGGTGGGGGCGGAGAAGGTGAGACGGCTGATCGAGTCGGTAGAATGAATGCGCGGAGCCCCGACATGGTATACGTTGGCGAAACCGCGATCCCCGGATCGACCGTGCTCGCGCCGCTGGCCGGCGTGACGGACCGGTCCTTCCGTCTGCTGTGTCGTGAGCAGGGCGCGGGTCTGGCCGTGACGGAGATGGTGAGCGCCCGCGGCCTGGCCGACGGTAGCGAGCGTTCGAGCCGTTACCTGGACTTCGAGGCGGACGAGCATCCGATTTCCGTGCAGATATTCGGGTCCGAACCCGGTGAAATGGCCGAAGGCGCGCGCGTGGCCGCCGAACGCAATCCGGATCTGCTCGATATCAACTGCGGGTGTCCCGTAAAGAAGATCGTGAACAGGCGCGCGGGCGCGGCCCTGTTGAAGGATCCGTCGCGTCTGGGCCGGATCGTATCGGCGATGGCGCGGGCGGTGTCCATCCCGGTCACGTTGAAGATCCGCAGCGGATGGGACGATGCGGACAACGCATCCGACGTCGCGCGCGTGGCGGAAGACATGGGCGCCGCCGCGATCGCCGTGCACGGCCGGACCCGACAGGCCGGATTCACGGGCCGGGCGGACTGGGACGTGATCCGGGAAGTGTCCGAAGCGGTTTCGATTCCAGTCATCGGCAACGGCGACGTCAGGGACCCGCTGGCCGCGAAGGGCATGATGGAGCAGACAGGATGTGACCTTGTAATGGTGGGCCGGTGGGCGATTGGCGACCCGTGGCTGTTCGGTCGGATCGAGCATTTCCTGAACACCGGCACGCTGCTGGATGCGCCGACAGCAGGCGAACGGGTGAGGATGGCCATCCGGCACCTGAGGCTGTCGGTGCAGAACAAGGGGCTGCCCGCCGGGGTCCGTGAAATGAGGAGGCATTTCGCCGCCTACATCAAGGGCATCGATGGCGCGGCGGCGTATCGGCGCGCGCTGATGACGGAGGACGACCCGGATGCCGTTGAAGGCATCCTGAACGCGGTACGCAGAAATGCGGAGGAGGTATCCGGTGACGCCTGAACAGATCCGGAACGTGCTCGAGGCCGTCCGCGAGAACGAACTGGACGTCGACAGCGCGATGGATCAGTTGAAGAAGCTCCCGTTTGAAGACCTGGGATTCGCGCACGTGGACCATCACCGGGCAATGCGGCAGGGGTTCCCCGAGGTGATTTTCTGCCAGGGCAAGACCGCCGAACAGGTGGCGGAAATCGCACGTCGGATTTCGGACTCGGGATCCACGCTGCTGGCGACCCGGGCCGACCGCGCCCACGCGGACGCCGTTGTCTCCGCGCTGCCGGCGGTTGACTACAACCCGGTAGCGCGGACATTGCTGTTGCGCGGCGACGATCCGGGCAAGGTCGCGACGGCGGGCGAGGTCCTCGTCATTTCCGCGGGAACGTCCGATTTGCCGGTTGCGGAAGAGGCGGTTGTGACGGCCGATGCCATGGGCAGCCGCGTGAGGAAGCTGTTCGACGTGGGCGTTGCGGGGATTCACCGGTTGTTCGCTTATAAGGAACAAATCGACCGGGCGGCGGCGATCGTGGTGGTGGCGGGAATGGAAGGCGCCCTGCCTTCGGTCGTGGGGGGCCTGGTGGAAGTACCCGTGATTGCGGTGCCGACAAGCGTGGGCTATGGCGCCAGTTTCGGTGGGCTGGCCGCGCTGCTCGGGACGTTGAATTCCTGTGCGCCCGGTGTGGCGGTGGTGAATATCGACAATGGATTCGGCGCGGGTTTTTTCGCGGGTCTCGTCACGCGCGCGCAGGACCGTGGAGGGGAAGGATCGTAGCGGCTACCCGCGTCCCAGCCCGAGGCGGTTCTCGAGGGAAACGGGGCGTCCCGTGGTATCCGCAAGCGGGCGCGCCGGAACGGAGCCCTTCGTTTTCATGCTGACAACCGCCAGACAGACCAGCGCAACCGGTACGGCCATCAGGTCTGCCGGCATGTCCGGCGTCAGGTAGATGAAGCAGATCCAGGCAACGAAGCCCGATACCATGGCCGCGAGCGCGCCGGGGAGATTGGCCCGGGGCCACCAGATTCCGGCGGTGAGCGGCACGAAGAGGGTGGCCAGGAGGATCGACCACGAATTCACCATCAGCGTATAGACGGTATTGTGCGCCAGGGCGAGGTAGAGGGCAATCAGACCGAGAATCGGAACGCTGATACGGCAGATCCTGAGAATGGCACGTTCGTCGGCGTCCGGTCGAACGTAGCGGGCCAGATCCCAGCCGATGACGCTGGCAGGGGCGAGCAGCGCGCTGTCCGCACTGCTCATCAGGGCGGATACGAGCGCGCCCAGGAATACCGCCATCGCCAAGGGCGAGAGGTATTTCATGCCCAGCCGCATCATGATCATATCCGGATCGGCGAGGTCGGGAAAGATGAGGGTCCCGGCGATGCCGAGAAAGACCGGCAGCAGCCCCACCGTGAGATAGAGCGCCCCGGCAAGGTAGGCGCTGTTCTGTGCAACCGTCTCGCTCCTGCTCGAAAGGCTGCGCTGAATGAGATCCTGCCCCGCGAGATTTCCGAGTCCGATGACCAGCCAGTCCCTGGCGTAGGCGAACCAGCCGGGCGCGCCGGCGTCCCGGGGATAGAGGTAAAACCGGTCTTCGGGGATGCGCGCGCTGATTGCCGACCATCCTCCCATATCGTTCAGCAGCAGCGGCGTGATGACCAGGAGCCCCACCGTCAATACGGCAACCTGGATGAAGTCCGTCAGCGTGACGGCCCACATGCCTCCCGCGGTCGTGTAAACGAGGACGATCGCGGCGCCGATACAGATACCCAGGGTGGGGTCGAGTCCGGTGAGCGATTGGATGACCCGCCCGAAAGCGACCATGAGGGACGCCACCCATCCCAGGTACGCCGGGATGGTACACAGCGCGGCTACCGCGCCCGCTGAGGGCCCGAAGCGGCTTTCGAAAAAGCCCGCGATGGTCGTGAGGCCCATCCGCCGCATGACTCTCACGTAGAAGAGCCCCGCGAGGAAGAGACAGAGGGCCGCGCCGAACGGATCGGCGATAACGCCCAGGAAACCCTTCTTGTAGGCCTCGCTTGCAGCGCCGATGACGATCCCGCCCCCGAACCACGTGGCCGCCAGGGTCCCGGTGGCCAGCAAGACGCCCAGCCTCCTTCCTGCGACGATGAAGTCCGCGGAGCCTTTGATCCGGCGCCCGGCGTACAGCCCGACCCCCAGGGTTATCAGGATGTAGACCGAAAGACCGAGAATGATTGGAAGGTTGGGCATGGCGAAAGGCGGAATCCGGTTTCAGTAGACTGCTTTAAGGATCCGGTGAGGATCCCGGTTTATTCGATTCGGTTGTGCTGTTTCATAATATCGACGAGTCGATCCAGCGGGAGGCCGGGCATCTTCCTGCCGTCCCGCCCGGTCATGGTGTCCGCGGCGCAAAGCGCGTTGACGATGGCTTCTTCCGTCGCCTCGACCGTGGCCTGCAGGAGCGGGTTGAGGCGGTGGTCGCGCAGGGTGTGAACCGAATCCACAGTCGCCGCATCCCGCGGGATGCGGCGGGCGGTGGAGAATGCGAGGGCCAGGTCGCCGCTGCTGGTTCTCGAGAAGGTGCCGGTGCGGCCCACGCCCAGAGCGGACCGTTTACAGAGCCGCCGAAGCTGGATGGGGATCAGCGGTGCATCAGTGGCGATGATGATCACGATCGAGCCGTCGCGGGTCGGGGGACGCGCTTTCGTCGGCAGGTGTCGTCCGACGGGAACGCCGTCGATGACCAGATTCGGACGGCGGCCGCAGTTTGCCACGACGAGTACGCCCAGGGTATAGCCTCCCTGGGCTTCGTTGAGTACTCGCGATGCGGTTCCGATGCCCGCCTTGAAGCCGTAGGCGCGCATGCCGGTACCGGCGCCAACCGAGCCTTCGGCAACCCGACCGCCTGCCGCGGATTCAATTGACTGTATGACATGAGCCTCTCTTACGTGGCGGCCCGCGATGTCGTTCAGGCCGCCGTCGTAACATTCGGCCACTACGGGAAGGGGCACGCGCCCCGGGTTCTGCTGAAGCATGTAGGCAACGACCCCGCTGTACCCTTCGCCGACGCTCAGGGTGTTCGTGATGATCACGGGAACCTCGAGCAGACCCCGCTCGTTGATCCACTCCATTCCGGTCATTTCGCCGTTGCCGTTGAGCGCTTCCGCCGCCGCGAAGACCTGGTTCAGATAGACGTCGTCGGGCCGGGGCGCCACCGCGGTGACACCGGTGCGCACGGGACCCTTTCCGACAACCAGTTTCCCCTCGCCGCTGATCAGGGTGACGTGCCCGACCCCGACGCCGGAGACGTCGGTGATGGCGTTTCGAGGGCCGGGCGCGAGCGTACCGATAAGGATGCCGAGATCCCGTGCGCGGGGGCGTTGGGCGCCGGCGGCGCCCGCGCAGAGCGCGAGACTGAGAAGCGATAATGCCCATCGGCGGATTTTCGGACGAGTACTCATAACGCGTAAAACGGGATTCCTGCTGTCGACAGACGGGTTTCACTGAAGCGTCAGGATGTCTCAAACGCACGGAAAGCCCGGCCCGCAGTTTTTCCTCACACGCGGATCGAGCCGGTTGATGATTCGCCTCCTACCTCAAGCGAAGTCCGCATCTGGAAAAGAGCCCTTCTTTCAAAGAACCCGCCTGACGCGCCCGGTGGGTTCTGCCCTTCCAGACGAAACTTCCGAACGATCCGAACAGCCCCACCAGAGTCGTATAAGGCATCTGCAAGAGCTCCCACACCGGCAGCACCGGGAGCAGGTCGGTCCGGCCGAACAGTCGGGCGCCCGTCCATACCACCGCCAGATCCGCCAGCGTTTTGCCCGCCAGACACGACAGGGGCAGGCCGAAGGCGTTTTTGCCGATTCCCAGGATAATTCCAGCCGGAATGAGGAGGTTGAGCAGAAATACGTTCGCCAGATAGACGAAGAAGAGAGGGTTGAGCGCCGCCATGTTTCGGGCGTTCGATGCCCATCGGCGCCGCTGGGTCCAGAAGCCGGCCATGGATTCCGCCCGCCGGGTGCTGACATAGGTGCGGGGATGGTCTGCAAATGCGATCTTCGCGCCGGCCCGTCGGAACAACTGAAGCAGGAGAACGTCGTCGCCGGAAGGGCAACGGGCGACCCTTTCAAAGCCGTCGACCCTTTCGAAGAACGCCTTCCGATAGGCGAGATTCTGCCCGGATGCAGCCAGCGGCATCCCGAGGTTGGCCGCGCCGGCCGAAGCGCACATGAGCGCGAGAAAGTCGAAGGCCTGGATGCGTTCCACGGGCGTGAGCCGGTCTCCGGCGGCTTTTACCTGTGAGAATCCGATGACGACGTCCGCGCCGGCTTCGAGTTGGGATACCATTCCCGATACCCATGTGGCCGGGACGGAGCAATCCGCGTCAGTAGTCAGAATGATGGGCCCGCGCGCCGCCCGGATGCCTTCGGAAAGGGGCCGTTTCTTTGCGGCCATGTGTCGAAAGGCGTCGGAGACTTCAATGCATTGGATGTGTGGAAATTCGACGGCATAACGGGCCACGATTTGCGCCGTCTCGTCCGTCGAACCGTCGTCGACAACCAGGACTTCGTACCGGTCAGCGGGATAGCTCTGGCCGGCCAGGCCCTTAAGGCAATCGCCGATGTACCCGGCTTCGTTTCTGGCCGCGATGACGATCGATACGAACGGAGAGGCGTGGGCATCGGCGCGCCGTTTCCTTCGCCGCAGGCCGACCAGAAACGCAAGTGCGGCGCCGAGGTAGATTGCCGTCGATATCAACAGGAACGCATTGATCGGAATGGTCGACACGGGTATCCGGGGTTGGCGGCGGGTTGTATTTGGTAGAGGGTCAGTGACGACGGGAAATGACGACAATCGGCGGTCTGTGGCGACCCCCCATCGTTACGTCACTCGATTTCGGCAGGATGCCTGGATTCAGTGTTTTACCTCTTCGATGTCGTAGAACATGCCCTTGATGCCCTCGGAACAGTTATTGCAGATGGGTACAGTGGACCGGTCCTTGAGGATGGCATTTCTGAAGTCGGTATATGCCTCACCGGACCAGACGCTGTCGAAGTCCGGGTCTTCGAGCGCGTTGCCCAGACCATAGTGTACGTCTTTATCGAAGCAGCAAGGTGAAACGGCCCCGTCCCAGTTCACCACAGTACTGAACCAGAGATGCCTGCAGGCATTGGTGATCTTGCCGTTCATCGTAAGATTGTCCGCGTCGTAGCGGTAGCGGCTGTAGGATTCGTCTTCGGGAAGGTACTGTTCCGCTTCGGTATCGGTATACACCTGGGCCGTCTTCAGCGAGAGCCGGTCCACGCCCAGTTCGCGTGCGAGGTTCCTGGCGGCTTCGATTTCGGACTCGTTGTGCTTGAAGATGATGAACTGCAGGTGGATGACGGGATTGTCCGCGTTCAGTGCCTTCTTGGCCGTACTCAGAAAGCGAATCCCGTCCAGAACCCTGTCGAAGTTGCCTCCGACGCGATATTTGACATAGGATTCCGGTGTCACGCCGTCCAGGGAGACCACGATTTCATCGAGACCGGAAGTGACGATATCCTCGGCGTCGCTTCGGCTTCGGATGTAGTGGACGTTGGTGCTGGTGATGGTGGGTACGTTGTGTGCTTTCGCCAGACGGACCATGTCGGTCAGACGCTTGTTGATGAAGGGTTCGCCCTGGTTCCAGAGCATCAGCAGCAGGAGGTCCTTCGCCTGTTCCTCGAAAATCCGCTTGAAGGCTTCGTATTCCATCATGCCTCTGGGCCGCGTCAGTCCGCCGTTGCCGGATGGGCAGAGGGGGCATTTGAGATTGCAGAGGTTCGTCGGCTCCATCATCAGGACGAAGGGGCGGCCCATGCGGATATCCCGTCCGGCCAACCGCGACAGGCCGTAGGAGAAAACCACCTTGGCGGCATTCCAGGCGCGCCGGGCCGTCAGCGTCCGATGGTAGCGCGCAACGGTCCTGGGCAACAGTCTGAGTGAGAGCATGTCTATTTCCAGCGGGAGGGCGCCAGCACGCCTGCGGCGCAGATGACGACGACATACGGTACGGAAATCAGTTCAAGGAGCGGAAACAGCCGGAGGATCTTCCGCGCGTGGTAACGGCGGGCGGCTCTGGAAAGCAGCAGCCAGTCGGCGAGTAATTTCGCCGCAACCATCAGTCCGAAGGGGACGCGGAACGCCGGGTGTTGCCACGCGAGGAAAGGCGCCGCGGCGAGAGCCACGTGGAATATATAGATACACACCGCGACAAGCAAGGCTGAAAATCCGTAGTGTACCGCTTTTGACTGATAGCGCACCTGGCGGCGAAAAAGACCGTCGGCATGGGGGTGTGAGTCCACCCTGGCTTCCGGATTGAACCGGATACGCCAGTCCGTCAGGGTGGCGATGCGCCGCATCAGCAGGACGTCGTCTCCGCCGCGTATATGGCCGATGGGCCCGAAGCCGCCGGCGTCCTGGAAGGCTGCTCTGCGGTATGCCAGATTCCGCCCTGAACAGGTCAGTGGAATACCCAGGCCCATGCTGCCCGCCGCGAGTGTGGATACCACGAGGCTCTGCAGGGCGAGCAGTCTGGATAGCATACCCTTTCCAGGCAAAAGGGGCGCGTATCCGGCGACCATGCCGACCTCGGGGTCGAAGGCGCGGACCGTGGAAGCGATCCAGTCGGAGGAGGGAATACAGTCGGCGTCGGTGGTGAGGATGATCCTCCCGGCGCCGGCGCGGATGCCCGCGTCCAGGGCATTCTTCTTCGGGCAGGCGAGCGCACTTTCGGTAACCCGCACGACCTTGAGACCGGGAATCCGATCCGTCCAGGTGAGCGCCCGGCGGGCGGTTTCATCCGTTGAACGGTCGTCGACGACGATGACCTCGGTGCGTTCGGTAGGATAGGTCTGTTCGACGAGGGCCGCGAGGCACGCTTCGATGCGATGTGCTTCGTTTCGGGCGGGAATGACAACGGTCACGTCGGGCAGTGCCGTGTTCCGGCCCGCCGGCAAGCGACTCAAGCCCCTATGGATGGCGCCTGCGACGATGACGTAGACCAGACAGAGCAGAGATGCGGCGAATCCCAGCGTTTCCATCGGGGCCGTCACGTATTGCAGATGCGGCGGTTATCGCCGATGCACTGCCTGATCCAGGCCAGATTGGCCGGCGGCATGATGCCGTAATTGTAGAACGAAAAGCGGCGGATGCCCAGTTCCAGCGCGCGTTCGACGCCCGCGCCGAGCGTCGGGGCGTCCGGAGAAGCGGGAGGATAGGCCTGGAGCCCCACCACGAGTTGCTGTGGATTCTTCAGGTCCGGGACAATACCGGAGATGGTCGCCTGGATCCGGTCGGCGTCCGGTGTATAGGCGAGTGTTTCCGCATAATCCGCGATTTCCGCGAGGCGTGAGCGGTTGATGGCTGCGTTGAACCGGTCGCCCATGAAGATGAATGAGACGGGGACCCCGGCGGCCGCCCTGACCTCCTCCAGCAGGCTCGCGACCACCTCGTCGCGCATCCGGACGAACGGCTCGAGTTGCGGCACGGTGGCGATGAGTTCCTCGGGTGGCTCGGCAGGCGGGATGCCGGATGCCAGGATCCGGCGCAGCCTGTACGCTACGGCCCGTGAAAGGGCATCGGGGTCCAGACCCCTCCCCTTCGCGCTGGTCCGACAGGCGTCGCAGAAGCAGAGGGAGAGCAGCATTCGGCCTCCCGACCCCAGGTCGACGCCGTGCTTGACGTGATAATGGGTGTGTCCGAACCCCCCATAGGAGAGGGATTCGCACTCGAGGAGAGCGATTCCGTAGTTTTCTGCAAGGTCTCTGGCCAGCGCCGCGGCGAAGGCGCGTACACCCGGGTTGGCCGGGCAGAGCCAGGACGTACTGACGTCTCCGGTGCAGGTGACTTCAGCGCATTCCGGATGGCGGCCGGCCTGGAAGGAATTGTGGAGGAATACCGTCCAGGCGATGAGTTCAATTCCGGCGCCGGCCGCGGCATCGGCGGCGTCAGCGTACCAGTTGTCTCCGCCCATCAGAGGGCTGACGTGCGGTTGTATCGGCGTGTGGGCATACAGGCCCGCGTCGGGCTGGAAATAGACGGCAGCCTGCGGGATCTGGAGCAGCACCCGCTTCGGCGAATGGGGACGCAGCATCTCGAAGGTATGGTACGCCGAGGCCAGGCTGATGCCATCGAGGCCGATGTCATCCCGGAGCCGTTTTGCAATGGCCCGGGGGTCGCCGTCGGCCAGGTCCCACGGGTAGGTCCAGAGCGTTGTGTGAAGGCTGGACAATCGGATGTCTCCAGGCCCGGGTGGTGTTCACCGGGACAGGCAATTCGCTATGCCGGCGACGGGGCGATCTGCAGTCTGTCCCAGATGGGTTGATTGTACCAATTAATTACGGCGATTGCAAGATTTATTGGCAGGAGCATCAAAGGCTTGGACAGTGGGGAAGCGTAGCGCGATAGCACCCAACCGCGCCGCGGCTAAATTTGTAGGGGCGACCGGCCGGTCGCCCAGATGCGGTTAGACGGGAGAGGTTAGACGGTAGAAGAAATCTTCGCCCGAAATTCAGTCCCTCCTTGCCTCCGGCACGACAAGAAACCTTGCAAGGCAGGTAATCTCTACCCTCTTCCGTCTTCCCGTTCTTGAGGAACACACCGTAGGCAGGGAATTTGCAGGGAAGTGGGTTTTTCGATTTTGCTTCAACTTGACAGCCAATAGCTGCTTCTAAATGTACCCAGTGGACCCATCCGGACGGACGGGCGCCGTGCGCTGCCAGTGGGGCGGGTCTGAATCCGCGAGCGCGTCTTCGTTCACCTCGATGCCCAAACCCGGACGGTCTCTGAGTTCGAGGTATCCGTCCACCGGCAGGTACGGATCCGGGACGTACTCCATCCATCTTGAGCCTGCGGGGATGACGTATTCGAGGATCTTGAAGTTGTGCGTGGCCGCGGCAAAGTGCACGTTGACCGCCGTGGCGATGGGGCCCATCGGATTGTGCGGCGCGATGGTGACGTAGTGGGCCTCGGCGATCGCAGCGATCTTTCGCATTTCCAGAAGGCCCCCGCAGACGCAGACGTCGGGCTGTATGATGTCGGCGGCCCTGGCGGCGATGAGATTCAGAAACTCGAACCGCGCGTAGAGACATTCCCCGGTCGCCAGCGGCACCTGCATCTGGCTGCGCAGCTGCTGCCACGCCGGGATGTGTTCCGGTCTGAGGGGCTCTTCGTAAAACAGGGGGTCGTACGGCGCAAGCGCGTTGGCCAGTTGCAGGGCTCGGACCGGTTCGAAGATCTTGGCGTGCGGATCGAACGCGAATTCCCAGTCGTCGGGGGTGTGCTTCCGGAGGCTTTCGAAATACTCGGCGGCGGCCGCGCAGACCCGGCCCCAACGATTCGCGTCGGGATTCAGCAGGAAGGGGCTGGTCTTGAACGCCGTGAACCCCCATTGCTCATTCAGACGGTGCGCACCTTCCGCCGCGACCTCTCCGGTCGGGCCGCCGCAGCTCTGGTAGACTCTTACCCGGTCTCGCAGGTTGCCGCCCAGAAGCATATAGACGGGTACGTTTGCGGCTTTGCCGCTGATATCCCAGAGCGCGTGTTCGATACCGGAAATGGCTGCCAGTCCGGTGCCGCCCGCGGGGAAGCGAAACTGCTGATGAATCTTCATCATCAGGTATTCGATGCGACGGGGATCTTCGCCGACAAGCCACGTGGCCACGTAGTCGACGATGGGCTCGATAGAGAGGTCCGGCCCGATGGAATAGGCTTCGCCCCATCCGTACAGGCCCTCGTCGGTCTCGACTTTGACGAGCGCCCTCGGGCGGTTGCTGTAGGTCACGAGGAAGGTCTTTACCGAGGTGATTTTCATGATGACAACTCTCCTTTTTTCGGTGATTCGGGCCTGGGATCTAACTCGGGGTTGTATTTAAAGAGGTCGCCGGGCGTGCATTCGAGCGCCTGGCAGAGAGATTCGATGGTGGCCAGGTCTATCCGCTTTGCGCGGTTGTTGAAGATGGCCGAGACCGTATTGGCCTGAAGCCCGGTCAGCCTGGCGATTTCCGAGATCCTGTACGGACGGTCCGGTCCCTTTTCGGCCATGACAATATGGAGTTGGAATCTAAGCATTCTATCGACCGTGATGGCGTCAGTGCTGGACGAATTGTCTCGCGAAAGGTCTGCCCATGAAGATTAATAATGATGTTTTAATATATAAAATATTTAGTGTTTTACTTATTTAGTTACTTGTAATTTCAGAACAAGCGGTCTATTGGGCGATTCCACGCCGTTGGTGTCGAGTTGGATGTCCAGCTGCCAGGCTCTTGACCGTGATGTCTCTTTGGTCGGGACCCATCGCGTTTCTCAGTCCTTGAACGTCAGGGAGATGCCGGCCTTGGCGCCATATTTGTTCTCCGTTCCCTCCGCTACACCCCGGTCAAGGGTGGCTTCCACGAAAAATCGAAAAGGCCCCAGCATCTTCAGGTTCATCCCCGCCACGGCCGTTAGAAGCACCTTGCTGGCCGACCCGTCGATGAGTTCCGCATCCGATTCTTCCTTGGTGTAGATCAGCCCGCTACCGGCCCCGCCGTAAATCCGGAGGTTATCCCCCAGGCTGACTTTGTAGAGTCCGCGGATGGAAACGGGCACGGTAATCGCGCCGTCTTTCTCGTAATACTCCCCTGCGAGCATGACCCCCGCGGGTTTGCTGCCGAACGGAAGGATGATGGATCCGTGCCAGCCGGGTTCCTTGTCTTCGACATAGAGTCCGCCCCCGGCGCGCAAGGCGATCTGGGCGTGCGTCTCGGCGGTGGCCGCACCCAGCAGGCAGAACACGGTCACCGCCGGGGCGAGGTATCTGTTCATAATTGCGTTCTCCTCTTGATTTAGACACGTGACGCCCGGGACACCGTCCTCAATGTTGATACGCGATTCCCAGGCGGCCGGCCGCAGCCCGCAGGTTTCCCTCTGATGTCCACAACAGAAGGTCGGACAACCGGGCGGATGCCATCAGATGCGCGTCGATCAGGCCGACCCCCGCGGCGGAGAGCCGGTGGTGTTCGATGAAATGCAGGACTTCGCGCTCGCTGGCAGCGGATGCCTGCGGAAGCGTCTGAAGCAACGTCAGAAACTCGGTCCTGTTGGCCAACCTGCCGCACGCAAGTTCACCGACGATCAGCGGATGGCACGCGACCCTCCCTTCTCGCAGGAGCGCCTTCAGTCGTCCATTTCCTGTACGAAGGAAAGAGACCCAGATTGACGTATCGACAAGGACCATGGCTACGGGATGTCCGGACATCGGCGCGGGACCGGCAGCAGGTTTGTCTCCGTGCCTTCGAGCTCCGCCAGCCGCCTGCTGCTCTCGCGGGCGATCAGGGTTTCCAGACCAAGCCTGACAAGGGCTGTTTTCTGTTTGATTCCGGTTAACGTGGATGCCCGCTTCAACAGGGCATCGTCTATATTCAGCGTCGTTCTCATATGCTACAATATGCATAATTTATACATATTAGTCAATGGTAATCAGATATCTGGAATCATCGCGCCAAATCGAAAACAACCGGATGGAAATTGCGTCGGGGATCGAACGGTTGTATGTTAGGGGCGACCGGCCGGTCGCCCAAATAGGCGTAGACGGTAGATGAAATCCGTGCCCGCTATGTTTTTCCTTCTTTCCTCCGGCACGAGAAGAAACCTCAATAGGCAGGTAATCTGTCCCGACTCCCGTCTACTTCCTTAGCTAAACAGCACGCGAAACCGTCTTTCCTCCCTCTTTCCCGCGGGAGAGAGGGCCGGGGAGAGAGGTCTGGGCGGAGGGGAGACGTGGATTTTGATCCTGGTTTTCGTTTCTTGGCTGACATCCGACCAATGATAGGTGAAAGCTGATTTGCTGACCGATGGCTGAGAAATTCAAATTGATTCCCGAAGCCCACGTCTTCCTGATGAAGGGCGACGACGAAGTATTGCTGTTGCGGCGTTTCAATACGGGATTTGAAGACGGGAAGTACAGCGTGATTGCCGGGCACATCGACGGCAACGAAGAGGTCAGGGCTGCCGCGATCAGGGAAGCGCGTGAAGAGGCAGGAATCGAGATCAGGACAGAGGGCATCGAGGTCGTGGGCGTGATGCACCGGAAGAGCGAGGACGAACGGGTCGGTTTTTTTCTCGCGGCCACCAGGTGGCGTGGAGACGTCGTCAACGCCGAGCCGCACCGGTGCGACGACCTGTCGTGGCATTCTGTTCGGGATCTCCCTGACAATATGGTGCCGTACGTCAGGCGCGCTCTCGAAAACTATCTGAACGGCAAGTTCTACGACAGCTTCGGCTGGGAAGAATAAAAAGGCTGCCGCTGGAAGACTGCCCAGCGATTTCGAACGAAGCCGCGAGATGCATTTCGGCGCAAGAATGGACATCATCAGCTATGGACGACAGGACAATCGATCTCACAGTCTCGATACCCCCTCAATACAGGGTCCTTCTGGTCACCCTTGGCGTTGTCCACGTCCTCGGCGGCGCTCTTTTCCTGAGCGCAGGGAACGGCTTTTTCGGAGTCCTGAATCTCGTCCTCGGTCCCTCATGGCTATCTTGGGGTCTGTTCTACGAACGAATCAACAGGCACACCATCGCGATTGATGCCGGTCATATCGAAATCGTCCGGGGCCTTTTCCGCCGGCGCAGAATCCACTGGTCGTCGATATCGAAGATCCGCTTCGAGTCGACCCGGATGGAAATTCAGGCCAGCAGAGGCAAGGGCGCCATGGTGAATTTCCGGGAGATAAGCTCTGGCGCGAGCCGGTTGATCAGAGACGAAATGGTCACAAAACTCAGCCCCGTTGCCGAGGCGAACGGCGTGTCGATTGAGGGCGTATAACCCTACTATCGTTCAGGTCGAGGATTGACTATGTGCGACGCTCCACGTGAAAGATTCAGCTATTTCGCGGAAATTGCGGCATCGTATGATCGGGTCCAATCGGTCCTGAGCCCTCCCTATGAGAGAGGGCTGGAGATGATCGTCGAGCTGGTCCCTTTCGATTCGGACGAACCGTTCGATTTCGTGGATCTGGGCTGCGGCACCGCGGAACCCTCGGCGCGTGTGTTGGAACGCTTTGGCCGGTCCACGGCCGTGTGCATAGACAGTGAACCGGAGATGCTCCGGATCGCGAAACGAAAACTGACGCCTTATCCCGGAAGAATCGAGGTAAGAGAAGGAGACCTCACCGATTGCACAATTCCGTCCTGCGATCTGGTTTTCTCAGCGAAGACCTTTCACCACGTGCATCCCGATCGTTTGCCGTCGCTAATTGCGCGAATCGCGGCCGCGCTGCGTCCCGGCGGCTGTTTCATACTGTACGATACGATGTCGGTCGGGCCCGGCTGGTCGGACGAGGTCCGGCGGCAGGCTACGCGCTTCCGCGAGCGCCACGTTCAGCGCGCGATCGATTCGGGAAGGGTGACGCGGGAGGAAATCGACGCCAGGCGGGAGTACAGACGGACGATGAAAGCGGCCGGGAAGGACGTTGAGTACGAGCACCGCGCGGAAGACCTCATCAGCGCGATGACGGGGGCGGGGTTCAAGGAAGTCGCCGTCGTCTGGCGTCTGTTCGCCGACACGATCCTGCTGGCGTTTGTGACGTAGCTATTGCTGTCCGGCATTTACGACGGGTTGCGTCGACTCGTGCGAGCAGAGTACGACCAGCAGGTTGCTGACCATATTCGCCCTCTGTTCCTCGTTCAGTTTGATCACGTCGTCGTCCATCAGTCGCGTCAAAGCCATCTCCACCATACCGACGGCGCCGTCGACGATTTTCGCCCGCGCCGCAATGACCGCCTCGGCCTGCTGGCGCTGCAGCATGGCGTTGGCGATTTCCGGCGCATATGCGAGGTGATTGATCCTGGCTTCCTCGATGCGGACGCCCGCGTCCCGAACGCGCTGCTGGATCTCCTCGCCGAGGGATTCGGATACCTCCGTGATCGAGGACCGCAGACTGATCTCTTCGCCTTCGGACTGATCGTACGGGTAGCTGGTTGCGAGATGCCTGATTGCCGACTCCGATTGGACCCTTACGTACTGTTCGTAGTCGTCCACGTCGAACAGGGCCTGGGCGGCAACCTCCACTTTCCAGACGATAACGGCGGAAATCTCAATGGGATTGCCCCTGCTGTCGTTCACCTTCAGCCGTTCGCTGTCGAAGTTCCTGACGCGTAGCGACACCTTTGTCCGGCTCTTGAACGGGTTGGTCCATCGAAACCCCTGGGTGGTCTCGGTGCCCTTGTAGTCGCCGAAGAGGAGGAGAACGACGCATTGATTCGGTTCCACCGCGAACAGGCCCGTTAACAGGACGATCACGATCAGGAGAAGCACGATCGACGAGACAATGAAAGCCGCACCGCCACCCGTTACACCGTGTATGAACACGGCCACGCTCAACGCCAGAAGCAGCAGCGATACGAACAGCATCAACCATCCGCTGGACTGAGGAGTGATCTTTTCTTCCGTCATGGGAGACCTCCGTGATGGTGTGATTGGATTTCTTCCAACTTCGAAACCGATAATTCGCGTTCCGGCGAGGAATGAGTCCGCCGGTGCCTGAAGCTTTATCGTATATCAAACGGTACGACGCGAAACCGGGGCGTTTTGTTTCGGCGGTATCGGAGGAACGGCCGGGGATCCGCGAAGGCAGGAAGTCCAACGAGCGTTCAATCCGGAACGACATACTTGAGATTGAATATTATGCTCACGCAGATCTCGTCTTTCGTATACTGCTGGTCAGAGATCCATGGCGCAGCCAGGAATGAGCCCTATCCGTGGAACAGCTTTGTGATCCGGACCAATCACGGAGACGGCCTCGTCCTTGTCGATCCGCTCCCGCTCCCGGCTGAAGATGCGAGGGGGATCGAAGCCATGGGTAAACCTGCGCATATTCTTCTGACCTGCGAGTACCACCTGCGCGAATCGGAAGCCTTCAGGGATCGATGGGGATGCGACATTCACTTGCACGTGGACGGTTTGGATTATTCTGAGGTGACGATTGACGGGGCGTTTGTGGACGGAGACCTGCTGTGGGACCGGATTGAAGTCATCCACATTCCCGACGCCTACCATCCCGATGAGGTCGCGTTTCTGGTACACGGAGATGAGAATACGATGATTGTGGGAGACGCGGTCTGCGGAGGCAGGCAGGATCGAGGCATACCGGACGGCGAGATCTGGATAAACGCCCCCGAGTACATCGTCGCCGATATGTCAAGCGCGCGAGATTCGCTGCGTAAGCTGGCCGGTCATTCATTCGAGAAGTTGGTTTTCGGACACGGATCGCCCATCCTGCACGACGCCAGCGACCGGTTCAGGGCGTTCCTGGAAGATGATGAGGCCTGGGCGAAACTTGAATCCGAAAAGGCCGAGAGAACGAACCCGTCCTCGCTGGAATTCATCCGGGAAATGGAAGCGAGGAAAACGAGGAGGAGATAAGGCCATCGCGAGGTCCCGTGGAGAGGTCGCCACGCTGTATTGGCATTTGTAGGGGCAACCCTTGTGGTTGCCCGGGCATCAGAGAGCGTTTTCCGGATCTTGGTTTTTCATCCTGCCCATCCTGTTCAACCATGTAAGTTTGAGTCCACTCCGAAAAGTCG
>JAAXHE010000079.1 GCA_012271065.1 Candidatus Latescibacterota bacterium
GTGGGTTTGACCAACGCCGACCGGCATTTTTGCAGCCGCGCGAAGACCGCTGGGAATTTTAAGACAGCTTCTTGGGAGTCGCGCCTTGCGGGACCACGGTTCCATCGGCTGGATCTGCGCAGGCAGTCTGTTGTTCGGGTTGTTCGCGGTTCTGATCGTCTGGCTGTCAGCGGGCGTGTCATTGCTGGACGATGACTGGGGGCACCTCCGTCTGTGCGAGAAGGGAATACAATCGATCCTAACCACCAGCTGGACCGGGATCGCCGGCGCCGGCGGTTATTATCGTCCGGTTGTCACCCTCACGCTTTACGGCACTTTTCTGCTGGCAGAATACGACCCGCTTCCATATCACGTTGTCAACGTATTGATCCACTGTTTTTGCGGGATTCTGGTCTATCAGCTGGCGAGACGGCTGCTGAACGGGACATTGGCCGCCTGGACCGCGCTCTTTCTTTTCTGTGTGCTTCCCGTCCACGCCGATACCATTTTCTGGATCGTGGGCCGCACGGACTCCGTCTGTGCGCTTTTCTATCTTTCCGCGCTGCTCCTGTTTCTGGCCTATCGGGCACGCCCGTCTCCGGAACTGCTTGCGGGTGCGGGCCTCTGTTCCCTGCTGGGGTTTTTTTCGAAGGAAATGGCGCTGTCCCTGCCGGTCGCGTTGTTGATCCTGTTCAACCATGACAGGTCGGTACGATCCGCGACGGCGCGGAAGGCGCTGGTGTGCTGTGTGGTCGCCCTGGGAATCTACCTTTGTGTACGTTGGATCGTCCTGGGCGGGATACTCTCCGGTATTCCGGACCGGAACCTGACGCTGCCGGGACTCGGTCTGGACGTGCTCAAGTCAGGCGCGAAGATGGGGATGACCGACTTCCGCCTTTTCGGCACTGTCCTGCTGGCGGCGACCGCCGTCGTGTTCTGGTTGTCCGGACGGCCGCGCGAGGTGCTTCGGGACACGTTGTACCTTGGCGGGCTGACCCTGGCCAGCCTGGTGCCGGTTCTGGGAAGGGTTCACCGGTGGTATCTATACCTGCCGTCCGTGTTCTTCTGCATTGCGGTTGCGAACGTCTGGGCGTCCTGGCAGCCGGACCGACGGGCCGTCCTTCGTTTCAGGAACCTGCTTCTGGCGACGTTGATTGGCTATTACGGCCTTGTGCTTGCCCGCGAGGGGTGGTTCTGGCGGGAAGCTTCCGTCCTGAGTGAGAGCGTCCTGGACAGGCTGGCGCCGCATACGAAGGAAAACCGGGGAACACTCTACGTTCTGAACGTACCTTCCGCGCTGAGTCCGTCGGGCAGCCTCGGGGAGATACCGCTCTACGCATTCGGGCTGCACAATGCGATGGCGGTCCACAGCGGATCGGAAACGCCGGTGGTTGCCGTGAACCATTGCTGGCTGACGGATCCCACGAAGTTTGAGACCGAGGTGACACGGCTGGGTCCGGTGCACTGGCGGATTGACATCAGGAAGGGCGGTTATTTCTCAGCGCATGGACAGGCGGACGTCAGATCGCTATATGGGGCGAACGGCAAGCGATTGCGCCCCGACGTCATCAGGAAGCCGTGGGGCGAATCCCGGTTTCACGGCCCAACACAGGCCGAGTTTGTGATCGAAACGGGTCCCGACGACCGCGTGGTGATCTTTGACCGCGGCGGGCCCGACAGACTGCAACTCCGAGACGAGTCAAGGTAGAGACCATGGCAGTGCGTTTCCTGCTTGTTTTCGTGTTGTGCTCCTGGATGCTCCTGATTCCGGATGGGAAGCCTTTGGCCTACGGAAGCGAGCCGCGAATGGTGTGGACGGGAGCGGACGGAGTCGAGATCGAGGTCGACGGATCGGACTATCAGCTTCATACCGTCCACCTCGAGGGCGTCGCTTACACCCAGATTCAATTGCCCGGGGGAATGTGGTTGCCCGAGCCCGGGCGTCCGGCGGTGCCCGTGCGCGGGACCCTGCTGGGTGTGCCTTACGGCGCGCGGGTTGAGGTTACGGTTGTGGAAGCGGAGTTCGACGAGATATCGGGGGTGCTGCTGATGCCGGTGCCGCAGTTCCGGTCGACGGGCCGCACAGCGTTTGGAACCGAGGTTGAGGTCTACGAGCCGGATGCGGAGTTTTATGCCACCGATGGCATTTTTCCCGCGGAGCAGGCCGTGGTCACGCATACCGGCGTCATGCGGGACCAGCGGGTGGCCGGGATATCCTTGAGGCCCATCCAGTACAACCCCGCGCGGCAGCAGCTTCTCATCGCCAGCAAGCTCCGGGTGCGCGTACGGTTCCTGCGCGACGAGCGCTCAATCGGGGTTTCGCCTTCGGATGAGGGTGTTGGGGGCGGGTTTGAAGAATTCTACGAAACGGCATTGTTGAACTCGGATCAGGCGCGTCCCTGGAGGGGCCGGGCCGAACAGGGCGACGAGCTCAGGAAGCCGCGGATCTCGGAGAACCTGGATCCGGCGTCCGACTACTATAAGATCAGAATACGGGATGACGGGCTGTATCGGCTGGACGCGAAATGGTTTGCGGATGCGGGCATTGCTCTCCACGCGGGAGACCTGGAACGATTGAAGGTCTTTCTGAACGGTCAGGAGGTGCCCGTCGACGTACGGGAAGATGAAAACGGTGTGCCGGGCGAGGAAGTTGGGGCGATTTTCTATGGCGAGTACAGGCGGGCGCCGGATCGGAATTTCGAGCATGAAATGGGACGCGAACAGGTCTACTGGCTCACGCTCGACGGGAGACCCGGCCGGCGATACGTGGAGGTGGATGGATCGCCAGGGAACGGATATCCGCCTGTCACCCGGTTTGCGCACACGGCGCATGCAGAGGTCGACTCGCTCTACGATCCGCTTGGGCAATCGCCTGATGTGAATCGCGACCACTGGTACTGGGGGCGAACCGGCTCGCCGGGCAGGCCGGGTACGGGCCGTCAGAACGTGGGCGAGCACCCCGTGACCGTACCGGTTGCATTGCCCGGGTTGGACCGTACCCCTGGAACGACGGCTCGCATTCGCGTGGGGATGCACGGATTGACCTTCAGACGACTGTTCGAACCCGATCATCGCACGGTCGTGCGGCTCTCCAATGGCACGGTTGTGGCTGACGACCGGTGGGACGGGAAGCAAGCGTTTGTCGCTCAAGGTGAAGTGCCGGTGTCGGAACTCGGCGATACGACCCGGGTGACGCTCTCGACGCCTGGAGCCGCGGATTTTCCGGCCGACTACATCGAACACGTGCTTCTCAACTGGGTGGAAGTCACCTATGCCCGCGGGTTCGAATGCGTAGAAGGCAAGCTGGAGTTTGAGCCCGATGAAACCGACGACGGCCGGGATTTCTCCATGTCGGGCTTTAGGACGGCCGACGTGTTCGTCTACGACGTCGCCGGGGCGCGAAGGATCCGGCAGGTTGAGATAACGCCAGATGATGCGGGATATCAGGCCCGTTTCGAGCTGCCGGCCGTATCCGGGCGATATGTCGCGATGGATTCGGACGCCATCCGAAGGGCGCCCGCCGGGGAGGCGGCAAGGGTGCCGGCATTCGGAAATGAGGGAGCCGACTACGTCATTGTTGTCCATCCGCGATTTCGCGAGGCGGCGGAGCGTCTGGCCGATCACCGGCGGGGACGAGGGTTGCAGGTTCAGGTCGTGGACGTAATGGATATCTACGACGGGTTCGCATTCGGGCAGTTCGAGCCGCGGGCAATCCGCCGATTCATGCGATACGCCTTCCAGAACTGGATTCGGCGACCCACCTATCTCCTGTTATTTGGCCCGGATAGCTTCGATTACCGGCGCAACTTTGACGAATCTGTCGTGGAGCGGCACGTGGATATGTCCGTTGTTCCCTCGCTTCCCTTCCAGTCGGTAAGAAGGGGGCTGACGTATACGGACCACTTCTTCGGCGCCGTGGCGGGTCCTGACGACGATCTGTTCCAGGATGTTTCCGTGGGCCGGCTTCCGGTAGCTACCGGACGGGGGGCTGCGGCCCTGGTCCGCAAGATCGTAGCCTATGACCAGGCCCCGCATGAACGTTGGCGGGACCGGGTGCTGTTTATGGCCAACTACGACCGGTTGATGATCTTCACGGCCCCCAGCGACAGGTTGTCCGCGAACTACACCGAGCCGCTGGGGCTGGAGTCCTTCAAGGTTTACAACGATGAGGATATCGGACCTGAACCCAATGAGGACACGGGTGAAGTCATCCGGCAGATCAACGAGGGGCGGCTGCTGGTGAATTTCCTTGGTCACGGAAGCGTCTCGGGAATGGCGCGGTTTCTGAGAGGAAGTTCGCAAAGAGAAAGCTACAACTATATGCGTCAGATCGTCAACGCGGGCCGATTGCCGATTGTGGTGGCCCTGTCCTGCCTGAACGCACAATTCTCGGATCCCCGGTTCACGTGCCTGGCGGAGGAGATGACCGGGAAGACGGACGGCGGCGCCATCGCGTATATCTCGGCGTCAGCTCTGGCGGCCGTAATAACCAATGACTTCCTGAACGACCGCCTGTTTGCCGCGTTCTTCAGAGACGGCGTCCGCGAATTCGGCGCAGGTCTGGCCGTTGCAAAGGCGGCTCTGGACACGCGTTTCCCCGAGTTGAAAACGCTTACCCTCGGCATCCAGTTGATTGGGGACCCCGCACAGGAGCTTGCGATATTGCCAAACCCGGACTTTGCACTGGACTCCGGAAGCCTGCAGGTCGAGCGGGTGACTCAGTTGACCGTGGAAGACTCGGTCCGGATCGCGATCCGTATTGAAAACACCGGGGTTACCCCTCGTACGGGCCCAGCAGTTGTACTGGTGAACCGGAATCTGGACCGGGGAGTGGTCGATACACTGTTTGCGGGCGTGTTCCCCGCCTTCGGCCATTCGGACAGCACGGCGGTGATGTGGCCATTGGCAGGCCGCGCCGGGAGACACCTGCTGGCCCTAACGGTGGATCCCGACGACGAGATTCCGGAGCTGGATGAAGCCAACAACCATTGGGAGATCGAGCTGGATGTAACCGGCAGTCTGTCGGCCGTGCCCACGATGCCGAGGCAGAGCCAGGTCGTACCGGCTTCGGCGGTGCAGTTGGCCGTGCGCCCGGGTACCTCCGCCCAGGAAGTCTACGGAGAGTTCGAGGTGAGCGCCTCACAGGCGTTTGACGGGCCGGGTGTGATACGTTCCGGATCTGTCGCGGGCCGCCAGGGGCTCGTGGTGTGGAAAATGCCGGCGTTGGCTCCGGGGACGTACTTCTGGCGGACCCGTGTGCGAGAGGGTGACGCATTCGGGGCCTGGTCCGCCATCAGAGATTTCATCGCGCAGCCGGCCGCGCCTGCGCGGGAGGTCCTGTGGCGCCAGGATGCCGCCAGAGCATTCAGGCGGGCTGACGCAACGGACGTTCGGCTGGCAGAGGGCGCGGTTTCCAGGGTGGTCGATCCGCCGCCATTGCGCTTGAACGCGGACACGCGGGAAGATGCGTTCGCCGCCGAGGGCGTCAGGGGCACGGGGGTGTTGTGTACGGACGGCGCCTACCTTTATGTGAACCGTTTCTATTCACCTACGGCGGTCTATCCGGGGACTGATGTATTCGAGCGGATTGGCACAGGACTCCGGGGCACGCGGGCCGGACAGAATTACGGCGTCCTTGCGGAGAGCCCGGTTCTCGGCGTTTCGGCAACCTATCACAGCGACGGATTTATCTATGCCGACAATCGGCGGGGACGCGAACTGGCTCGGATTTCGCCGTCGACCGGGGTTGTGGATCGCGTGCAGGCGCCGGACGGGTTGATGGAGTTCCGGACCGGGTTAGTGTTTGATGGACATTCGCTGATCACGTCGGACGGCACCTATATATACAACCTGGCGGCGGCGGTTGACGGCGTACAGCGCGCGGGCTGGTCGGTTCGGGTGTTTGACCCGTCGAACGGCTGGCGGGTGGAGCGGGAATTCACGGTGGAGCCGACCGAGACCGGGTTTGCATATCTGGTTACGGACGGCGTCATTGCCGACGGGAAGTATCTCTATCTGGTCGAATTCGGTACCGGACTGACCCATCGGGTGCGGGTGGTTGACGCCCGGAACGGGGAATTTATCGAGGAATACGAAAGTGACCAGGCAGAGACCGATATCCTGACCGGGCAGTACGATTGGTCGAATAACAAGGTGTGGATGGGCCAGCTTAATGGTCCGATGATATACCGTTACGCGGGGAAAACGCTGCCGCCGTATGGGACGCTCATATCGGAGCCGATCGGTCCGGCCGGCGCCTGGCACGCGTTGTCGCTAGACCTACGAGAAGCGGCGGGCGGGCGGGCGGAAGTGGACATTCTTGGCGCGGATCCTGCCGGTGGATTTACGGCGATTGCCGAGTGGACCGGCCTCGGGAGCGAAGGCGAAATAGACCTGGGCGACCTCAAAGAAGACCGTATCCGAGTCCGTGTCCGCCTGTTCGGGGAGGAATTGGGACCGTCCGCCGGATTGACCGGATGGCAGATTCGTTACCGGCCGCAGTCCGATCTTTCGTTGTCAGGGCTGAATGCAGCCCCCCTTGAAGTTGACGAACTGGAACCCGTGCGGCTGACGGTTCAGGCCCGGAACATGGGACCCCTGAATCTGGTTCCGGGCGCTGTAGTCGCCTTTTACAGCGGCGCGCCCGAAAACGGACGTCTGATTGGACGTGCGTCGGTCCCCGAAGAAACGCCTGTTGGTGAAACAACGTCGGTATCCCTCGTCTGGAATACCGCCCGATTTGCCGGCACGAACCTCGTAACAGCCCGGCTTGAGGACCTCTCCGGTCGTCGAAGCTACTACGTGAGAGTGACCACAGCCGGAGAAACCGTTGAGGTCCACCCAAGCGATGACCGGGCAGGGCCCGAACTGGACCTGGTCGCACTGGATGCCGCGGGCGAGGTGAGGGTGGACGATTATCTGCCGTCGACGCCGAAGTTTTCAGCCGTGTTCCGGGATTCGAGCGGCATAGACGCCCGGTCGGTGCGGATTGTGCTTACGGGCCCCGGAGATGAGATTTCCGATGTGCTGACCTCCGATCGGGTGTCGGGTCGGGAAGAAGATCCGACGTCTCTGCGATTCACCTGGTCTCCACGGCTGGATGACGGCCGCTACACGCTCTCCGTTTCGGGGACGGACCAGTTGGGCAATGGCCCCGCAGAGAAGTCCATGGCATTTCAGGTATCGTCGGACCTCGCAATAGAGAGGGTGCTGAACGTCCCCAACCCGACCGCGGACGCGACGGAGTTTACGTACATTCTGTCCCGGCCAGCGGAGGTCGTGATTCGCATCTTTACAGTTTCCGGAAGACTGATCCGGATTCTGGAAGACGCACCCGGGCGGGCGGGGTATAATCAAGTTCGATGGGACGTTCGGGACGCCGACGGCCACCTGCTGGCCAACGGCGTATACCTCTACACCGTTACCGCGGACGACGGCCGGAAACGGGTCCGCGGGAAAGAGCGGTTGATCGTATACCGTTGAGGCGAGTCGAGAGGTAAGGTCATTGATCCGTTAGCATGATCCTGAAAATCGAAAGACTCGTTAACAGTCCGTTGAGAAAGTCGCTCTGCAGGCGAGGCCGATCCATTGTGGCCGAAGACAAGGCGCGC
>JAAXHE010000282.1 GCA_012271065.1 Candidatus Latescibacterota bacterium
CCTGGTTTTTCATTCGGAATCATCACGAGTTGGTTCGGGCCATCGGTCATCAGAGGCCGGCCCTCCGGGTAGAGCCAATCCACCACGGCGCCTAGAAGATCGCGGACGACCAGCAGGCGATATTCGAAATGAAGCTCCTCCACCGGCGCGGCCAGATAGACGACGCGCCCCTTGCCGACCGTCCGGCAGGTGACGGCGGGACACAGAGCGTCGTCCGCGCGCCCACCGAAGACGATGTTCGCCACCACGTCGGTTCCCGGCCGCGCCTGGACGAACTCGAACCGATTGAGCGGCCACAGCTCATGCGAGCACCTCTCGGCCAGCCATTGACCCGGAACGCAGCGACCGTACGTGTCGAACGTCCCCGCGGCCCAAAGGTGTTGTTCGTAATCAGCGAATTGGTCGGGGTTCGGGTCCACGCGGTCCACGCCCAGAAGGTCCGCCAGGGCGAAGTTATCGCGCATCTCCTCGGGCTCGGCGCCGTACAGGCTCGTCCGGTACGTTGCCAGGAGCCGCCCGCCCACCTTCACATATTCCGTGATGCCCTCGACTTCCTCCCGCGTGAGATGGCCGACGTTGGGCAGAAACAGAACAGGATACTTTGCCAACGCCGCTGGATCGGAGAGAACCCGCTCCTCGATCACCGATGTCGGCAAATGGTTGGCCAGCATGGTCGAGAAAGCCCCGCGACGGCAGGATTGCTGCGGGGGCGTGCGCACGAGATAGCCCGCCTCGGAGAGCGGGGCCTCGAGTTCCCCCGGACGGTCGGCGAGGTCCTGCTTGAACTGGCCGATGACATCGCGCGGACGATCGCGCATCACCAGGGGCTCGGCGCGGAACCGCATCCGCTCGAGCATCTCATACACCCGCACCGGCAAAACAAATGGAATAGCAACAAACGGAGACGGGTGGAGATCTTCGAAGAGTGATTCATTCGTCTCCAGGATCTCAAGGAACTCCACCAGCTCACGATTGGCTTTGTGGGGAGGCGACAGCCAAAGGTTCACGCCGCACGCCACCAGGACGCCCCCTCCGGAAGCAAAGCTGGCTGCCGCTTCCTCGACGAGTTCCATGCCGAAACACTGCGTCCGCGACCAGCCCGTCAAGGCGCCGACGTATTGCCACATAGCCCAACCCGACGACTCGGCCAGACTGGCCGCTTCGAGCCGATGAAGGAAGTCGCCCCCTGCCTCGTAGAGAAATCCATTGTGCGCCTCCACGATCCTGCGTTCGGGCCAGTTGCCCACACCCAGGCCGTGCGTCAGCACCGGGATGTCCTTCTTCTTTCGCGTCGCGGCGGCGAATTCGAGAAAGACATCGCCGACGATCCTGCCGTACTGCAGGCTCCACGCTTCCAGCATCTCCTGGTCTTCCCGAGGCAGGCTGTGCGGATCGGGTGCATACGGCATCGGGCAGCCGAATTGCCTGTCGAACTTCTCGAGGCAATAGTCGCAGTAGCACAAGGGTGACTGCGGGGTGTGGTGCGAATGGTAAGGACAGGCAGAATCGGTGTAGATCGCGTCGACGTTGTGGTCCACCACTTGCGCGATGAAAGCGCAGATAGCCTCTCGGTACGGTGTGTTAAAGCAGACGTGCCGGTGAAATCCGCCGCCGTGGTGCCTCAGGACAGGAGCGTTGCCTTCGGGGCTGGGGCGGTACATCCACTCCGGATGATGGATCAGCATGTTATCTTCGGGAATAATGTGCCCCACGGGAATGTACCCGATGACGCGCACCTCCCGCGCATGGGCCTCGGCGATAGTTTCGGCGAGCAGGTCGCGCTCACCTAATTGAGGGTGCGGGGGAAAGAACTCATTGGGGAAGACCGCCCACTTACCCGCGCTGCCGAACCAGATAGCGTTGGCGTGGTATTTCCGCACGACATCGACGAGCTGCTTCGCGTCAAAGTCGATGTCGGGCCAGAAGGGCGGGTGGTATTGCTCTATCTGAAAGGTGCGCGCCCGCCGTACCCACTCGTGACTTGGCTTGATCATAGCGATGACCTTCAAAATCTGTACCGTCTTTATTGCCGCGGAGACCGCAGAGAACAGCCTTCTATGACTCACGGCAGCTCACCATGATCGAGAAGCCGAGAGATATCAGGCTGAACCCCAGCCAGCAGCCAAAGCCCGGCTGTCGGCGCCAACTCAGGTGTACCAGAGTCTGATTTCGCGTTTAACTTCCCTGCAGCATATATATATCGGTTTGTTGCCTTCGTTGGGAAAAAGAGCCTCGGTCTCGAGATTTGTAGAAACGTGGGCGCATGAATTATGCCTGCAAAGGAAGAAGCTGGCGATGGAGCGGTTTCTATGTTCTTCTGAGCAGGATGATCGGACGGTTGATCTTCCCATCCCCGCTCAGTGGTGTTGACAGATCCCAGTCATTCCACCATCCAGGAAACTCGAAGTCCGAGCGAGCAGAAATGAAGAGTAGAAACTCTTGAGGGAAGATCACCCGCTTGACGGATGTTCCTTCAACAGCGCACGACACAGCCAATGTCTTTGCATCCAATGGGCCTCACGAACTCCAGGCGAAACAGCGCAACTTAATCTTCTTTACGTCTTTCCCGTTGCACTTCTACCAGAAAACGACCGAGATCAGGATACTCTCTGAGCGCGAACTGTCGTATTTCTTCCAATGGAGGAATCGACGTGGGCTTCTCCTTTGGAAGCGCCTTCAAGGCTGACGGAATACGTTCGGGGAAGGTTGCCAGTTGAAAGCCTCTTCGATTCTGCGCGAAATCAGTGAGAAGTTTGCTGTCCTTAAACTTCCAATGTACCGGAAAGAGATACATGGCATCAGCCCGGAACGGACCGAAAACCTGTGCAACGGCCCCGTCCGGAGGTTCTACCGCCGATGAGATTGAAAAAAGCCGCCGCAGGACTTCCGGTCCATGTTCACCTTGCACGTAAACGCGCCTGAGTGGAAGCTCAGAACTATCTTGCGAGACGGCTGTGACGACCAGGAGCCCATATCCATTCAAACGGTGGAATTCCTTGCTATCCTTTGGAAACGCAATGTCGTGAAACCCGGCCCGTGCAGCCACAGCACCATATTTCCGGTAACGTAACGCGGACTCTGTAATGCGTTTGTCCATCCGCGCACTACCCACAGGCTCAGAAGAGTAACCGGTCCGCTCTCGAACGTGGAGATGGTCTTCAGCCTCTGTCCAACCGGAGCCAGGTATATTCAACATCACAACTACCAGTATCGCCAATGATCGTTTCATCAGATGTACTCTGCCTTATTCGGGTTGTGCCAACTTGCCGGCGTTGTACGTCAGCTCCCAATGCTTCTCTCCCTGCCACTCCCGGTACTGAATGCCCGATCCGAAACCACTCACGGCAGCAACGAGCTCCCGTTCTGTCGGGAAATTCTTCACGATGTCGTACTCCTGTCCGCTTGAGAGAACCCGCCGCTCGATGGTATCGCCGTTGGAATCCTCGTGCCGTTGGGTGGCCATGCCGTCAACCCTGGGAACGTCGTATTCGAGCTGGTCCGAAAACAGCACCGGCGCTCCGGGGATCAGCCTTCGGTGAAGCGATCGCAGAAAATCTCCCATGCGGGACCTGGGAACGTGCGACCACCACCAGACGGCGAACGCTGCGGTGAAAGTACCTGCATCCGGGCCGAGGTTATAGGCGTCAGCCAAACGAAATTTAACGTGCGGGATACGTTCACACCTCGATTGAGCGCGGGAGACCATCTCCGGATTGACGTCGATTCCGACAACCGACTCTGCCGTTTCCGCGAGGACCTCCGTCCAGTATCCGGTTCCACACGCGATCTCGATGACGTCGTGTCCTTGAAAAATCTGTTGAAATCTTCTCTTTTTCGCAACGCGGACAGGGTCTGCATCGAGAGTCAGATACCCCGCGCTGAGGTCGTACTCCGGCGCACGCGCCGCATAGTACCGGGCAGTCTCATCGGATGTCGCATCGCTGGAATGAGGCGTCATTTCGAAAACTCCTGGAGGAGATTCCTGTGCTGTGGAAGCTTCACGGGAAGTTCCTCCGCGCGCGCCATGAACTCAATACAAGCCGATTCTCCTGAACAGAAACAGCGCTTCGACCGTGAAGGCGGCTCGATGTTCGTCCCCGTGATTCGTGGTCCAGCCCCCGTCATCCTGCTGATAGCCGATTACTTTTTTCAGCGATATATCGAAGAGGTCTTCTGCAATTTCACCTGCAAGGTGGCTGGCATAAGCGATCGAGATCGTGTCTCCCGGGTCCGCCCCGTCCGCCGACACGGCATCGTAGAGTACGTCTCTGCAGCCTCTGATGATTTTCTCATCCGCTTCGTGGCCGTTTCCAATCAGACGCAACAGAGGCATTGCCATCCAATGCGTGTGCTGGTAGACCGGGAATCTTTCGCCATTCCAGCCCTGCCGGAGAAACTCCAGCGCCTTCGTGAAATCCACCTGTTGTTCCCGGCCCGATTCCTTCAGTTTACAACAGATCGCGGAGGTCAGCCATACCTGATTCTCGTACCGCCCGGGCAGCATCCAGAATGGCGGATTGAAGTTGACGATCTCATCCGGTTCGTCCCAACTTCCGTCTTCACGCTGGGTTCTTTGAAGATAATCGACCGTGTCTTCAAGAACCGAACTGCTCCGGTCCCCTATCCAGTTCAACCATTGCACGGCCACCTACGTCGCGCTGATAATGGACAGGTCTCCCTGAAAGTCCTTGTCGGTTCGCGTCCAGCCCCCGTCATCCCGTTGATAGACTCGAAGCGCTTTGATCACCCCTTCACGACCGCAATTACCACGCGCATACAGGGCGAGACTCGAAAGAACGGGATCATTCGCGTCGAGAACGAAAGCGGCTGCCTTGTCCGGATCGACGGTCTTCATGTTTTCATTTCGATTACAAGCGTTTCAGGATGTTTTGTGTGCGTTCTTTATATCAAATATAGTATTCATCATATTATATATAGTATTTATTGGCTGCGATTTGCCCCGATTAACGCATGTTATCGTCACGGTTCGCCGCTCTATTCGCAGTTTTGTCTCTCGAAATTACGGACGACCATGCCCACGCACTCGGAAAACCCCTGCTTGACGTAGAAATCGGCCACGTCCCGGTCGCACGCAAGGTCGATCATGTAGAGATGGCCGACCTGTTCGAGCATTCGCCTGACAAGCTCGGCGCCAATGCCCTTACCCTGGTATTCCGGGAGTACGCTGAGATGGGGAATATACGCGCAGGACACGCCGTCCGAGATGGCCGAAATCCAGCCGGCGACCGTTCCTTGCGTCGAAACAGCCAGAACGAGGTAATCGCTGCCCTGAAGAATCCTGAGATGCGCATCCGGAGAGGGGGGATTGGGCCAACCCATGAAGTGACCCTTGAGATTGTCGGAACGGATTCCCTCAAGGGTACTCTGGTATCTGATTGACATCGCGTCACAGGTGTCCATGAGTTCTATTGCTGTTATAAGGACTGACGTCTTCGCCGGGTCGGCGCGCTTCCTGCCGTTTGATCAGACAGTTTCTCAGTCCGGTTTTCCGGCGACGGCCACAAACCGATCGGATTCCCGGCCGTATTCCTCTCCTTCGAAACTGCCGCAGAGCCTTACATCTTGAAAGCCGACGGACAGCAATCTGTCCTTCAGTTCCTGGCCGGAATAGATGGTGTGGTGAAATTCGAAGGTACGGACCTCGGTACCCTTGATGAGGGTCCATTCATTCCTGATCCGTGTCCATTCGTCGAAGATCTCATGGCGCTGAACCAGCAGGGTACCGTCTTCGAGCTTCTCGGAGACCGTCGGCTGGAAAATCCGCGCCAGCTTCTCCTTGCCCATGAGGTCCATCACGAGATGTCCGCCGGGCTTCAGGCTGGCGAAGATCTTCCGCAGCACCCGTACGTCCTCGTCTTTGGCATCGAAGTATCCGAAGGAAGTGTTGAGATTGAGAACAAGGTCGAAGGCTTCCGGTCGCTCAAACTCACGCATGTCTTTCTCGATCCATTCAATGTCCGGATTCCCTTGCGCAGCCATCGTCCGCCCCTTGCCCAGCAGAAACGGGCTCCGGTCGACCGCCGTGACCCGAAAGCCGCGCTGCGCCAGGGGGACCGAAAAGCGGCCGGGTCCGCAACACAGGTCGAGGACCGGGCCCGAGTCCATGCCGACCAGATTCAGGATGTTCTCAACGTGCGTCTCGGCAGCCTCAAACCTTGCCACGGAAAATAGAAACGGATAAGTCGCTTTCCAGAATGACTCATCCTCATACCATTCCAAACCGGTTACCTCCTGCTCTTGCCGTCACAAAAGCCTGCGAAATTCTCCAATGGTCAATCCTGCGTCCTTAACAATTCCTCCCATAGTGAACGCATTTACAGGATTATTCCTTGGAATGGTCAGAATGCGCACGCCATCAGTCATTATGATGTGCTTGCCCTGGCGTGCCGTTCGAAAACCCGCTTTTTCCAATGCGCGCACAGCATCGAGATGGTTGACACCCGGTAGTTTCGGCATTCTATTCCGTCAGTTCGATCTCTCGTATTTCTACGTTGTCCAAGAGATCGTCAACGACTTCCAGATACTCGCGTATTGCCGTTTGGATGTTTGCAATCGCTTCATCTTCGGTGGCTCCTTGTGACCAGCAACCTGGCAGTCCGGGTACCGAGACACTGCAGCCTTCATCGGATCTGTGCAGCGCGATCTTATACTTCATAATTCCTCCTTGCGTTCATCAATCCGCATGTCTTGTCTCAAACTCCCCGCTCGCAAGAGCCAAGCGTTTGTTCGCGTTTATTCGGGGACCTGGTTGTCGAATATACACAGAAGAAAAAAGGCGAATTGATGTCAGAGCTTCAGGATATTCGAGGTTACCGGACGTACTCGGAAATCTCGTCCATTTGGACGACCTCGATTCGCCGTTTCGCACCGTACGGTTTCTCCGGCGCCGCTCTGCAGCCCCCAACGCAGACATTCAAACCAATAATCCGCGTCAAAATCCGGTTCACAACGCAAGCACATTTTTACGACGTTGACGTCTCCAAAACTCAATCCCCAACGCATGGTTTGTCGAACCACGCCTTCACTAAGATCCTGAGGCAGATAACCTGCTTCCGGAACAGCCATGGCGCGATCCAGTAACTCACCTATAACGCAATATTGCCTCGCCTTCACGTACGTCCACATCATCGGGCGCCCGCCGTTAACATATAACCGTTCGGCCACGTCAAAGTGTTTGCGTTCCAGTGCATAAATCAACGCGCCTGAAATATGTACCACCTTACCATTGCGTTCACATTTTGTATCCACGTCAGCGCCGAAATCCAGGAGCAGGTCCACGACTTCCAGGTGTCCCTCGCGCGCGGCTAACGCCAGGGGATAGGTCGATGCATTCTTGTTATTCACACGCCCGCACTGATAATTCACCAGGCTGGAGTCCGCTTCCAGCATCTTCCTGACGCCTTCCAGATCACCAAGAGCACTGGCTACCCAGATGTCGCAATCTGCCCCATGCTCACGCAACAATTCAGCCATCTTTCGGTCCGCTGGCTTATCACGGTTGGGGCCACTACCCTTGAATAGAGCGCGGTGGATGGGTAGTTCATTTTCGGCATTCCTGATATTTATGTCGGCGCCAGCGGCGAGCAAGTCGGCCACAAGGTCAAACTGCATATGCCACACCGCGTAATGAAGCGCAGTATTACCCGCTGCATCGCTTTCGTTTACAATTGCCGGTTCTTTGTCCAAAAATGAGCGTACTTTTTCATGCATCTGCATCCGGGCCGCATCGCAAAATTCCATCCCGCGAGATGTCGTCCCTTGTTGCGCATTCAACCACGCTTCAATTAAAGCGACGACCTTGGTATGCCCTCGGTCCCGTGCCAATGTCAACGGTTGCGACGCCTCACGGTTAGGCCAGACCCCAACGGCCGGACTGGCTCCCGCCTCAAGCAGTATCTCAACGACCTCGGTATGACCTTCCCGAGCGGCATAATAAATGGGGCGCCGCCCGTATTGCGGATGGTTTTTGGCAGTTGCCAGGTCCGGATTCCTCTTCATCAGCATTTCTACTCTTTCCAAGTCTCCGGCTTGCGCAGCGTTGCACATGCCGATTGCATCTGCAAATACGTCGGCTCTTGACGGGGATTCATTTCGATGAGTCCTCTTTGCCATTGTTGGAAACCTTTACTACATATATTGGCGTACTGAACGCCATCGTTTCATCCATCAGGAAGCGTTCGCCGCCAGCCAAAACAACTGACAATACCTCTCCATATCGGACACCTCGCCTAACTGGCCACGAAGTGCCGGAAGAGCGGCTTCACTTCCTCCGGAAGTCCCTCGTACACGTCTCGGCTCAGGGGCTCCATCTCGTAGTTCTTCCCGCCGGTCTCCACCACCATCATTTCGTGCTCCGGCGTGCCTTTGTGCGTCGGATTCAGGTTCAGCCACCAGGGCGCGTAACGCACGATCAGGGCCACCCGGGGGCTGCCGCTCCGGTTGGGGGCAACCGCGTGCCACTGCCGGCTGTCGTAGAGCAGTACCGATCCCGCCCTGCCCTGGGCATTGATCTCGGTTGGCTGGGGCGCCTCGTTGTCGAAGCCGGCGATGTCTCCCGTCGCCGGATTGTGGTCCTTCCGGTGCGTGCCGGGCAACAGCAGCGTCCCTCCGTTGGCCGCGGTGAAATCGGTCAGCATCCACAACGACGACGCGTGCATCATCGCGTCCGGGTAGGGGGTGGGGACATTGGAGGCGTTCGTCTGGTTGAACGGCCAGTCCGCGTGCCAGTAGCCGCGCTCGTTCCCCGGATGGTTCACCACGACGTCGGTGCAGGAGATCCTCAGCCAGGGACCGAAGATAATTTCGAGGGCCCCGACGATCCGCCGGTCGGCCAGGTACGGCGCGAACGACTGGTCGTGGTTGATGGCCTGCTTGAGCACGCCGACGCCGCGGGCGCCCACGCGGTGGCCCCTGGCCCGAGTCGCCTCCTCCCTGGCCTGGTGGGCGGCGTCATTGGCGGCCTGCGCCCGCAGGACGCGTTTGCGGATCCCGCCCACTTCCCCGGAGGGAATGACGTCCTCGACGATACAGCAGCCGTTTTCCCTGATGTGGCGCGCAATTTCAGCTGGTTCCATGTCTCAGCCTCAATTCGAAAAAAAGAACCCGATTGAATCGACCACAAAAAGCATGAATGCGGGTAGAGGGTAGACCAAAGGCGGTGAGACGGTAGCCGGTAGAGGTTAGAGATTACCTGCCTTGTGAGGCTTCTTTTCGTGCCGGAGGCAAGGAGGGATAAATTGGCCGGCAAGGATATCTTCTACCGTCTCCCGTCAACCCAAATTTGACGGGCCCGGGGGAAAGGTCCTGTTCACTTCCTAGTGACCTGTATCCTGGTTAACCGTACACCGCCTGAATCATGGCATTGATGTAACCGAAGCAGTACGCGTAGGACTGATAGGAACGGTTCGGATCGTCGTCGGTCCAAGGGACGTGATCGGGATCGATGCCGTAGCAGTAGCCGGTGTCCTTGAGGGCCTTTATAACTCGGTAGAAGTCCATGTCTCCCTCATCGGGCAGAGACTCGCGGAAGCTGTACAGCCCTCCGATGATGTTTCGATAGTGAACCAGGAAAATCGTATTGCGGCTGCTGAAGTACTCAATGATGGGATAGATCTCGGTGGCCGGGTCTTCGAGCCCTTCCGCGACGGAGCCCACGCAGAAGTTCCAGCCGTGATACGGTCCGCGCTGTATCTCGATGAAACGCTTCATGCCCTCAAAGTCATTGAGGACTTTGTCAACGCCCTTGTAGCCGGGAGGCGTGGCGGGGTCCTCCTGCGAATTGCCCATTCGCACCTTGAATTCTTCCGCCACCGGAATCATCCGTTCCAGCAGATACTCGATGCGTTCCCAGTACATGTCCGCCGTGACGCGCCCGGCCTCGGTCAGCCTGGCCTGTTCTTCCGCCGGGATCTTGTCCACGCGGAACGCGGTGTGGAAGAAGCCGCCGCGGCCTTCTTCCGGCTCGGTGCGGTCGATGGGCAGGACGCAGGTGTTATAGCGCAGGGAGTCGACGCCGGCGCGCGAGGCGGTCCGGATCATCTCGCACACGATGTCGATTTCCCGGTCGCGTTCCGGGCTTTTGCCATAATAGATGATGTTGTGAAAACGCTCGTATATCGGCAGCGAGCTCATATCCAGTGTGATCCCGAACCGCTCGTGGTGTTCCCGTACCTGGACCAGTTCGTCGAGGTCCCATCCTCGGCCGTCATGGAAGGGAAAGATAACGGCCTTGTGACGCACCCCGCACCGCTGCAAGAAGCGCAACTCGGCGTCGGTGGACCCGAAACTTTGCGTGCGCACGTACATGCGCCCGCCGTTCGACGCCGTTGACTGTGACGCGTCTCCGGAGGCGGATGCGGCCGCCTCACCGGCTGCCAGGCCCTGTTCGAATGGATCGGTTTTCGTCATGGGATTCCTTTCTTCAGTTCAAGGACGACGTGGGAATACAGACAACGTACACGTAGGGAAATCGTACTTCTATTTTTCTAATGTGATGTGCTTTAAAGAACCCCCACCAGAAAAAAGCCCGGTGGGGATTAAAATACGGTCAGAACATACCGGTGGATGGGCCGCTATCATAAACGCCTGAGTAACGCATCATACGCGGCATGCGATCCAATCCAAAACCAAAAGATGTGATCTCCTTCTCGCAAACCTAATGCCCGATAGCCGATGCCAACGCGAACCGCAAAGATGGGCTGACGCTGGCTGACTTGCTTGAATTGGAGACTGGAGTGATAGGGATTTGCGCGCCAAAGTCTGAAAGCCTGGCCAGCCTGCATTTGTACCTGGGAAGAAAGCCGGATGAGCCGCCTCCGAAACCCTCTCGTTACACTGGACGTCATTGACGAGATCGATCGACCGGAAAAACATCATCAAATGCAATCGGTTCGGTCGCGGCAATCTCTTTTCTAGCTGCTTCGGCCAAACGGTCCCACTGCTCATCGGTTGTGGCTTCAAAACGTGCCGTCCAAACGTGATCATCCTTCAGGTCGGCCAGAATACGTGTGGCAATGGCATCCTGTTTGTCCGGCGACAGCTTCTGGATTTCTGAAAATGCCTGCTGAAGCAAGTTGGTCATTTCTTCAGGTCCTTGCGCGAGTGCGCAGTTATCTGGAAATAAAACTCCAAATGCCGAAATTGGTTGGATGTACTTCTGATCAGGCAGGTAGCTGGGGTTTAAGGTTGTTCTGCTCTTTCACTCTTTCGACTGCTCGCTTGTTTGCGCGGGACCATCGTCTCACTCATGCTGGAACAGATGGCTCTACCTGAATAAACGAAAACCTCGTGCGAAATCTCACATGAGGTTGGACGCATTAACACCGGGTTTACTCTAAGTCACCCTACTCACCCTCGGCCGTCCTCTCCTGATAGCAGTCCGTCATGAACTTGCCGAGCTTCCTCCGAGGTTTACTTAGCCTTTATCCACTTTTGTACAGTTCCATCTCGTCTGTGGATGACAACATCACTGCCATTCGATATTTCGCTGGCGCGCTTTTCGGCAGCAGATTTGGTGTCGTAGATTTTTGACGCCCTGGAATTCCCCGACTTAAAGACTGCCCAACGATCTCTTCTTGAGATGACATGAACTCTCTTGCAATTGGATGCTTGTGTTTTTTGCGCCATGGCAGGTCCCTTCCCACCCTCGTACGTGCTACCTTGAGTCGATTGTGAATAAAGCACACCGTGCAGACAGAACGAAAGGATTGGATCAAACCCCGCCAGTCGCATTCCCGGCGGCACGTGAAATTATACCGACAATTGGAAGCTATGGCAAGAACGAAGACGATTTCTGTCGCGCTCAGCCGTACGCCCCTTTTTCGTGCCGTCCCAAGAGCCGCTGGAGGCGGGGGCCGGCATCTTCCCAGACGTGGTCCGGCATGCGGTAGTCGATGAACGGATAAAGGCGCTGGGCGATCATTCGCTGGCTGTAGACAACGGAACCCACGTACCGGACCTCGTCGGAGTTGTTCCGCGACCCGCGGTGCCAGACCTGGTTGTGGAACATGTAGACGTCGCCCGGATTCGCGGTCAGGGAAACCGCCCGCCGGCCTTCGAAGGTGGGATTCTCGCGGTCGTTCGGATTCCGGCCGGCGAAGTGACTGCCGGGGATGACTTCCGTGACGCCGTATTCGATGGAATCGGCCTTGCTCAACGGGATCATTGCGTTCATCACGAAGCAGGGGATGGGGATATCCGGACTGTGACGCGGGACACCATCCGGCACCGGGAAGTGAATTCTGTCGTCCAGATGCCAGCCGCCGCCCTGGCCGGGTTCGTAACGCAGCGCGTTCTGGGACATCATATGGCAGTCCGCGCCCAGGATGGCCTCAGCCAGGCTGACGATGGGCTCCCTTTCGATCAGGTCCCTGAAGTTGCGGTCGTACTCGTACATGCGCATCATGCTGATGCCGCGGATGTGATCGCCGGCTTCATCGGCCTGAATGCGAGGGTCGTTCCACTTGCGCTTCATACCCTCCCTCAGTGCGTCCACCTCCTCGAGGGTAAGCACGTTCTCCAGGAAACAGTAGCCGTCGCGGTTGAAATCCTCCACAATTCTTCTGGTGGTTTCTTCGTCGAAGGGCTGTGCGTTTTTCGCGATCACGCTGTTGTCGGTTGCGGACATTCGTACCTCCATGGCTGGTCTGCGGTTTCCCGAATATAGAAATCGGCCGGGGCGGGCACAACGGAATTGAACGGAGGCGCACAACGCCATTTCTCTTTGACTTCCGCGGGAAACTGTGTCATCATGCCATCGGCGCCGCCCGTTGTGGTGTCGTCATTGATTGTTCGCGTGAAACGGGGTCAATCCGCGACACCCGGATCCCACACTCCGGATGGAGGAATCCATGGCTGTAAGCGCACAGGAGTTGCAGGCGGTAATCGAACGATTTCCTAGGACGGCACTGGCCGAACTGCCCACGCCGCTGCACGATTGCCCGCGGTTCTCGGAAGCGCTCGGGGGGAAGGTGCGTGTGATGGTGAAGCGGGACGACCTGACCGGGCTCGCGTTTGGAGGAAACAAGACGCGAAAGTTCGATCTGGCCCTGGGCGACGCGTTGGCGCACGGGGCGACGGCCGTGGTGACGGGCGCGGCGTCGCAGTCGAACCACGCGCGACAGGCGGCCGCCGCGGCTGCGAAGCTGGGCATGAAATGCGTGCTGGTGAACCGTCACGATCACCGGAGCCTGATGGGAATCCAGGGTAATCAGCTGCTGGACAATATCTTCGGCGCAGACGTCAGACTGGTCGCCGACGGCGTGAGCCAGGAGGAAGTCAAGAAAGGGGTTATGGAAGAGCTGCGGGCGCGGGGAGAGACACCCTATCTCATCGGGCGGCGGGCGGTGGTGCTGGGAACGGTGGCGTACGTCGGTTGCGCGCTGGAGATCGTGAATCAACTCGAGGCGATGGCCGCGCAGGCGAATTTCATCTGTACGGCATCCGGACACGGCACACACGCCGGGCTGGCGCTTGGGATGAAGGCGCTGGGGCTGCAGGTTCGGACACAGGGATTCTCGCCGAGCAGGGGAGACAACGCGAGGCGAAACGCGCAAATTGCGGAAATCGCCAACGAAACCGCGGCGCTGATGGAACTGGATGTACAAATGACGGCCGGCGAAATGGAGAATACGGACGCGTACGTCGGCGAAGAATACGGGATTGTAACCGAAGCGGGGCTGGACGCATTGCACCTGCTGGCGAGGACGGAGGGCATCCTGCTGGATCCGGTATACACGGGAAAGGCCATGTCCGGGGTCATCGACCGGATCCGGACGGGAGAGATTCCGCCGGGGGCCACCGTGGTTTACGTACACACGGGAGGGAACCCGGCGCTGTTCGCATACGCGCCGGAGCTCATTGCCCACGGCGATTATCGCCAGAACATCGTAACCGCGTGAGGCGAACGGCGAAACTATCAGGGCGCCCATTGCGCCTGAGGAGGATTGAGATGACAGAAGACGAGAAATATCTATTCGATCTGAACGGGTACCTGGTACTCAAAGATGTCCTGACACCGGAGGAAGTCGACCGCTGCAACGAAGCGATCGATCGCCATGACGATCAGCTCAGGGAGAGGGAGGGGTCGCTCACGATTGGCGCGCCGGCGCTCGGGGGTACGTCGAACAGGAAGGATCTGAGCGGAATGCTGGCATGGGAGCGGCCGTGGTGCGAACCCTTTCGGGCGATGCTCGTGCATCCGCGTGTGATGCCTTATCTGCACGTGATTCTGGGCAAGAATTATCGGCTGGATCACGGGCCCGGTCTGATTGCCATGGACAAGGGCTGCGAAGGGGGCACGCTGCACGGGGGCGGTGTGGAACGTCCGGATCTTTCGGAGGCGTATTTTTTCAAGAGCGGGCGTATCTACTGCGGGTTGACGGTCGTGGAGTATCTGCTGGCGGACGAGGGGCCGGGCGAAGGGGGTGTGGCGGTGGTGCCGGGAAGCCACAAGGCGAATCTGACGTGCCCGAGGGAGATGATGCGGGGTGAGAAATTCCAGGAACATGTAGTGGAGGTCAACGGGCGCGCCGGAGATGTGGTGATTTTTACGGAGACGCTGACCCACGGGACGCTGCCGTGGACGGCCGACCATCAGCGGCGGGCGCTGCTGTACAAATTCAGCCCGGGATTCCAGGCCTACGGTGTGGGCGCGCATTCGGTGACCTATCCTGAATACATTCTGGACATGACGGATGCGGAACGGGCGGTGATGGAACATCCGCATTACCGGTAGTTGCCGCTGAGTACAGCGTAGCAGGGAGTTGTATGCCGACGTTCGGAGCAGGCGCAGTCGTCATATCTGAAGGGAAGGTGCTGCTGATCAAGAGGCGGGACTGCGAGGCGTGGGCGCTGCCGGGCGGGAACGCGTTCAGGTTGAGCCGGGAAGCGGAGAACCCAGGGTATGACCTATGACCTGGTGTTGAAAGGCGCCACCGTGATTGACGGCGCCCAGGGTTTGAACGGGGGGTACGACGTGGCGGTGAATGGTGAAAAAATCGCCGCCGTGGAGAAGGAGATCGTGGAGCCCGCGAGAGAAACGGTGGATCTGGGAGGAAGGATTCTGACGCCGGGCTGGATCGATATCCATACCCACATCTACGCGGGAGCGACCACCTGGGGCATCCGGGGGGATGCGCTCTGCCTGGCAACCGGGGTTACAACGGTCGTGGACGCGGGCAGCCCGGGATGGGCGAATTTCATGGGCTTCAGGGATTACGTTGCGGCGCCGGCGCGGACGCAGGTCCTGACATTCGTGCATATCAGCGGGATCGGGTTGACCTACGGACCCGTGGGCGAGATGCAGGACTTGAGGTACGCGGACCCGGAGCGCACGGCGTACATCATCGGTCGATGGCCGGAACTCTGCGTGGGCGTGAAGGTGCGCGAGGGTAAACACCAGGTGGGGGACAACGGGGTGGCGCCGCTGAAACTCGCGGTAAAGGCCGCCGAGCTTTCGAACTCGAAAGTGATGGTGCACGCCGGAGCCGGCGTTCCTCTGCCGGACGTGCTGGGCGAATTACGCCCAGGCGATATCGTCACCCACTGCTATCACGGCGGCGGCGATACGATCCTGGGAAACGGGGAACGGGTTATTCCGGAAGTGTGGGCGGCACGGGAACGGGGCGTCCTGTTCGACCTTGGCCACGGCGGCGGCAGTTTCCTGTTCGCAGTGGCCAAGAAGGCGCTGGCTCAGGGTTTTCCTTCGGACGTGATCAGCACGGACCTGCACGTGCACTGTTTGAACGATCCGGTTTACAGTCTGCCCGAAACGGCCTCCAAGATGCTGAATCTGGGAATTGAGTTGCAGGAGGTCGTCTACCAGACAACAGCCGCGCCGGCCGCGGCGATCGGACGGGACGATGAACTGGGTACGTTGAAGGTCGGGACCGTGGCGGACCTGGCGGCGTTCGAGGTGCGGGAAGGCGCATTCGAGTTCCGGGACGTGGGCGACAACCTGGAAGTTGGCTCGCGGAAGATTACGCCCGTATTGACCGTTCGAAAGGGAATTCTGTACAGGCCGGAAGACCTTAAAGAGGAAGTCGCGGAGACGTTTCAAAGGGCGCGAGAGATGAAAGCGCTGGTAAGGGGCAGGTTCGACATTCGGTATCCGGGTCGAGAAATGTAGTTCGATGGCACCCGGCGCTGATGCAGAAGACACGGGAAGGAAGCAATTCATGCCAATGACAGGTGCGGAGGTGCTGGTTGAAGGGCTGATGGCCGCCGGGGCAAAGCACCTGTTTTCGCTTTCTGGCAACCAGATCCTTTCGGTCTACGATGCGACAATCGGGCGGGACATCGAATTGATCCACACCCGCCACGAAGCCGCCGCCGTCCACATGGCGGACGGTTGGGGCAGGTTGACTGAGGAGCCCGGCGTCGCATTGCTGACTGCGGGGCCCGGCCACTGCAACGGGCTGACGGCGCTCTACGTGGCGCTGATGGCGGAGTCGCCGCTGTTGATGTTGAGCGGTCACTGTCCGGAGGCGCAGATCGGAAAGGGCGCGTTCCAGGAGATTGACCAGGCGGCCGCTGCGCGGCCGGTCAGTAAGGCGTCCTGGCGGGTTGAGAGGAGCGATGATCTTGAGAGTGACCTTTACAGGGCGTTGGAAATGGCGGTATCCGGCCGACCCGGCCCGGTGCACCTGAGTCTGCCGTCGGACGTCCTGGAGGCATCTGCAGGCCGCTCGCGCAATGCGCCTTCGAAAGGCGCGGATGGTGCGGTGACCGGGGATTTGGAAGGCGTGCTGGCTCTGCTGAGCAGGGCGGATCGGCCGCTGATTCTGGCCGGACCCGCGATGGGGCGGGGGCAGCGCTGGCTGGCCGTGGAAGCGCTGGCGGACGTAACGGGAATTCCGGCGCTGCCGATGGAAAGCCCTCGCGGCGTGAACGATCCGGCGCTGCGACGGGCGGCCGCGTGTCTGGCGAGCGCCGACGTTTTGCTTCTGCTTGGCAAGAAGCTCGATTTTTCGCTGCGCTTCGGGCAGCGCCCGTTTTTTTCCGAGCAGCGAAGGTTCATTCAGATCGACGCGGATCAAAGCGAATTGAGGGACCACGACGGTATGACGTTGCGTCATTGCGCGGACCCGTGGGAAGCGACGCGACGGCTTGTGGAGATGGCCCGCGAGCGAACCTGGAATTCCGGGTCGTGGCGGTCGGATGTGGACAGTTTGCGCGTCGCCGCACCGGCGGAATGGGACGGCCTGCTGCGCCCGGCCGCCAGCCCCGTACATCCATTGGGCGTGTGCGAGGCGGTGCAGCCGTTCCTGGATGACGGGGCGATCCTCGTGAACGACGGCGGGGAGTTCGGGCAGTGGGCACAGGCGGGACTGGCGGCGGAGATCAGGTTGATCAACGGACCGTCCGGCGCAATCGGGAGCGCGTTGCCGATGGGTCTGGCGGCAAAGCTGGCCTTTCCGGACAGGACCGTATTCGTCTTCCTGGGGGACGGGACGTTCGGTTACCACGCGATGGAACTGGATACGGCGCTGCGCTATGGCCTGCCGGTGGTCGCAATCGTGGGAAACGATGCAAGGTGGAATGCCGAGCACGTTCTCCAGGTCGAAACCTACGGTTCCGATCGGACCATCGGGTGCGATCTGCTGGATACGAAGTACGATCGGGTGACGGAAGCGCTGGGCGGGTACGGGGTCTTTGTGGACCGCGCGGAGGATCTCCCGGACGCGCTGAACGACGCGGTGGCGTCCGGCCTTCCCGCGTGCGTGAACGTGGCGATTGAACCGGCCGCCGCGCCGGCATTTTGTTGACAGAACAATTGAGAGGGGATTGTGCGCGCGGAAATAGTGATGATCGGGACCGAGCTTCTGCTGGGAGAAATCGTGGACACGAACGCGAACCTGCTGGCCGTGGCGCTCCGGAATATCGGCCTGGACCTCTATTACAAGACCACCGTGGGAGACAACGAGGACCGCATAACGCAGGTACTCAATCTCGCGCTGGATCGGTCGGACGTGGTGATCACGTCGGGAGGCATCGGACCGACCGTGGACGATGTGACCCGGCAGGCGATTGCGCGCGCGACGGGCCGGAAGCTGATCTACAGCGAGGAACTGGAACGCCAGATCGCGGCCCGTTTAATGGAAATTCGACGGTGATAGCGGTTCGAGGGCCGGGAGAAATGAGGACGAACGAGCAGGGGCGGCGCTTCGAAGACTCCGACCTGGTTCGACGGTGGACCGTGATTCAGGGCCTGGACCGCGTCAGAAGGGCCGTGCTGGGCGTGCTGGAATCGCCTGTCGATTGGAATTAGCCTCAATGGGAAAAAAACAGC
>JAAXHE010000283.1 GCA_012271065.1 Candidatus Latescibacterota bacterium
AGGGCCGGCCGCAGCCCGGATGGGCTCTTTCAACGGGCTGTTATGGGTAAAGCCGCTGCAGCATCCGGGGAAACGGAATCGTCTCCCGTACATGCCGCAACCCGCAGATCCACGCCACGGTCCGTTCAATGCCCAGGCCGAAACCGGCGTGAGGCACCGATCCGTAGCGTCTGAGGTCCAAATACCATTGAAAAGGGGTTTCGTCGAGTCTGTGTTCGGCGATCTTCCGCCGTAATTCCTCCAGGTCGTCCTCACGCTGCCCGCCCCCGATGATTTCTCCGTATCCCTCGGGCGCGAGCATATCCATGCAAAGCGCCAACCGGCCGTCGTCCGGATCCCCCTTCATGTAGAATGCTTTACAGGAGGCCGGATACCTGTGCACCAGGACCGGACGATCGAATTGTTCCGCCAGAACGGTTTCCTCGTCGCCGCCGAAATCGTCGCCCCACCGATGCGATACGCCGCTCCGATTCAGGATGTCCACCGCTTCCGTATAGGAGATTCTGGGAAACGGTTTCTTTACTCGCTCGAGCGGCTCGAGGTCCCGCTGAAGCAGCTCCAGTTCCTTTCGCCGGCTTTTCAGGACCTGCTGTACCACGGTGCTGACGAAGTCCTCCGCCAGATCCATGTCCCCACTCAGGTCCAGGTACGCCACCTCCGGCTCGACCATCCAGAATTCGGTCAGGTGCCTCCGGGTTTTCGACTTTTCGGCCCTGAACGTCGGCCCGAAGCAATAGACCTTTCCAAAGGCCATGGCGCTGGCTTCCAGATAGAGCTGCCCGCTCTGGGTCAGATACGCCCGGTCGTCGAAGTAGTCGGTCTGGAACAGCGTTGTCGTTCCCTCGCAGGAGGAAGGCGTAAAGATCGGCGAATCCGTCAGTACGTATTCTCTTTCATCGAAGTAATTCCTGCACGCCCGAATCACTTCGCTTCGCACGCGCAGAATGGCGTGCTGGCGGGAGGAACGCAGCCAGAGATGGCGATGATCCATCAGAAATGCCGTTCCGTGCTCCTTTGGTGTAATGGGATACGGTTCCGACGTCTGAACCACCTCGATTTCGGTGACCCCTATCTCAAAACCCAGGGGCGAACGCACGTCCTCGCGAACAACCCCCCATACGCGCAGAGACGACTCCTGGGTCAGGCCGGCGGCGCGCTCGAACAGGTCCGGCGAAACGTCCCCCTTGAACAGAACACACTGCACCACACCGGTTCCGTCTCTCAACTGCAGAAAGCTCAGTCTGCCGCTGGAGCGTTTGTTGTGCAGCCAGCCCTGGAGAAGAACGGCACGCCCGTCGTACTCTGAGATCCTTGAAATCGAAATGGGTACGGCCATCGGGGGGCCTCCCGGAGTCACGCGATCAGTCCTGGCTGAGTGTCCTGTCCCGAAAATTCCTCACCATTCGACCGGCGATTCATCCCGTCTCGCTGCGTTCCCCTCGCTCGCCGACCTTACGCAGGTCGGAGGCACCTTGCGAGCCAGGCGACTCGGCGGTCGAATTCAGGCAACTTATTTCCGGGACAGAACATCAGCAAAACCAAAAAAGACGACCGGATGGTGCCGATCGCCTTTTGCCGACCTCTGGCTTACCAGGCGGGTCAGCGCCGATGGGGCCTTCGCGGGCCCCGTGATTGGCGCGGCGGCGGTTCGACGTATCCGGGAGGCGGTTGGAACGTCGCCTTGCGACTAAGTCGAACCTTCCCCTGGTCGTCGATCGAAATGACCTTGACGTCCAGCTTATCCCCTTCGGACAGGACGTCTTCGACCTTGTTCACCCGGTGGTAGTCCAGCTCTGAAATGTGGCAGAGTCCTTCTTTTCCCGGCAGAATCTCGATAAAGGCGCCAAAGTCCAGGGTTCGCTTGACGGTGCCGTTGTACACCCTGCCGACTTCCGGATCCTCCACCAGCGCCTTGATCATCTCCATGGCTTCTTCGCCGGCCCTGGCGTCTACCGAACTGACCGTAATCAGTCCGTCGTCGTCCACGGCCACGGTCGCGCCCGTTTCTTCGATGCTGCGAATGGTCTTTCCGCCAGGACCGATTACCGTACCGATCTTTGCCGGGTCGATATAGAGAGAAAGAATTCGCGGCGCGTACGGTGACAACTCCGGCTTCGGGCCGGCGATCGCTTCCGTCATTTTGCCCAGAATGTGGTCCAGCGCGCCGCGCGCGCGCGCGAAAGCCTCCTGCATGATCTCAAGACTGATACCCTTGATCTTGATGTCGAGCTGAATCGAGGTGAGTCCCTCGGCCGTGCCGGCGATCTTCAGGTCCATGTCGCCAAGATGGTCTTCCGCGCCCAGTATGTCGGTCAGCAAGGCCCAGTTGGCATTGTCGTCCCCCATGACCAGCCCGACGCCGGCACCCGCAACGGCCGTCTTGACGGGAACCCCCGCATCCATCAGGGCGAGCGATCCGCCACACACCGTTGCCATTGAGGACGAACTGTTCGACTCCAGTATTTCGGAAACCACACGGATCGTGTAGGGGAAGTGTTTCTCATTGGGCACGACCGGAACCAGCGCTTTTTCGGCAAGGACGCCGTGCCCGATCTCCCTCCGACCGGGCGCCCCGATCCGGCGGGTTTCTCCCACGCTGTACGAGGGAAAGTTGTAATCCAGCATGAAACTCTTGTAGGACATCCCCTCCAGATCGTCCACCATCCGGGTATCCAGCTTGCTGCCCAGCGTGGCCACACACAGCGCCTGGGTTTGGCCTCTTGTGAACACGGCCGACCCGTGTGCTCGCGGCAGAACGCCGAGTTCAATCTGAATCGGCCGTACCTCGTCCAGGGCCCTGCCGTCGATCCGGCGGCCTTCGTCCAGAATCATCCGGCGCATCTCCGCCTTGACGATTGCCTCGATCTCCGCGTTGATTTCAGCGCTTGACTCCGGAAACTCCTGTTCCAGGGCCGCCTGTGTATCGGCTTCAATGCCTGCGATGACGTTTGCCCTGTCTTCCTTCTCGGACAACCGGTTCGCGTCTGCGATGCGCTGCGCCGCATGTGCCCTTACGGCTTCTTCGAGCGCTTCATTCGGTTCGGGTTCAACGACTTCCCGCTTTGGCTTCCCGCACCTGGATATGAGTTCTTCCTGTATCTCCACGAGCCTGACGATGGCTTCCTGGCCCGCCCGCAGCGCTCCCAGCACGTCGGCGTCGGGCACCTCGTGGCACTCGCCCTCAACGGAAATGATCGACTCCTTGTTTCCGGAAACAATGATGTTGATGTCGCTCTCATCCAACTGTTGGTAGGTTGGATTGATCACGTACTCGCCGTTGATCCGACCCACCTTTACCGCGCCGATCGGTCCTTCGAACGGGATATCGGAAACACAGACGGCCGCGGAGGCGCCCGTCATTGCGAGTACGGCGGGATCATTTTCATCGTCGAACGAAAGCACGGTTACCAGAACCTGCGTTTCCACGTCCCGTTTCAGGAACAACGGCCGGATCTGGTGGTCGATCAGCCTGGCGCTCAGCTTCTCCGTTGTGGAGGGCGCGCCCTCCCGCTTGAAGAAGTTCCCCGGTATCCTGCCGCTCGCGTAGAATTTCTCGCGATAGTCCACCGTCAAAGGGAAAAAATCCATATCGGATTCTCTGGAATCCGCCACCGTAGCCACCAGCACCACGGTCTCGCCATATTGCATCCAGACGGCGCCGTGGGCCTGCTTGGCCACGCGTCCGTGTTCAATGGATAATGTCCTTCCTTCCAGTTCCAGCTCTATTCTTTCTGCCATCCACCCTTTCTCCTCAGTAAAAATAACGTACCTCCAACCTGTAGAACGCAACAGGTTTCATACGCTACAGGTATAATTAACCACGTATTCCAAGTTTGCCGATCAATGCACGGTATCCGGTCAGGTCACGACGTTGCAAATATCTCAGGAAACGCCGGCGTTTGCCGACCAGTTTGAGCAAGCCGCGGCGGGAATGGTGATCTTTACTGTGCCGCCGGGCGTGTTCGGTCAACATCCTGATGCGTTCCGTCAGTAGTGCGACCTGCACTTCGACGGAGCCTGTGTCACTGGCGGCTTGACCGAAGGATTCCACCAGTTCGCCTTTCTTTTCTTTTGCTAAACCCAATGCCTCACCTCCATTTGATGGTCCAACTCCTGTCCCAGAATGTCACGGGCACGCTGCCCGTCCTTGTGAATTTGCGCAATCAGCGCTTCCGGATTCGGAAACCGGCGTTCGTCGCGCAGGCGATCCACCAGTTCCAGAGATATCCGGCGTCCGTAAAGATTTCCGGTAAAGTCCAGCAGATGGGCTTCCAACAATCTGCTCTTGCCGTTAAAAGTCGGCCGCACTCCAAGGTTTACAACAGCCGCGAACGGATCAGGCACAAACGCCTTCGCCGCGTAGACACCATTCGGCGGCAACAGTTTCATGGTATCGTCAGGCACGATATTCGCGGTCGGATAACCCAGCTCCCGCCCCCGGCCGTCGCCTGACGCCACACGCCCTGAAACGGGATATCCGCCTCCAAGCATCTCGCGCGCTTCTTCGATTCTGCCTTCTCGAATCAGGTCCCGAAGCCGGCTGCTGCTCACCGGGCCCTCCCCCGCCATCGTGGGGGGCACAATAGCAACGTCGAAACCGAACCGATGACCGAGCGTCCGCATGGTATCGGGGTCGCCGCTACGACCCTTGCCGAATCCGTGATCGTAACCCAGCACCACGACCTTCGCGGCCAGATACGTCACCAGATAGGTCGATACGAATGCTTCGGGACTCAGCATCTGTACCTCCCTGGTGAACGGGACGACCGCCAGAATGTCGATTCCGGCGTCCTGAAGCCGCCGCCGCTTCTCCTCCATCGACGTAAGGACGACCGGCGGGTCGTCGGGATGGATTACGGCCCGCGGATGTGGATCGAATGTTACGGCAACGGCACTGCCCGACCTTGCCCGGGCCATGGCAACGACGGCTTCGATTACAGCGCGATGTCCCAGGTGGACACCGTCGAACGTGCCGGTCGTTACCACCGTATTTTCCAGCCCGAGCGTCTGTTCCAAAGTCCGTGTCTGCATCCGGATCAACTTTCGGGCTGACGCAGCACCCGTACCGGCTTCAGCATCCGGTCGGAGGCCCGCCAGCGTCCGATGCCGAGCAACACCCCCTCGGGATAGAGCGCCCTCACGAGCCGACCCGACTCGAGAGCGGTAATGTCTTCCAGATTCGCGACGGCATTTCCGTGAGCAAAACACCCTGCCTGAGCGGCATCCAGGTTGAGACGCGGCAGGTCACGCAATAACCGGTTGGGATCCATCAGAAACGGCTTCAACTCCTCCTTCGATTCAACCGATTCGAGCTGTTCAAGCATGACGCATTCGTCGACGCTAACGGGGCCGGCGGCCGTGCGTCTGAGTCCGGCCAGATACGCGCCGCATCCCAGCTTTCGGCCGATATCGTCGGCCAGGGTGCGGATATAAGTCCCTTTTGAACAGGAGACCGTCAGGTGTAGATCGGGAGGCCTGAAATCTTCTAATTCAATTTCGTAAACGCGCACGCGGGACGGTCGTCGGGCGACTTCCGTGCCCTCCCGTGCCAGTTGGTACAACCGCCTGCCATCCATCTTTCGGGCCGAGAACATAGGCGGAATCTGTTCGATTTCGCCGACAAACCCAGCCACCGTGGCACGGACGTCCTCCAACCGTCCGGGTAAGCGGTTGGATCGCCCAACGACGTCGCCTTCCGCGTCGAGCGTGCTAGTGCGGATCCCGAGGCGGACATGGGCGGAATACGTCTTGTCGTGGTCCGCGAGATAGGAACTGAGCCGGGTCGCCCTGCCCAGACACAGCACGAGGACGCCGGTCGCGAGCGGATCCAGGGTGCCCGTATGCCCTACCTTTCGGATGTTCAGCCGGCGTCGAACACGGTCAATCACGTCGTGTGACGTCATTCCCGGGGGCTTGTCAATCGGCAACACGCCAGTGACGTTGATTCTGCCCTCCGTTCCAAGAAACTGTCTTAAAATCCCCAGCGGTCTTCG
>JAAXHE010000206.1 GCA_012271065.1 Candidatus Latescibacterota bacterium
TGCCGTCAGCCTTCCGTCGGGTCCTTCTCTGTAGTCAAGGTCACGCGTAGGAATACCATAGTACACCTCCAGTTTCACCGAACGTTCATCTGCCTTGAATCGAGCCGAGTCATAGAAGAAATCGAGGGGGGCAGTCGCGAAATCCTGCACGTAAATCTCAGGCGTCTTGCGCGCCACGCGATGCATCACCAGGCCGGGATTTAAGCTCTGCCAGATCAGATTCGACTTAAACTGGAAATCAGTGCGAGGCTTGTTGCCCCCGAGTTCGTCGTAGGTGGGAGTCCCCAATTCATCCAGGCGATTCGAACCTGTAATCTCATCCACCCATAATTCGGCGTTCGCATGCGGCATCTCGGCATACTTGTACGGACCTGGTGTGTAATCCTGGACGAATGTCACTTCCACGCCACGTTCCACGTTGGTATAGATCCAGTATTCCCAGACACCTCGAACAGGGTAAACCGGATAGCCCAGAATTGTGGAGAGGGTTTCCTTGTCATCCATGCCTTTCTCTGTGCCATATATGTTGATCATACGCCTACTCAGGAGGAGGTGTTGCAAGGCTTCGCCCGCCTGGTTCATGAGCCGGTCCTTCACAGCCAGAACATTGGGTTGCGTTTCGAATCGGATGTTCTCCGACGCGCTGATGTGATCGGGCTTTCCATAGCGCACGTACACCTCCCCGCGCGCGTCCCAGGGAAACTTGTGCTCACCGAAATGCTCACGCGCATACGCGACGCGGCGACAATGCTCTATCCACCGTTCGTTGGCCGCCGTTGCCGGCGCAGGGTCCCGCCCCGCCCAGAACGCCTCGGATAACGCCTGCCGCTCGTCTAAGGCCGCCTCCTGAAAACGACTCAAATCCCCGCCGATCGCCACCAGGCTCAGATCATAGTAGACCGCCCGTTCTTCGGGTTCCAACCCTTCGATATACGCATCCAGCGGCGCATCCGCGAAGTCGTGATCCCTGGCGGTCTGATGTACCTCCGCCAGTTCCAGCAGCGCACGCCGCTGATAGTCATTCGGCGTATCCACAACCGGATTCAGCATCGCCAGCGCCTCATTCGTCCGTCCGGACTCCTTCAATAATTGACCGAGATAGGTCCGTGCACCGTAATGTTGCGGATTCACCTCGAGCTGCCGCCGGTACGCTTCCTCCGCCTTCCGGGCATTCCGATAACGACCCGCCGTACCAAACGTATAGATCCTCCCAATCTGGAACCAGGCATCTGAATGACTCGAATCAACCTTCACCAGCTTCTCATAAGTATCCAACTCCTTGGTATCTCCAATCTCGCGATACACCTCAGCGAGGCTTAGATACGCCTCGATATAGCTGCGGTCCGCCTGGTACGCGCTTCGGAAATACCTGATTGCCCAATCCAGCATCTTGTCCGTATTCCGAAATACCAGACCTAATCCGTTCAGGGCGGGGGCGTAGTTCTTGCGCTTCCTCAGCGCCTGGCGGAAGGCTTTCTCTGCCTCCTTCAGGTCACCTCGTTTCAGATAGACATGACCTAGCCCGACGTAAGAAGGCGCATGTTTCGAGTTGATCTCAAGTGCCGCCTGAAAACACCTCTCGGCATTCTCATATTTCCCGGATTCGAGATAGGCCAGCCCAGATTTATACGTGCTATCGACCCGTGAGATGTCCTTTGCAGTCGATCCTTCGGCCGGACTTTCGCCCAAACAAACGACAATCGCGATCGATGCAATCAAATAGTGCTTGAACCAGTTCATATGGAACCCTCCCCTTCGTACCCCACAAGATAGCCATCGGGTTGTCTGGACTCCTGCGCGACTCCATGCCTTTTGCGATGTCATTGGAAACAAAGTGTGACCCATGCGCGATAGCGCCCAAACCGAGCACCAGATTCAGCCTCTCACGGTACAAAAACACACACCAGGCCGGGTGGGTTCAATAAATCCGGATGCGAGAGCGGAAATGCCCGAATAGCCGGCTATCTCGATTACTACAGGAACCAGAAGACCTGCCGGGTCACATGTGAAATTATCTCGAAATCAAATTGGCGAGTGATTGGCGGGAGCGATCAAAACCCGGAGTGTCGGGAGACTCTCCGGGTTTGTGATGTTTGGCCTGATTAACTCAGGAATCGACGGATAATGGATTTTACGGAAGCAGAAAGAGCTTCCGGATGAAACGATAAACGAAAGGGCAAGGGCGGTGACGGATTTGGCGCGTTCACGCCGTTTGTGTGGTGTGTGCCGGGAACACGATTGCGCCGTGGCGTCAGGTTGCCCTGAATCCCGCTTTCGAAAGCACAAACGTCTCCCAGGCCATTGGTCGTTTCGATGCAAAGTGAAGGCGAGGTCAGCACGTCGATGGGTTATCGAACACCTGTTACCAGTTCTGAGAGTTATGTGGGTTAAGGCGTGAAGATGAAAATCTGATCCGTAATCGACTCAGGAGAATGACCGCCATCCGCCGTCTTCAAACCGCCGGCGATAACGACGCGGCCGTCATCGAGGAGCGTGACCGTCTGCCCGGATCGCCACGGTCCTATGTTGTGTCCCGTAGGTGAAAATACCTGAGTGTCCGGATTGTACAGTGCGATATTGCCGTTGTCCCGGTGGATGAAAAACACCCTGCCGGACGGCAGCAGCAGGGCGGCCAAGGGATCCATTGCGGAAGTTCAGGCGGGCGGGAAGTTGTTTGTCTCGGGGTCGTAGATCTCGGCCGTCTGTGCGCGACGCCCGTTTCCGGCGAAACCGCCAACGATCAGTACCCTGCCGTCCGTAAGAAGCACGGCAGTATGGCCCCAGCGGTCGACTTGCAGTTGACCGGCTTCCGTAAAACCATTCGACGATGGATCGTAGATCAGATTCCGTCCGGTCAACTCGACTCCCCTGTGGGCTCCTCCAACGATCAGCGCGCGGCCGTCCTTGAGCAAAGTCGCCGTATGGCCACATCCAGGATGGTTCATCGCGAATGTGTCGGAAAATGTGCCTGTAGCGGGATCGAAAACACGCCATCGTCCACCAGCGGGTGACCCGCCGATTAAAAGGACCTCTCCGTTGGGCAACAGGGTGGCAGTGCTGGTCCCGAATGTCAAGGGCGCGTCTGCAACGGCGTCGAATCTGTCGGAATGAGTATCGTACATCTCAATGGGGAGTTTACCAAACCTCCTGGATACAATCAGAACCCGACCGTCGGGAAGCAATATTCCGTCGTCCCTGCTGCGACTGGCGGTCAGGTCTCCCGTAGGCGTTGAGACCCCGGTTTCAGGATCGAA